>NZ_JBBMRJ010000031.1:0-77206 GCF_037993085.1 Pseudomonas sp. YNh | reverse complement strand
TGTGAACAGTCAGAATCGGGCATTTAGTCCCACCACCCCTTCAAGTCTAACCATACAAGCGGGCAAGCCCGCGAAGCAGGCGACGCGATTATTCCTGGTTTGCGTTCCACAGCCGGAATAACGGCTCCGCCAGAAACAGCACGAACAGCAAGCGCATCACCTGCAGCGCCGTCACCAAAGGCACGGACAGTTGCAGGGTCTCTGCTGTAAGGCTCATTTCGGCAATGCCCCCCGGCATCATCCCCAACGTCAGCGAACGCAGGTCCAGCGCTGTCATCACGCTCAACACCCACGCGGCACTGCCGGCAATGGCCATGCACAGCGCCGTGGCCAGAAGCGTGCGCCCCAGGAACGACGGGGCCCGGCGGAAGAAGGCGCGGTTGAAGTGGCATGCCAGGCCACTGCCGATCAGCCACTGGCCGATCTGGCTGGCGCCATTGGGCAGGGCGATCTGCAGGTTGCCGGCCAGGCTGACCGTGGCCGCCACCAGCAATGGCCCGAACAGCCAGGGGTTGGGCTGGCGCAACCGTTGCCAGAGCAGCGCAACGGCAACGCCGAGCGGGCTGATCAGGGCCAGCCAGCCCCAGCTGACGCTGCCGGCATGATTGAGCGGCACCCCGTCACCCAGCAGAAACTTGAACAGTGCGGGCACGCACAGCACCACTGCCAGCACCCGCAGGCTCTGCGCTGCCGCCACCTGGCTGAGCACTGCACCGTTCCGGGCACCCAGGTTGACCATCTCCCCCGAGCCGCCAGGCATGCTGGCGAAGAATGCCGTGGCGCGGTCTTCACCGGTGCGCCGCAGCAGCCACACGCCGATCACGCTGGACAGGGTGGTGAACAGGGCGCCGAAGAAGATCAGCGCAAAATGGCTACCCACTTGCTCGATCACTGCCGGCGTAAAGTGCAGGCCAATGCCGATGCCGATGATGCACTGCCCGCATTTTCGGCCGTTGGGAATTTCCGACAACTGCCAGGGCGTCAGGCAGCGCACCAGGATGATGGCCAGCAGCGAACCCACCATCCACGGCAAAGGCCAGCCGACCTTGCTGGCGAGGTAACCGCCAGCAAGGCCGACCAGCCCGGTTGCGACAAACAAAGGCAACGGTCGATCAGGCATCGGCCAGGGCCCGACGCTGCAGGCTGCGTTTACGCCAGATGCGCAGCAGCGGCAGGGCGAGCATCAGCGCCACCAACGCCCAGACGCCCATGCTGATCGGGCTCGACCAGAGGATGCCCAGTTCACCGTTGGAGATCGAGAGTGCACGGCGCAGGTTCTGCTCCATCAGCCCGCCCAGGATGAAACCGAGCAGGATCGGCGACAGTGGGAAGTCCAGCTTGCGCAGGATGTAACCCATGATGCCGATGCCGACCATCAGGAACAGGTCGAAGGTGGTGGCATGCACGGCGTATACGCCAATGGCCGTGATGATGGCGATCACTGGCACCAGCGCCCAGTTTGGCACGGCGAGGATGCGCGTGAAGATGCGGATCATCGGGATGTTGAGGATCACCAGCATGATGTTGGCGACGAACAGCGAAGCGATCAGGCCCCAGACGATGTCCGGCTGCTGTTCGAACAGCAGTGGGCCAGGGGTGATGTTGTACAGGGTCAGGGCGCCGATCATCACGGCCGTGGTGCCAGAGCCCGGTACGCCCAGGGTCAGCATCGGGACCAAGGCGCCACAGCAGGACGCACCAATGGCAGTTTCCGGCGCTGCCAGGCCACGGGCATCGCCTTTGCCGAACTTGCCGCTTTCCCCGGCCAGGCGTTTCTCGGTCATGTAGGCCACGGCACTGGCCAGCGTCGCGCCGGCGCCGGGCAGAACGCCCATGATGAAACCAAGCAGGCCGCAACGGATGTTGACCACGAATACCGAAGCCGCTTCCTTGAAGTTGAACAGCATGCGGCCGGTAGCTTTTACCGCCTGGTGACCATGGTGGGTCTTTTCCAGCAGCAGCAGGATTTCACTGATGGAGAACAGGCCTAGCACCAGCACCACGAACTGGATGCCGTCGGCCAGGTGTACGCTGTCACCGGTGAAGCGGTAGACGCCACTGTTGGCATCGATGCCGACCGCCGAAAGGAACAGGCCGATCAGTGCGGCAATGAAGGTTTTTAGCGGTTTGTCACCTGCCATGCCACCCAGGGCGACGATGGCAAACACCATCAGTACGAAGTATTCCGCCGGGCCGAAGGCGATGGCCCATTTCGCCAGCAGCGGGGCGAACAGCACCATGCCGCAGGTGGCGATGAGGGCGCCGATGAACGAACTCCAGGCCGACAGCGACAGTGCGACGCCCGCCAAGCCTTGGCGAGCCATCGGGTAGCCGTCCAGGGTGGTCATCACAGTCGAGGCTTCGCCCGGGATGTTCAGCAGGATCGAGCTGATACGCCCGCCGTATTCGCAGCCCAGGTACACCGCGGCCAGCAGGATCAGCGCAGACTCTGGCGGCAGGCCCAGGGCGAAGGCGATGGGGATCAGCAGGGCCACGCCGTTGATCGGGCCCAGGCCCGGCAGCAGGCCGACCACCGTGCCGATCAGGGTACCGGAGAGGGCGGTAACCAGGTTGTAAGGGGTCAGGGCAACGCCGAAGCCCTGGCCCAGGTAGCTCAAGGTATCCATGTGTCAGTTCTCCAGTACGCTCAGCAGGCCAAGGGGCAGGGGCACGTCCATCACGCGGTCGAACAGCCAGTAGAGCAGCAGGCTCATGCCGACGACCACGAGGGCGCTGTGCAGCCAGCGGCCGCCATACAGGCGGGCCATGGGCAGGCCGACAAGGATGGCGCTGAGGATGAAGCCCAAGGCTTCGAAGGTGGCCGCGAAGACGATCAGCAGGCCGACGCAGGCGGTGATCTTGGTCAGGGTTTCGCGGTCCAGTTCCGGTTCGTCGTCCTTGCGCACGATGGGCGTGGGGCGGAACACCAGGTACAACAGGCCCAGGCCCATCAGGCCGAGCATCAGCAGCGGATAGGCACGCGGGCCCACCGGTTCATAGGAAAACGCCGCCTGGTAGGGCCAGGCCATCACGGCCAGGGCGGCGCACACCGCCAGCAGGACCAGGGCGAAGATGCGTTGCAGGATCATTGGGGAATCCTCGTCGGGATTGCTCAAGTGAGATGCAAATCCTGTGGGAGCGGCCTTGCGTCGCGATCGGGCGCGAAGCGGCCGCTAAACCTGCCGATGCGATCTGTCCGAAGCATCGTATCGGCTGTGCCAGGGGCCGCTGTGCGGCCCATCGCGGCTCAAGGCCGCTCCTACAGGGGTGATGGTGAGTCCGACAGGCTTACTGGATCAGGCCAAATTCCTTGGCCAGTGCCTTGTAGTCGGCCACTTGCTTCTTCACATAGCCGTCCAGCTCTTCGCCGGTCATGGCGAACGGGAACAGTTCGCGCTGGTCACGCAGCTCGGCGAAGTCTTGCGAGGCCAGCATCTTGTCGAACGATGCCTTCCACCATGCGTAGTCCTCATCGCTCACCTTTGGCCCCAGGTAGAAGCCGCGCACTACCGGCCAGACGATGTCGTAGCCCTGCTCCTTGGCGGTAGGGATGTCTTTCATCTCGGGCTCGTCCAGGCGGTTTTCCGAGAACACCGCCAGGATGCGCATGTTGCCGCTCTGGATGTGCGGCATGGAGTCGGAGATGTCGGTAGAGCCGACCTGGATATGGCCGCCCAGCAGCGCCGTGGCAATTTCGCCACCGCCTTCCAGTGCAACATAGCGCAGGTCACGCGGGTTGATGCCGGCGGCCTTGGCGATCAATGCGGTTTGCATCCAGTCCTGGCTGCCGACGGTGCCGCCAGAGCCGATCACCACCTTGCTGGGGTCTTTCTTCAAGGCCGCGACCAGATCGTCGAGGGTCTTGTAGGGCGAGTCGCTTTTCACCGCGATGGCGCCGTAGCTGGTGCCGACAGCTGCCAGCCATTTCACGGCGTTCTCGTCGAAGCGGCCGAACTTGCCTTGGGCCAGGTTCAGCAGGGAGCCACTGGACCAGGCCACCAGGGTGCCGGCATCGGCCGGGCGTTGAGCGACCACGGCGTTGTAGGCCACCGCGCCGACACCACCGGGCATGTAGGTGACGCGCATCGGCTTGCTGAGGATCTTTTCCTGCACCAGGGCGCTTTGCACCAGCTTGCAGGTCAGGTCGAAGCCACCGCCGGGCGAGGCGGGGGCGATGCATTCAGGGCGTTTCGGTTCGGCGGCAAGGGCGTTGCCGGCCAGCAGCAGGCAGCCGGTAGCGAGGACGAGGCGGCGCAGTGAAAAGGTCATCGTCTATCTCCGTGAGCGTTGTTGTTTTTGGATTACCGCTATGGGGTTACCACAGCGCTACGCTGTAGCTCACCAGCAGCCTCACTTCGTCCGCGTCGCGGGCGAAGTTGGAGCGGAAGGTGGCATTGCGCAGGCGCACGGCGACGTTCTTCAACGGGCCGCTTTGTACCACGTACTTCAGTTCGGTGTTGCGTTCCCACTCTTTGCCTTCGCCACCGGCGGCACGGCTGACGTTGTCACCGCTGATGTAGCGGGTCATGAAGGTCAGGCCGGGTACGCCGAGCGCGGCAAAGTTGTAGTCGTAACGCGCCTGCCAGGAACGCTCGTCGGCACCGGCGAAGTCGTTGATCTGGACGAAGTTGACCAGGTACGGGTCGGCGCCATCGACATACGGGAAGGCGCTGTCGCCGGACAGCTGCTGCCAGGCGGCGCTGACCTTATGCCCGCCCAGGGCGTAGCTGAGCATGCCGTTGACGGTTGCGTTGTCGATGTTGCCGGCTTTGGCAGCGCCAGCATCGTCACTCACTGCCAGGCGCAGGTCGGCGCCCAAGGTGCCCGGCCCCCAAGGTTGGGTGGCGACCATGCCGATGAAGTGCTGGCGGTAGATGTCGTCGAGCTGGGCGAAGTGGTAGCTGCCGGTGATGCGGTCGGTGAACTGGTAGTCCAGGCCGGCCAGGGCCAGGTTGTCGGCGCTGAACGTGCCACCAAAGCGGCCGTTCTTGTTGTTCAGCGCCAGGTCTTCCCAATTGGTGTCGTTGCGGTCCTTGGCCTTGTCCAGGCGCCCGCCCGTGAAGGTCAGGCCCTTTATCTCTTTCGAAGTGAGCAGGCCGCCCTCGAAGGTTTGCGGCAGGATGCGCCCATCGTTGGGCTGCAGCGTCGGCAGCTCAGGGATCAGGGTGCCGAGCTTGAGTTCGGTCTGGGAAATCTTAACCTTGCCGGTGAGGCCCAGCTTGGAGTATTCGTCGGCGGCCTTGCCGTCATCATGGGTCGGCAGCAGGCCGGTATCGGTGCGGTCGGGGCTGGAGTCGAGCTTGACGCCGAGCATACCCAATGCGTCCAGACCGAAGCCTACGGTGCCATCGGTGTAGCCGGACTCGAAATTGAGGATGAAGCCCTGGGCCCACTCGTCGCGCTTGGATTGCTGCGCGCTGGTGCCATCGCGGAAGTCGCGGTTGAAGTACATGTTGCGGGTTTCGAAGGTGGCCGTGCTGTCTTCGAAGAAGGCGGCCTGGCTCATCGGGGCGACACCGGCAAGCGCGAGGGCGCTGGCGATGGCAGAGGGGCGTGCGGCAAAGGAACGGGTAGGCGCGAACGCCTGCGGCTGCGATGACAGCATCGTCGATGACTCCGTTTATTGTTCTTATTCGTTGCACCTTGCTGGTGCTTTTTTCGGCGCGAGGAGCGACCGTGGTGCGATGCTAGGCAACGAACCTTTCGCTAACCTTTCAACGAGAAAGGTTTGTCAGAAGGGGCTTCACAGGCCTGGCGACAGCGGTACACTCCGCGCCACCGCCCCACCCGAGCAGGGAGAAACCGATGCGTGTGCTGCTGGTCGAAGACCATCTGCAACTGGCCGAAAGCGTGGCCCAGGCCTTGAAAAGCCACGGCCTGACCGTGGATGTGCTGCATGACGGCGTGGCCGCCGACCTGGCCCTGGCCAGTGAGGAATACGCCGTGGTCGTGCTGGACGTCGGCTTGCCACGCATGGACGGCTTCGAGGTACTGGCGCGCCTGCGCGGCCGTGGCAAGACCGTGCCGGTGCTGATGCTGACTGCCCGCAGTGACGTCAAGGACCGTGTCCATGGCCTGAACCTGGGTGCGGACGACTACCTGGCCAAACCGTTCGAGCTGACCGAGCTGGAAGCACGGGTCAAAGCCTTGCTGCGCCGCAGTGTGCTAGGTGGAGAGCGCCAGCAACGTTGCGGGCCGCTGGTCTACGACCTGGATACCCGGCGCTTCGCCCTGGGCGACGACAACCTGACCCTGACCTCGCGCGAGCAAAGCGTGCTGGAAGCGCTGATCGCCCGCCCGGGCCGGGTGATGAGCAAGGAGCAACTGGCTGCCCAGGTATTCGGCCTGGACGAAGAAGCCAGCCCCGACGCCATCGAAATCTACATCCACCGCCTGCGCAAGAAGCTCGATGGCCACCCGGTGGCCATCGTCACCTTCCGCGGCCTGGGCTACCTGCTAGAGCACCGCGATGCGTGACAACGGCAGCCTGCGCGGGCGACTGCTGGGCAACCTGGCCTTGCTGCTGGTGGTGCTGATGCTGGCCAGTGGCCTGAGTGCCTACTGGAATGGCCGCGAAGCCGCCGACACGGCCTACGACCGCACCCTGCTGGCCTCGGCGCGAACCATCGCCGCCGGTCTTTCGCAGCGTGACGGCTCGCTGAGCGCGGATGTGCCCTACGTGGCGCTGGACACCTTCGCCTACGACAGTGCCGGGCGTATCTACTACCAGGTGCTGGACATCAAGCAGCGGCTGATTTCCGGTTACGAGAACCTGCCACCGCCGCCACCCGGCACGCCACGTACTGATGACTACCCGGCACTGGCGCGGTTCTACAACGCCACCTACCTGGGCCAGGACGTGCGCGTGGTCAGCCTGCTGAAGGCAGTGAGCGAGCCGAACATGAACGGCATGGCAGAAATCCGTGTGGCCGAGACCGAGGAGGCGCGGGTGCGCATGGCCCGTGGGTTGATGGCCGACACCCTGCTGCGCCTTGGCATGCTGGCGCTGGGAGCGCTGGTAATGGTGTGGTTTGCCGTGAGCGCGGCGTTGCGGCCGCTGGAGCGTCTGCGCACGGCGGTAGAGGAGCGCCAACCGGATGATCTGCGGGCGCTGCCGGTGGTGCAGGTGCAGCGTGAGCTCAGCCCGCTGGTGCGGGCCTTGAACCACTTTACCGAGCGTTTGCGCGGCCAGTTCGAGCGCCAGGCACAGTTCATTGCCGATGCCGCCCATGAACTGCGTACGCCACTGGCGGCCTTGAAGGCTCGGGTCGAGCTGGGGTTGCGCTCTTCCGAGCCGCAGGAGTGGCGGCAGACCTTGGAATCTGCGGCCCAGGGCACCGACAAGCTGACCCATCTGGCCAACCAGTTGTTGTCGCTGGCGCGGGTTGAAAACGGTGCACGGGCGATTGCCGAAGGCGGTGCGCAGCGCCTGGACCTGAGTCAGCTGGCCCGTGAGCTGGGCATGGCCATGGCGCCTTTGGCGCACAAGCGCGGGGTGGCGCTGGCCCTGGAGGCCGAGGCCCCCGTATGGCTCAAGGGTGAACCGACGCTGCTCAACGAACTGTTGAGCAACCTGGTGGACAACGCCCTGGCGCATACGCCAGCGGGGGGCAATGTGATCTTGCGGGTAGTGGCGCCGGCTGTGCTGGAGGTGGAGGATGACGGCCCGGGCATTCCCGAGGCTGAACGCGAGCGGGTGTTCGAGCGGTTCTACCGGCGCAGTGCGCAGGGTAGCGGCCTTGGCCTGGCGATTGTCGGCGAGATCTGCCGGGCGCACCTGGCACAGGTGAGCCTGCATGATGGCGAGAAGGGCGGGTTGCGGGTGCGAGTGAGTTTCATAGCCGATTGATGTGTTGCCTGTACCTGCCTCTTCGCGGGTAAACCCGCTCCCACAGGTAATGTACATGCCTGTAGGAGCAGCCTTGTGCTGCGAAAGGGCCGGCACAGGCTAAGGCAAGTCAGCGCAACATGCTTCGCGCCTCGAGCAGTTCATCCACTTCCAGCTCTGTACCGAACGGCAGCCCAAGATGGCGGTACGCCGGCAGTGCCGCCAACGGCCGATGGCGGCCACGCTGGCTGATGCAGCGGGCGATTTGCACGATGTCGATGTAGTCGACCTTGTCGGTCTGCCGGTCCAGGTCCTGAACCTGGCTCGGCAAGTTGATCAACTGCTCCGGAAACTCCCAGGCCTTGAGGATCTTGTCCCCCAGCACCGGCTGGATCTGCTCGATCACGTAATGCAGGCAAACCGGGTCCGACAACAGCTCGTTGTGCTCTTCGGCATAGATCAGCACCGGCAACGCGCCGATCTGGTTGACCAAGCCGCCCAAAGTGGCCTGTTCAGGCTTGAGCTGTGTATAGCGACGGCAGATTTCGTAGCTGATGCCCGCCACTTCCAGGCTGTTGGTCCATATATCGCGAAGCTTCTGTTCAACCGCCGGTGAGCGGGCATGGAAAATCTGCTCGATCACCAGGCCGATGGCCAAATTGCAGCTGTAGTTGATACCCAGTCGCGTGATGGCGGTATGCAGGTCGGTGACCTCAACCGCCGCGCGCAGCAGCGGGCTGTTGACCACCTTGATCAGGCGCGCTGAAAGGGCCGCGTCGCGACCGATCACCTTGCTCAGGGCCGCTACGCTGATCTCGCTGTCTTCCGCCGCCTCACGGATGCTCAAGGCAACCTCGGGCAGGGTCGGCAAGACCAGGTCATCCTTTTCGATGGCATCGAGCAACTGTGCTTGAACCATCTCGGCCAGCTTGTTCATGGGCGTGTCTACCGCAGTGGTGGTGCGGCCCCGCCACGGTGGCGGGGCAGGCTGGTCAGCGCTGGATTTCCCGGTCGCGGTCCAGTTCGTAGGGCAGGGTCAGCACCTGCAGGCGCGGGCCTTCGAGGCTGCCCAGGTGCAGGTTGTCGTCTGCCACCGCGTCGGCGCCGAGCACCGCGAGCAGTTCACAGCCGGCGCCGTTGCTGGCAGCAATGACCACTTCACCGACCGACGAACCATGGGTGGGCGAGAAGATCTCGGCACCTGGGGCCGGAATCGCCTGCTGGTCCAGTGCCAAGCGGTACTGGCGGCGTTTGAGCTTGCCCAGGTACTGCATGCGGGCAACGATTTCCTGGCCGGTGTAGCAACCTTTCTTGAAGCTGACGCCGTCGACGGCCTGCAGGTTGATCATCTGCGGGATGAACAGCTCACGGGTCGGCCCCATGACCTGGCCGATACCGGCACGCACCTGCCCAAGCAACCAGTCGTTCAGGCTGCCTTCAGGCAGGGCGCCGGCGAGGGCCTGGCGTACCGTGTCGGCGTTTTCCGCCGGTACCCACAGCTCGAAACGGCCCTCGGACACGGCAATGGCGATCAGGCCTTCATGGCGCACGGTACTGCCGGCGCCTTCGGGCACGTCGAGCCCCAGTGCCAGCAGCGCAGCGTCACCGCCTTGCAGACCAAAGCGTGCCCAGGCGGCGCTTTCATCGGTCAGAGTGGCCTTGGAAAATACAGCGTATTTCTTCAGGTCGGCCAGTTGCGCCTCAAGCAGTTCGCTGGCCATGGCCAGCAGGTAGCCGTTGCCTTCGGGCAAGATGCGGAAGCTCGATTGCATGCGCCCCTTGACCATGCAGCGGGCGCCCAGGCTGGCGTGTTCCTGGCTGAGGTAGTTGATGTTGCAGGTCAGCTGGCCTTGCAGGAACTTGCCTGCATCGGAGCCGCGGACGGCGAGGATGCCCTCGTGGGACAGGGGGCAGAAGAAAGCGGAATCGGCCATGGGTCATCGCGGTGGCTAAAGACTGGCGGCCATCATAGAACGCCGGTAACAAAATAGGTAGGTGACTAGACCAACGCCCGGTGTCGCTGCGCTCGCCGGGCTGTATACTGGCGGGCCATTCGAGGAGGGCCCCATGGTCGAACAAACTGAACTCAACCGGCTTTTCTGGCATAGCCGCCGCGGCATGCTGGAACTGGACGTACTGCTGGTGCCTTTCACCCAGGAAGTCTACTCCACCCTCAACCAGACCGACCGCGAACTGTACGTGCGTCTGTTGAGCTGCGAGGACCAGGACATGTTCGGCTGGTTCATGGAGCGCACCGAGTCCGAAGACCCGGAGCTGCAACGCATGGTCCGCATCATCCTGGACCGTGTCCAGCCCAAGTGAGTGTTTCGAGTGCCGCTGGCAAGGCTCGCGCCTGCTGCTAGCGGCCTACCTGGGTTGCCAGGTGCTGGCGTGGCTTGCCGTGTGGGCGAGCCCGTTGCCTGATTGGCTTTGCTTTTCTGTTGTCGCCGCCTGTATCACCCACGCTGGCTGGGCCATTCCCCGACGAATCCTGTTGACCCATGAGCATGCCGTTGTCGGCCTGCGCCGTGATGTGCGCGGCTGGCAGGTGTTCTGCCGTGCCCGTGGCTGGCAACCGGTGCGGTTGTGCCGGGACAGCGTGGCGTTGCCGCGGCTGGTGGTGTTGCGTTTTGAGCGAGCGGGGCAATGGGTGGGGCAGAGCCAGTGCATACCCCAGGATGCGTTGGGGGCGGATGAGCATCGGCGCTTGCGGGTGCGGTTGAAGTTCAGCCGGCGGCGCTGGGCTGCGGTGAGCCGGGCATAGATCAAGATCGGGCTAGCTTCTTCGCGGGCTCGCCCGCTCCCACAGGTATTGCGTAAAGCTGCAAGGCAGTGGAATTCCTGTGGGAGCGGGCGAGCCCGCGAAGGCCCCCGCCACCGTTTTCAGAGCGGACTGAGGATGGTGTCCTTGGCCTCGTCCAGCATCCCTGGGTAATCCAGGGTGTAGTGCAGCCCGCGGCTTTCCTTGCGCTGCATGGCTGACAGGATCATCAGTTCGGCCACCTGCGCCAGGTTGCGCAGTTCGATCAGGTCGCGGCTGACCTTGTAGTTGCTGTAGAACTCGTCGATTTCGTCCAGCAGCAGGCGAATGCGGTGCTGGGCGCGCTGCAGGCGCTTGCTGGTACGCACGATACCCACGTAGTCCCACATGAAGCGCCGCAGCTCGTCCCAGTTGTGCGCGATGATCACGTCCTCGTCCGAGTCGGTGACCTGGCTGGCATCCCACCCCGGCAGCGCCGTGGGCATGGACACGTGTTCCAGATGCGCCTCGATGTCGGCAGCGGCGGCACGGCCATAGACAAAGCATTCCAGCAGCGAGTTGCTGGCCATGCGGTTGGCACCGTGCAGGCCGGTGAAGCTGGTTTCGCCGATGGCGTACAAGCCTGGCACATCGGTGTGGCCGCGATCATCGACCATCACCCCGCCACAGGTGTAGTGCGCCGCCGGTACGACCGGGATCGGCTGGCGGGTGATGTCGATGCCAAAGGCCAGGCAGCGCTCGTACACGGTGGGGAAGTGGCCCATGATGAAATCGGCCGGCTTGTGGGTGATGTCCAGGTACACGCAGTCCACGCCCAGGCGCTTCATCTCGTGGTCGATGGCGCGGGCCACGATGTCGCGCGGGGCCAGCTCTTCGCGCGGGTCGAAGCGTGGCATGAAGCGCTCGCCATTGGGCAGGCGCAGCAGCGCACCTTCACCGCGCAGTGCTTCGGTGATCAGGAAGCTCTTGGCCTGCGGGTGGTACAGGCAGGTCGGATGGAACTGGTTGAATTCCAGGTTCGCCACCCGGCAGCCCGCCCGCCAGGCCATGGCGATGCCGTCACCGCAGGCGCCATCGGGGTTGCTGGTGTAGAGGTAGACCTTGGCTGCACCGCCGGTGGCCAGCACGGTGAAGCGCGCGCCGAAGGTGTCCACCTCACCGGTGTTGCGGTCGAGCACGTAGGCGCCCAGGCAACGCTCGCCCGGCAGGCCCAGGCGGCGTTCGGTGATCAGGTCGACCGCCACGCGTTGCTCCAGCAGCTGGATGTTCGGGCGCCGGCGCGCCTGTTCCAGCAGCGTGGTGAATATGGCTGCGCCGGTGGCGTCGGCGGCGTGGATGATGCGTCGGTGGCTATGGCCGCCCTCACGGGTGAGGTGGAATTCAAAGCCGCCATCGTCAACGCTGGAGTGCTCGTCGCGGGTAAAGGGCACCCCTTGCTCGATCAGCCACTGAATGGCTTCGCGGCTGTGTTCGACGGTAAACCGCACTGCATCTTCATGGCACAGGCCGCCGCCGGCATTGAGGGTGTCCTCGACATGCGACTGCACGGTATCGGTATTGTCCAGCACCGCCGCGACGCCACCTTGGGCCCAGAAGGTCGAGCCGTTGGCCAGGTCGCCCTTGCTGAGCACGGCAACGCGCAGGTGGCTGGGAAGGTTCAGTGCCAGGCTGAGACCGGCGGCACCGCTGCCGATCACCAGGACATCATGTTGGAATTGTTGGCTCATGTCGGGACACTAGTAATCTTTAGAGAGGGCGCGGCACAATAGTCACGCGCAGATGGCATTGTGAAACTATCGTTAAACTTGGCCAGGTTGCCTTTATAGCAGCCCGCGGTGGCCAATTTCCATGCCACTTGGCCACTTACCGAGGCGCGCGGCAACCTTTGTGGGAACTTTCCGATATGGCCGGAAATCCTATGAAGGTTGCCCGCACGTCACAATTTGCCGCGGCGACGCAGGGTTGCAGGCCTGTCCGGGCTGTCCCGGCGTATTCGAAACCTGATTATCGACGTAGCCGGCCGTGACCGCGCCACGTCTTCCGTGCCAGCCGACCAAGGGCTGCAGGAAACTTGCTTGGAGGGGAGAACTTTTGCGTAAAGCCCGAGTCTATGGTTGCAAGCCTGATCGATGGGTGTTGCACCGCTCCTTCGAGTTCACTGAGGAGTGTTCATGCTAACCCAGGAAGAGGATCAGCAGCTTGTCGAGCGCGTGCAGCGCGGTGACAGGCGAGCGTTCGATCTGTTGGTGCTGAAGTATCAGCACAAGATTCTCGGGTTGATCGTGCGGTTCGTTCACGATACCCACGAGGCCCAGGATGTAGCACAGGAAGCCTTTATCAAGGCCTACCGTGCGCTTGGCAATTTCCGCGGTGACAGTGCGTTTTATACCTGGCTGTACCGCATCGCCATCAACACGGCGAAGAACTACCTGGTGTCCCGTGGAAGACGGCCGCCAGACAGCGATGTGAGCTCCGAGGATGCGGAGTTTTATGACGGCGATCATGGCCTCAAGGATCTCGAGTCCCCAGAGCGCTCGTTGTTGCGGGATGAAATCGAAGGCACTGTCCATCGCACCATCCAGCAACTGCCCGAAGACCTGCGTACGGCGTTGACCCTGCGCGAGTTCGACGGGCTGAGTTACGAAGACATTGCTAGTGTCATGCAATGTCCGGTGGGTACCGTGCGCTCTCGAATCTTCCGCGCTCGGGAGGCCATAGATAAAGCCCTGCAGCCGTTGTTGCAGGAAACCTGAGACAGCGGCGACAGCCAAGAGAGGAACCGCCATGAGTCGTGAAGCTTTGCAGGAATCGCTGTCCGCGGTGATGGATAACGAAGCGGACGAATTGGAACTGCGTCGGGTGCTGAGCGCCGTAGACGACGCCGAAACCCGTGCCACCTGGTCGCGTTACCAGGTAGCCCGTGCAGCCATGCACAAGGAGCTGCTGCTGCCTAACCTGGATATCGCCTCGGCGGTGTCTGCGGCGCTGGCTGACGAAGCCGTGCCGGTCAAGGTCAACAAGGGCCCATGGCGCAGCGTCGCTCGCCTGGCGGTCGCCGCCTCGGTCACCGTTGCGGTGCTGGCAGGCGTGCGGATGTACAACCAGGACGAGATCACCGGCGCCGAGCTGGCTTCGCAGCAGCCTGCACAACAGGGCCTGAGCATGCCACAAACTCAGGGTCCGGCCGTATTGGCAGGCTATAGTGAAAGCAGTGAGCAGCCGACCGGGCCGATGGCCAACGGTGTGCTGCAAAACCAGGCTGGCTGGGATCAGCGTCTGCCGGGCTATCTGCGTCAGCATGCCCAGGAGTCCGCACTCCAAGGCACCGAGACTGCCCTGCCGTACGCCCGTGCCGCCAGCATGGGAAATCCCGCTAAGTAAGGAGGATCATGCGCGCGCTACCTCTTCTGTCGCTGCTGATTGGCAGCTGCATGACCGTGCCGGTATTGGCAGCCAACTCCTCGCCCCAGGCGAGCGAGTGGCTTGGCAAGCTGGCACAAGCCGAGCAAAAGCAGAGTTATCAGGGCTCGTTCGTCTACGAACGCAACGGTAGCTTCTCTTCCCACGATATCTGGCACAGGGTCGAGGACGGCAAGGTCAGCGAGCGGCTGCTGCAGCTCGATGGCGCCGCCCAGGAAATCCTGCGCGTGGATGGCAAGGTGGAGTGCGTCAGTGGGGCGTTGGTCAGCGGCGTGACTACTCCTGCGGATGCTGCTCAGCGTGTGCTTGATCCGCTGAAGCTGATGGGCTGGTACGATTTGAGCGTGGCGGGCAAGTCACGGGTCGCCGGGCGCGATGCCGTGATCGTGACGCTCACTCCCCGCGACCAGCACCGCTATGCCTTCGAACTGCACCTGGATCGCAACACTGGCCTGCCGCTTCGCTCGTTGATGCTCAACGACAAAGGGCAGTTGCTGGAGCGCTTCCAGATGACTCGCCTCGATACCACCAAGCCGCCCAGCGACGATGACCTGCGCCCCAGTGCTTCCTGCAAGCCGGTGCAGCGTGTTGCCCCTGCCAGCAGTGACAGTGTCGCCGGCTGGCGCTCGGATTGGCTCCCGCCAGGGTTCGAGCTGGTCAACAGCTCGGTACGGCGTGACCCCAAGCGTGACAGCACGGTCAGTAGCCTGATGTACGATGATGGCCTGGCGCGCTTCTCGGTGTTCCTTGAGCCCGTGAAGGACGATGCCGGGACCGATGTGCGTACCCAGCTTGGCCCGACCTCGGCCGTTTCGCGGCGCCTGAACACGCCCAAGGGCAAGGTGATGGTCACCGTGGTCGGCGAAATTCCGCTCGGTACGGCAGAACGCGTCGCATTGTCGATGCGCCCCCAGGATGCCCAGGCGCGCCAGTAATGGTGCGCTTTTGCGGGCCATGCCAAGGCGAACGGATATGCGCCTGAAATGAAATTAAAGCATTGTCATTTGCAATCTACTGGCAAATTTTCTATAGGTCAGGCTTCTTGGAGCCTGGCCTTTCCTGCTTTGTGCAGGGGCCTTTCTAAACTACCGCTCGTTGTGACGGGAGTCGTATGTCAACACCACGCTTGAAATCCTACCTATCGATGTTCGCCGCCGTGCTCATGCTCGGCCAGGTGCTCACCGCCCAGGCCGAGGAAGCCCTGCCCGACTTCACCACGCTGGTAGAGCAGGCCTCGCCGGCAGTGGTCAACATCAGTACCAAGCAGAAGCTGCCGGACCGTCGCGTTGCCGCTGGGCAGATGCCGGACCTGGAAGGCCTGCCGCCGATGTTCCGCGAATTCTTCGAGCGCAACATGCCGCAGCAGCCGCGCTCGCCGCGTGGCGACCGTCAGCGTGAGGCGCAATCGCTCGGTTCGGGCTTCATCATTTCCAGCGATGGTTATGTGCTGACCAACAACCACGTGGTGGCCGACGCCGACGAAATCATTGTCCGCCTGTCGGACCGCAGCGAGCTGCAGGCCAAGCTGGTCGGCACCGACCCGCGCACCGACGTGGCCCTGCTCAAGGTCGAAGGCAAGAACCTGCCGATCGTGAAGCTGGGTGATTCCGAGAAGCTCAAGGTGGGTGAGTGGGTGCTGGCCATCGGTTCGCCGTTCGGCTTCGACCATTCGGTGACCAAAGGTATCGTCAGCGCCAAGGGCCGTACGCTGCCCAACGAGACCTATGTGCCGTTCATCCAGACCGACGTGGCCATCAACCCGGGTAACTCGGGCGGCCCGCTGTTCAATATGAAGGGCGAAGTGGTGGGTATCAACTCGCAGATCTTCACCCGTTCTGGCGGCTTCATGGGTCTGTCGTTCGCCATCCCGATCGATGTGGCGATCGATGTGTCCAACCAGTTGAAGAAAGACGGCAAGGTCAGCCGCGGCTGGCTGGGCGTGGTGATTCAGGAGGTCAACAAGGACCTGGCCGAATCCTTCGGCCTGGACAAGCCGGCGGGTGCGCTGGTGGCCCAGGTGCTGGAAGACGGCCCGGCAGCCAAAGGTGGCCTGCAGGTGGGTGACGTGATCCTGAGCATGAACGGCCAGCCGATCGTCATGTCGGCGGACCTGCCGCATCTGGTCGGTAGCCTCAAGGACGGCGAAAAGGCCAAGCTGGAGATCATCCGCAACGGCAAGCGCCAGACCCTGGATGTGGGTGTCGGCGCGATGCCGGATGACGATGCCGAAATCGGTGCCGGTGTCGAAGGCAGCGCCGAGCGTAGCAGCAACCGCCTGGGCGTTTCGGTGGCCGACCTGACCGCCGAGCAGAAAAAGTCCCTCGAACTCAAAGGCGGCGTGGTTATCAAGGAAGTGCAGGATGGCCCGGCAGCGATGATCGGCCTGCGCCCGGGTGACGTCATCAGTCACCTGAACAACCAGGCCATCGGTTCGGCCAAGGAATTCACCGAAATCGCCAAGGAACTGCCGAAGAACCGCTCGGTGTCCATGCGCGTGCTGCGTCAGGGGCGTGCCAGCTTCATCACCTTCAAGCTCGCTGAATAAGCGGTTTTGCAGGCAGGAAAGGGCAGCTACGGCTGCCCTTTTTCATGAAAATTCACAATTGCGGGCGCCAAAGCGCGGCACAGCCCGATAGAGGAATCTCCCATATCCCTGCTGCTTGAGGTACAATTCCCGGCTATTTTTCGGCGGGCGTCCCGGCTCGCAGCCTTTTCGAGTGTTGACCCGTGAGTGATTTGAGTCATATCCGCAATTTCTCCATCATCGCCCACATCGACCATGGCAAGTCGACGCTGGCCGACCGTTTCATCCAGATGTGCGGTGGCCTGTCGGCGCGCGAAATGGAAGCCCAGGTGCTTGATTCGATGGACCTGGAGCGCGAACGCGGGATTACCATCAAAGCCCACAGCGTCACGCTTCACTACAAGGCGCAAGACGGCAAGACCTACCAGCTGAACTTCATCGACACCCCCGGCCACGTCGACTTCACCTACGAAGTCTCGCGCTCGCTGGCGGCCTGTGAAGGCGCACTGCTGGTGGTGGACGCTGGCCAAGGCGTTGAAGCCCAGTCCGTTGCCAACTGCTACACCGCCATCGAGCAGGGCCTGGAAGTCATGCCGGTCCTGAACAAGATGGACCTGCCCCAGGCCGACCCGGACCGCGTCAAGGACGAGATCGAGAAGATCATCGGCATCGACGCCACCGACGCCGTGGCCTGTAGCGCCAAGAGCGGCATGGGCGTAGACGAGGTGCTCGAGCGCCTGGTGCACACCATCCCCGCGCCTGTAGGCGAAATCGACGCGCCCCTGCAGGCGCTGATCATCGACTCCTGGTTCGACAACTACCTGGGCGTGGTCTCGCTGGTGCGTGTGCGTCAGGGCCGCGTCAAGAAGGGCGACAAGATTCTGGTCAAGTCCACCGGCAAGGTGCACCTGGTCGACAGCGTGGGTGTGTTCACCCCGAAACATACCCAGACCGCTGATCTGAAAGCCGGAGAAGTAGGCTTCATCATCGCCAGCATCAAAGACATTCACGGTGCGCCGGTGGGTGACACCCTGACCTTGTCCTCGACCCCCGAGGTCGAAGTGCTGGCGGGCTTCAAGAAAATCCAGCCGCAGGTCTACGCCGGCCTGTTCCCGGTCAGCTCCGACGACTTCGAAGACTTCCGCGACGCATTGCAGAAGCTCACCCTCAACGACTCGTCGCTGCAGTACATGCCGGAAAGCTCCGACGCCCTGGGCTTCGGCTTCCGTTGCGGTTTCCTCGGCATGCTGCACATGGAGATCATCCAGGAGCGCCTGGAGCGCGAATACGACCTGGACCTGATTACCACCGCCCCGAGCGTGATCTACGAGCTCGAGCTGAAGACCGGCGAAACCATCATCGTCGATAACCCGTCAAAACTGCCGGATGTCTCGGCTGTGACCGACTTCCGCGAGCCGATCGTCACCGCGACCATCCTGGTGCCGCAGGAACACCTGGGTAACGTCATCACCCTGTGCATCGAGAAGCGTGGCGTGCAGCGCGACATGCAGTTCCTCGGCAGCCAGGTGCAGGTGCGTTACGACATGCCGATGAACGAAGTGGTCCTGGACTTCTTCGACCGTCTCAAGTCCACCAGCCGCGGCTATGCTTCGCTGGATTATCATTTTGATCGCTACCAGTCGGCCAATCTGGTCAAACTGGACGTACTGATCAACGGCGACAAGGTCGATGCCCTGGCATTGATCGTGCACCGCGACAACGCGGCCTACAAAGGCCGTGCGTTGACCGAGAAGATGAAGGAACTGATCCCTCGGCAGATGTTCGACGTGGCGATCCAGGCAGCCATTGGCGGCCAGATCATCGCGCGGACAACCGTCAAGGCGCTCAGAAAGAACGTACTGGCCAAGTGCTACGGTGGTGACGTCAGCCGTAAGAAGAAACTGCTGGAGAAGCAGAAGGCCGGTAAGAAACGCATGAAACAGGTAGGCAACGTGGAAATTCCACAAGAAGCCTTCCTCGCCGTGCTCAGGTTGGATAGCTAGGTCCTATGTCGCTAAATTTCCCGCTGTTGCTAGTCATCGCCGTCTTTGTCTGCGGTCTGCTGGGCTTGATCGACCTGCTGTTCCTGGCCCCGCGCCGGCGTGCGGCAATCGCCAACTATCAGGGCAGCGTCAGCCAGCCCGAGATGGCCGTTGTCGAGCGCCTGAACAAGGAACCGTTGCTGGTCGAGTACGGTAAATCGTTCTTTCCGGTGCTGTTCATCGTGCTGGTGCTGCGTTCATTCCTGGTCGAGCCGTTCCAGATTCCTTCGGGGTCGATGAAACCGACCCTGGAAGTGGGCGACTTCATCCTGGTGAACAAGTTCTCGTACGGTATTCGCCTGCCGGTGATCGACAAGAAGGTCATCGAGGTGGGTGACCCGCAACGCGGTGATGTAATGGTGTTCCGCTATCCGAGCGACCCGAACGTCAATTACATCAAGCGAGTGGTCGGCCTGCCGGGCGACCAGATCCGCTACACCAACGACAAGCGGCTGTTCGTCAACGGCCAGCCGATTGCCGAACAACTGGTGGGCACCGAACCGGGCACCCTGGGCAGCGCCGAGCTGTACAAGGAAAAGCTCGGCGAGGCCGAACACCTGATCCGCAAGGAAATGAGCCGTTATCGCATGCCGCCGGACCAGCAGTGGACCGTGCCGGCAGGCCATTACTTCATGATGGGCGACAACCGCGACAACTCCAACGACAGCCGTTACTGGGATGATCCGAACATTCCCAAGGAACTGCACGGCATGGTTCCGGACCGGAACATCGTCGGCAAGGCCTTTGCGGTCTGGATGAGCTGGCCAGAGCCCAAGCTCAGCCACCTGCCCAACCTGTCGCGGGTCGGCCTGATCCATTGATACCCATCGGCGCTGTCCAGCAGACAGCGCCGAATGCATTTCTGACATAGGCTGTGTTCTCAGGGATCGGGAGATTCGTCGCATACGGCGGCGGGCCACAGCCAAACAGTCTTTCAGGATGTTGATTTGAACAACGCGTTGAACAACAAACGGGTGGTTGCATGAGTGCTTCCCTTGCCCATCTGGAGCGAAAGCTCGGTTATACCTTCAAGAATCAGGACCAGATGCTTCTGGCACTGACCCATCGCAGCTATGCCGGGCGCAATAACGAGCGCCTGGAGTTTCTCGGTGACGCCATTCTCAACTTCGTCGCCGGCGAAGCGCTGTTCGAGCGCTTCCCGCAGGCCCGCGAAGGCCAGCTGTCGCGCCTGCGCGCGCGCTTGGTCAAGGGCGAGACCCTGGCCCGCCTGGCCCGTGGTTTCGACCTGGGCGAATACCTGCGCCTGGGTTCGGGTGAGCTCAAAAGTGGCGGTTTCCGTCGTGAGTCGATCCTGGCCGACGCCCTGGAGGCACTGATCGGAGCCATCTACCTGGACGCCGACATGGACACGGCCCGGGAACGCGTCCTGGCCTGGCTGGCCGACGAGTTCGAAGGCCTGACCCTGGTCGACACCAACAAGGACCCGAAAACCCGCCTGCAAGAATTCCTGCAATCGCGCAGCTGTGAGCTGCCGCGTTACGAAGTAGTGGATATCCAGGGTGAACCGCACTGCCGTACTTTCTTCGTCGAATGCGAAGTCGTGCTGCTGAACAACAAAAGTCGTGGTCAGGGCGTTAGCCGGCGTATTGCCGAGCAAGTCGCTGCCGCGTCCGCACTGATCGCCCTGGGCGTGGAGAATGGCAATGACTGATAACAACCCGACGCGCTGCGGCTACGTGGCCATTGTCGGCCGCCCCAACGTGGGCAAGTCGACCTTGCTCAACCACATCCTGGGCCAGAAGCTGGCGATCACTTCGCGCAAGCCGCAGACCACCCGCCACAACATGCTCGGCATCAAGACCGAAGGTGATGTGCAGGCGATCTACGTCGACACCCCCGGTATGCACAAGGCCAACGACAAAGCCTTGAACCGCTACATGAACCGCAACGCCTCGGCGGCCCTGAAGGACGTCGACGTGGTGATCTTCGTGGTCGACCGCACCAAGTGGACCGACGAGGACCAACTGGTGCTGGAGCGCGTGCAGTACGTGACCGGCCCGCTGATCATCGCGGTCAACAAGACCGACCGCATGGAAGAGAAGGCCGAGCTGATCCCGCACCTGCAGTGGCTGCAGGAGCAACTGCCAAACGCCGAAGTCATGCCTATTTCTGCGCAGCAGGGGCACAACCTCGAAGCGCTGGAAGCACAGATCGCCAAGCACCTGCCCGAGAACGATCACTTCTTCCCGGAAGACCAGATCACCGACCGCAGCAGCCGCTTCCTGGCCGCCGAACTGGTGCGCGAGAAGATCATGCGCCAGTTGGGTGCCGAGCTTCCGTACCAGATCACCGTGGAAATTGAAGAATTCAAGCAGCAGGGCCAAGTGCTGCATATTCACGCGCTGATCCTGGTCGAGCGCGACGGCCAGAAAAAAATCATCATTGGCGACAAGGGCGAGCGCATCAAGCGCATCGGCTCCGAGGCGCGCAAGGACATGGAAGTGCTGTTCGACTCCAAGGTCATGCTCAACCTATGGGTCAAGGTGAAGGGCGGCTGGTCCGACGACGAGCGCGCCCTGCGCTCGCTGGGCTACGGCGACCTCTAAGGCTCAAGGCGGCCCTTGTGGGAGCGGCCTAGCGTCGCGAAAGGGCTGCGAAGCAGCCCCAGCCATTTTGGCGGCAATGCTGAAATCCGGGGGGCCGCGTTGCGGCCCTTTCGCGACACGAGGCCGCTCCCACAACCACGGGCTGGGTAAACGCTAATGGAACAACCTGTCGGCCAGCCAGCCTACGTGCTGCACAGCCGTGCCTACAAGGAAACCAGCGCGCTGGTGGACTTCCTCACGCCGCAGGGCCGCATGCGCGCTGTACTGCGGCGTGCGCGTGGCAAGGGCGGCAGCCTGGTGCGGCCGTTCGTGCCGCTTGAGGTGGAGCTGCGCGGGCGTGGCGAGCTGAAGAATGTCGGGCGGATGGACAGCGCCGGCATCGCCGCCTGGCTGCACGGCGATGCCCTGTTCAGCGGGTTGTACCTCAATGAACTGCTCATGCGGCTGCTGCCCGCCGAAGCGCCGTTCCCGGCCCTGTTCGAGCACTACGCCCTGACCTTGCAGGCCTTGGCCGCCGGGCGCCCGCTGGAGCCGCTGCTGCGTTCGTTCGAATGGCGGCTGCTGGACGAACTCGGTTATGCGTTCTCCTTGAATCATGACGTCAACGACCAACCCATCGCCGCAGACGGGCTGTACCGCTTGCGTGTGGATGCCGGCCTGGAGCGGGTCGAACTGGTGCAACCCGGCCTGTTTCGCGGCATCGAGCTGATGGCCCTGGCCGACGCCGACTGGGACACCCCAGGCGCGTTGCTCGCGGCCAAGCGCCTGATGCGCCAGGCACTGGCGGTTCACCTGGGCGCAAAACCGTTGGTCAGCCGGGAACTGTTTCGCAAGCGCTGATCACGACGTATGCTGTGGGGCTCAACCTTCAGGAGAGCCTTTCGTGACTCACAGCAACCGCATGCTTCTTGGCGTAAACATCGACCACGTGGCGACCCTGCGCCAAGCCCGGGGCACGCGTTACCCTGACCCTGTCAAGGCTGCCCTGGACGCCGAGGAAGCGGGCGCCGATGGCATCACCGTGCACCTGCGCGAAGACCGTCGGCACATCCAGGAACGTGACGTGGTGCTCCTCAAGGATGTGCTGCAGACGCGCATGAACTTCGAAATGGGCGTCACCGAAGAGATGATGGCCTTTGCCGAGAAGATCCGCCCGGCGCACATCTGCCTGGTGCCTGAAACCCGTCAGGAACTGACTACCGAAGGTGGCCTGGACGTGGCGGGGCAGGAGGCACGGATCAAGGCGGCCGTGGAGCGCCTTGCCCGCACCGGTGCCGAAGTGTCGCTGTTCATCGATGCTGACGAGCGCCAGATCGAGGCCTCTCGCCGGGTGGGGGCGCCGGCCATCGAGCTGCATACCGGGCGTTACGCCGACGCCCAAACCCCGACCGAAGTGGCCGAGGAGTTGCAGCGTATCGTTGATGGCGTGGCGTGTGGCGTGGGGCAGGGGCTGATCGTCAATGCTGGCCACGGGCTGCATTACCACAACGTCGAGGCGGTGGCGGCGATCAAGGGCATCAATGAGCTGAACATTGGCCATGCCTTGGTGGCGCATGCGCTGTTTGTCGGCTTCAAGGCGGCGGTGGCCGAGATGAAGGCACTGATCGTGGCGGCTTCGCGCTGACTGATTGGTTGCCTGTACTGGCCTCTTCGCGGGTAAACCCGCTCCCACAGGGATTGCACAAGCCTTAAGGCCTGCGGAGTACTTGTGGGAGCGGGTTTACCCGCGAAGAGGCCGCTACAGGCAGCCGATTACTCGGCAGGAAACACCAGGGTGAAGCGAGTAGGCCCCAAGGGGCTGCTGTTCACTTCGACCCGCCCGCCATGCAGCTGCATGATCGACTTCACGATCGCCAACCCCAACCCGGTTCCGCCCTCCAGCCGCGAACGCCCCGGGCCCACCCGGTAAAACCGCTCGAACAAGCGCGACTGGTGTTCTGTAGCAATGCCGGGCCCCTGGTTCTCTACCGAAAGCCATACTTCGCTGCCTGAACGTTCAATCCGCAACTCGACGCGCTCACCCTCAGGGCTGTGGCGGATGGCATTGCTCAGCAGGTTCGACAACGCCCGCTGAAACATCAGCCGATCCGCCAGCGCCGTTCCCCACCCCAGCACACGCAGCTCGACTGATTTCCCCTCGGCACTGAAGGCAAACAGCTCGACAACTCGCGCTGCCTCGTCAGCCAGGGCCAAGGGTTTCAATGCAACCTGCGTTTGCGGCTGGCTGACCTGGGCAAGAAACAGCATGTCATTGATGATGCGGTTGAGCCGGGTCAGCTCCTCGATACTGTCTTCCAGTACTTCCCGGTAGTTGGCGTTGTCCCGCTCACGGGCCAGGGTCACTTGCGCCTTGCCCATCAGGTTGCTCAATGGGGTACGCAACTCATGGGCCAGATCGTCGGAGAACTGCGACAACTGGCTCACGCCCTGATCGAGGCGGTCGAGCATCACGTTGATGCTGCTGGCCAATTGCGCCAGTTCTTGCGGCAGGCCGGTAGCCGGCAGGCGATGTTGCAGGTCCTGGGCCGACACTTGCCCGGCAATGCGCCGGAAGCGCCGCAGTGGTTTCAGGCCGCGCTGCATCAGCCACCAGGCGCCTGCACCGATCAATAGCAGCAGCAGTGGCAAGGCGAGCAAGGTCGAATGCAGGTAGGCCTGCAGCAGGGCGTTGTCGTCGGCGCGGTTGAGCGACATCATCACCTTCACCGGCGTGTTGTCGCGCAGGCGCATCAGCCGGGTCACGGTGAGGAACTGGTTGCCGCTGCTGTCGCGCCATGCGTGAAAGGCCAGGCGGGCATCGGTGTGCAACTCGCCCACCCGCGACTCCAGGGCCGGGCCCAGGCTGAGCAGGTGCGGGTGGCGGCCTTCCAGGGCCAGTACGCTGAGGCTGAGGTTGTCATGCCCCATCACCAGGTCGAGCAGTGGATGGGCGCGGGTGCCCAGGTCCTCGCTGCGCAGATCGACGCGCAGGTTGTGTTCAACCTGCAGCATCTTGCGCGCCAGGTCCTTGCGGGCGCGGCTGTCCAGTTCGTGATCCAGGGCGAACACGGCCAGGCAGGCCAGCAGCAGCACCAGTGCGGCGCCCATCAGTGTCACGCTCAGGCCCAGGCGCAGTGACAGGCTGGCGTTTTTCAAGCGCGCGCCTCCAGTACATAGCCTACGCCGCGCAGGGTATGGATCAGCTTGTTGTCGAACGGGTCGTCGATCTTCGCCCGCAGGCGACGGATCGAAACTTCGACCACGTTGGTGTCGCAGTCGAAATTCATGTCCCATACCAACGAGATGATCTGGGTGCGCGAAAGCACTTCACCACTTTGGCGCATCAGCAGGTGCAGCAGGGCGAACTCCTTGGCGGTCAGGTCAATGCGCTGCCCGGCGCGGTAGGCGCGGTGGCGGCCGGGGTCCAGTTCCAGGTCTGCGACGCGCAGGGTGCTGGGCTGCAGCTGCTGATCGTTACGGCGCAGCAGGCTGCGGATACGCGCCAGAAGTTCAGGGAATTCGAAGGGCTTGAGCAGGTAGTCATCGGCGCCCAGGTCCAGGCCTTTGACCCGGTCGGCCAGGCGACCATGGGCGGTCAGCATCATGATGCGCGTGGCCGATTCGGCACGCAGCCGCTGCAGCACGGTCCAGCCATCGATTTCAGGCAGGTTGACGTCGAGGATGACCAGGTCGTAGGGCTGTTGGCGGGCCAGGTGCAGGCCGTCGGTGCCGGTGTGGGCGCAGTCGACCACGTAGCCGTTTTCGCGCAGGCCCTGTTGCAGGTAATCGGCGGTACGCAGTTCGTCCTCGATGATCAGTAGGCGCATGGGAGGCTCAATGTGATGAAAGGGGGGCGATTCTCGACCCTGTAGTGACATCAGGGTCAAGGAGCAGGATGTTACGGCATGCATATGGCGGTGCGGCGCAGATAACGGATTTGTAATGCTGCTGTTATCTGGCTGTCTGTCGGGGCTCTTTCGCGGGTGAACCCGCTCCCACAGATCCTGTACTAGCAGCCTGGTGCTGCGAAGAGGCCCCGACAGGCAGCACAAGGCCACATTGCAGGACTGTAATCCCCGCCTCACCTTGCTGTTAGCCGCCCCTCGCTAGGATGGCCGCATCTGATCGGTTATCACGAGGTAAACACGATGAACCTGACCAAGTACCTGCTGTTGGCCACCCTTGCCCTGGGCAGTGCCAGTGTCTATGCCGAGGGCGGTGCGGAGCGCTCGAAGCAGTTCTGGCAAGCGTTCCGCGAAGACCAGCAGCGGCTGCACGGCGACAAGCAACAGGCCGTTGCAGAGCGTGAGCGCAAAGCGCAAGAGAAGGCCCGCGAGGTGGCCAAGGATTGAGGTCACAAACACCTGCGCCGCGACAGCTCCTCGGCGCAGGTGCATTCAGGCGCCCAACCGGGCGCCTTTTTTTATTTGCGCGCCAGCAGGGTGGCGCGGCGTGGGGCAGGCAGGCCTTCGATGGTCTTGCTGTGGTCGTTAGGGTCGAGGAAGTCGCCCAGCGACTGGTAGCGCATCCACTCGGTGCTGCGCTGCTCCTCGACGCTGGTCACACTCACATCGACGCAACGCACATCGCTGAAGCCGGCACGGCGCAACCAGCGCGCCAGGGCGGGTACCGACGGCAGGTACCAGACGTTGCGCATCTGCGCGTAGCGGTCCTCGGGAACTAGCACCTGGTTTTCATCGCCCTCGATCACCAGGGTTTCCAGAACCAGCTCGCCCCCTTTGACCAGGCAGTCCTTGAGCGCCAGCAGGTGCTCGATGGGGGAGCGGCGGTGATAGAACACGCCCATGGAAAACACGGTGTCGAAGCCTTCCAGATTGGCAGGCAGCTCTTCAAGGGCGAAGGGCAGGTGCCAGGCCGGCAGCTCCGGCAGGTACTGCTGCACGGCCTGGAACTGGCAGAAGAACAACCAGTTGGGGTCGACACCGATCACCATCTCGGCGCCGGCACCGAGCATGCGCCACTGGTAGTAGCCGTTGCCACAGCCGACGTCGAGCACGCGTTTGCCCTTGAGGTCCAGGTGCGGGCCTACCCGCGACCATTTCCAGTCCGAATGCCATTCGGTGTCTACGTGCACGCCAAACAGATCGAACGGCCCTTTTCGCCACGGCGACAGGCCCATCAGTGCCTGACGCATCTGCGCGCGGGTAGCGTCGTCGCAGTCGCAGTCCAGGCGCAGCCCGTTGACCAGGTCGATTTCACTGGGTTTCAGGGCAGGCAGGGCGTCGAGCGCACCGCGCCAGCGGTCGAGGTCGCCGTGGCCTTTCTCCAGCTTGGCTTCCAGTTGCGCTTGCAGGCCTTGTGACCAGGAAGCCAGGGGCGTGCCCGCCAGGCGGCGGACGAGGGGGGACAGATCGATCATGGCAGGGCTATCAACGAGGCGAAGTTAAGGCATTGGAACCAGGGCACCACTTTGGAGAAGCCGGCGGCGCGCAGGCGTTCTTGATGGGCTTCGAGCGTGTCGGGGCGCATCACGTTTTCGATGGCGCTGCGCTTCTGGGCGATTTCCAGTTCGCTGTAGCCATTGGCCCGCTTGAAATCCAGGTGCAGTTCATTGAGCAGGTCCTGCGCTTGCTCATCGGCGAAGCGCAGTTTCTCCGAAAGGATCAGCGCACCACCCGGTAGCAG
Source organism: Pseudomonas sp. YNh (assembly GCF_037993085.1). NCBI lineage: Bacteria > Pseudomonadati > Pseudomonadota > Gammaproteobacteria > Pseudomonadales > Pseudomonadaceae > Pseudomonas > Pseudomonas sp. YNh. The sequence continues at coordinate 50,439 of NZ_JBBMRJ010000031.1, read as the reverse complement.
TGCCTGGCGGATGCGCCCGAGCAGTTCCAGGCGCTGGTCGGGGGCGATGAACTGCAGGGTGAAGTTCATCGCCACTACCGAGGCGGGCTCGAAGGGCAGGGCGAGGATATCGGCTTCCAGCACATCCACCGGCAGCAACTCCTGGAACATCGAGTCCTGGGCGGTGAGGTACTGGCGGCAGCGCTCGACCATGGCCGCAGAATTGTCCACCGCGATCACCCGGCAGCCGTCGCTGCGCACGTGGCGGCGCAACGACTGCGTGACTGCACCCAGCGAGGCGCCCAGGTCGTACAGCGCGGTGTGCGGCTGGGCGAAGCGGGCGGCCAGCACGCCGAGGTTTTCGACGATGGTTGGGTAACCGGGCACCGAGCGCTTGATCATGTCCGGGAACACGCGCACCACGTCTTCGTTGAAAACGAAGTCGGGCACCTGTTCCAAAGGTTGGGAGAAAAGGCGGTCGGGTTGTTTGCTCACGGCGAATCCAGGCGGCTGGTGATAGGCAGGGGGCGCATTCTAGCCAAACCGCAGCCTGGATGCATGGTCGGCTGACCAGCGCTGTGCGTTCAATTGACCCGGATGGCGCAATCGAAGGTCTGCACCGGGCGTACTTCCGGAGCCCAGGGTTGCTGGTAGACCAGTACCAGCTGGCCGTCGCCGGTAGCTCGGGCCTGGAACCGCCAGGTCGAAATACCCGAGCTGCCGACGATACCGGCGTCTTCCGGCGCGCTGTAAACCTCGGGGCCAAGGCTTTGCAGCACGTTGGGTGCCGGGTTCTGTACCAGCCAGCGGTAGCCGGTGGTCGGGTTGCTGGGCAGGGTGAGGGTCAGCATCTGACCGACCTGCAGGCGCTTTGGGCATTCACTTTCGGCGTCCAGTTCTACGGGCTGCGTGGGGTGTTGCGTGCAGGCAGAAAGCAGGGCAAAGCTCAGGGGAACGAGCAGACGAGGGGCGGTCATGTTGGCTCCGGGGGGCTGACGATGACCTGAGGATAACCGATGATCGACGAGTTTTGTGTTGCCAGTGCCGGCCACTTCGAAGCCAAAGCCGCGAAGTGGCCGGTGCAGGTTAGAACAGGACTTTGGCCACGTCGGCAAAGCGCTTGGCAAAATGCACTGTCAGGCCTTCGCGCAGGTAGTCCGGCAGTTCCTCGAAGTCGCCACGGTTAGGCTCCGGCAGGATCAGTTCGAAGATCTTCTGCCGGCGCGCCGCAATCACCTTCTCGCGCACCCCGCCAATCGGCAGCACCTGGCCGGTGAGCGTCAGCTCGCCCGTCATGGCCACGCCCTTCTTCGGTGCCTGGTCGCGGGCGAGCGACAACAGGGCACTTGCCATGGTGACCCCGGCACTCGGGCCGTCCTTGGGCGTGGCGCCTTCAGGAACGTGCAAGTGGATGAACGCTTCGTTGAAGAAGCCAGGGTCACCGCCAAACTGCTTGAGGTTGGAGCTGACGTAGCTGTAGGCAATTTCGGCCGACTCTTTCATCACGTCACCCAGTTTGCCGGTCAGTTTGAAGCCGCGGTTGAGGGTGTGGATGCGGGTTGCCTCGATCGGCAACGTGGCGCCGCCCATGCTGGTCCAGGCCAGGCCGGTGATCACGCCTTTGCCCGCCAGTACCTGCTCACTGCGGAACACCGGTATGCCGAGTGCGGCTTCCAGGTCCTTGGTGCCGATCTTCAGCTTGGCTTCGGGGTTTTCCAGCAGCTTGACCACGGCCTTGCGCACCAGCTTGCCCAGTTGCTTCTCCAACTGGCGCACGCCCGCCTCGCGGGCATAGCCTTCGATCACCAGGCGCAGGGCGCTGTCGCTGATGCTCAGGCTGGTCTTTGAAACGCCCGCTTTTTCCAGTTGTTTGGGCCACAGGTGGCGCTTGGCAATGGCCAGTTTTTCCTCGGTGATGTAGCCGGACAGGCGGATCACTTCCATGCGGTCGAGCAACGGCCCGGGGATCGAGTCGAGGGTGTTGGCGGTGCACACGAACAGCACTTTGGACAGGTCAAGGCGCAAGTCGAGGTAGTGGTCGAGGAAGTCGACGTTCTGCTCCGGGTCGAGGGTTTCCAGCAAGGCGGAAGCCGGGTCACCCTGGTAGCTCTGGCCCATCTTGTCGATCTCGTCGAGCATGATCACCGGGTTCATCACTTCGACGTCTTTCAAGGCCTGTACCAGCTTGCCAGGCTGGGCGCCGATGTAGGTGCGGCGGTGGCCCTTGATTTCGGCTTCGTCACGCATGCCGCCAACGCTGAAGCGATAGAACGGCCGGCCAAGCGACTCGGCGATGGACTTGCCTATGCTGGTCTTGCCCACCCCGGGCGGGCCCACCAGCAGCACGATCGAGCCACTGATTTCGCCTTTCCAGGCCCCCACGGCGAGGAATTCGATAATGCGTTCCTTGATGTCGTCGAGGCCGGCATGGTGCTGGTCGAGGACTTTGCGCGCATGCTTGAGGTCGAGCTTGTCCTTGCCGTACACGCCCCATGGCAGGGCGGTGGCCCATTCGAGGTAGTTGCGGGTGACGGCGTACTCGGGCGAACCGGTTTCGAGAATGGCCAGTTTGCCCATCTCTTCATCCAGGCGCTTGCGTGCCTGGGGCGGCAGGGTCTTGCCTTCCAGGCGCTGTTCGAACTGTTCAAGGTCGGCGCTGCGGTCGTCCTTGGTCAGGCCCAGCTCCTGCTGGATGACCTTGAGTTGCTCCTTGAGGAAGAACTCGCGCTGGTGTTCGCCGATCTGCCGGTTCACCTCGGCCGAGATCTCGTTCTGCAGGCGCGCGACTTCCACCTCTTTGCGCAGCATCGGCAGGACCTTTTCCATGCGCTTGAGCATGGGCACGCAGTCGAGTACTTCCTGCAACTGGTTGCCGGTTGCCGAAGTCAGCGCGGCAGCGAAGTCGGTGAGCGGTGAGGGGTCGTTGGGGCTGAAGCGGTTGAGGTAGTTCTTCAGCTCTTCGCTGTACAGCGGGTTGAGCGGCAGCAGTTCCTTGATCGCGTTGATCAGGGCCATGCCGTAGGCCTTGACCTCGTCAGTCGGCTCGGCGGGCTGGCGCGGGTATTCAACTTCGACCAGGTAGGGGGGGCGGTGGTGCTTGAGCCAGTTGCGGATGCGTACCCGGGTCAGGCCCTGGGCGACGAACTGCAGTTTGCCGTTTTCGCGGCTGGCATGGTGCACCTTGACCAGCGTGCCGTACTGCGGCAAGGCCGAGGTGTCGAAATGGCGATGGTCTTCTGGCGGGGTGTCCATGAAGAACAACGCCAGGCAGTGGTCGGGTGACTTGGCCACCAGGTCGAGGGTTTCTGCCCAAGGTTCTTCATTGACGATGACCGGGAGTACCTGGGCCGGGAAGAACGGGCGGTTGTGGATCGGGATCACGTAGACCTTGTCCGGCAGCTGCTGGCCGGGCAGGGCGAGGGCGTGGCCGGTTTCGGCCTGGGTGGTGTGCTCGACTTCGCTGTGTTCGTCGGGGTGTTCCGGGAAATCCTGCTGGTCGCTCATGGGGCACCTGCGTGAATGACTATGGTGCTTAGATGGGGCGCAGGGGAATCGGTTTCAATGGTAGACGAAGGGAGCAGGGGAGGGTTTCATCTGTGATTGCCTGCACCGGCCTCATCGCCGGCAAGCCAGCTCCCACAGGTAACCCACCATTTTCAAGGTCGGTGCAATACCTGTGGGAGCTGGCTTGCCGGCGATGAGGCCGGTACAGGGGAATGAGCCCTGCAAGCAGGGCTCGGTAACTTAGTCAGCGAGTTTGTAAGCGATGATGTAATCACCCATTTTGGTGCCCAGCGAGCCATGGCCGCCAGCAGTCACCAGCACATACTGCTTGCCATCCTTGCCGGTGTAAGTCATCGGCGTGGCCTGGCCACCCGCTGGCAGGCGGGCACTCCACAGTTCCTTGCCGTTGTTCACGTCATAAGCACGCAGGTACTGGTCGAGGGTGCCGCTGAGGAAGCCGACGCCGCCTGCGGTAACGATCGAACCGCCCATGCTCGGCACGCCAACCGGCAGGCCGATCGGTACCGGGGTGCTGTCGCGGGTGGTGCCGTTCTTGTGCTTCCACACCACCTTGTTGGTGAACAGGTCGATGGCGGCGACATAGCCCCAGGCCGGGGCCTGGCACGGTACGCCCAGCGGCGACATGAACGGGTGCATGGTCACCGCGTACGGCGCGCCAGTATTGGGCTGCACGCCGCTGGTCTCGCTTTCGCGCTTGCTGCCTTCGGCGACCTGCTCGCGCGGCACCATCTTCGACACGAAGGCCATGTAGTTGGGCGAGGTGAACAGCAGTTGGCGCACCGGGTCGACCGACACGCTGCCCCAGTTGAAGACCCCCACGTTACCCGGATAGATCAGCGAGCCCTGCTCGGATGGCGGGGTGTACTGGCCTTCGTAGCGCAGTTCGCGGAACTGGATGCGGCACAGCATCTGGTCGAACGGCGTGGCGCCCCACATGGCCTGTTCGGTCAGCTCAGGGCCGAGCAGATTGAGGTCGGAGCGGGCCTGGGTCGGCGAGGTGTGGTCGCCCTTCACTGCGCCTTGCGGGGTGGGGATTTCGCGGATCGGCACGATCGGCGTACCGTCGCGGCGGTCGAGCACGTACAGGCTACCTTGCTTGGTCGGCACGATGATCGCAGGTTTCACGCCATCGTCAGTCTTCAGGTGGACCAGGGTCGGCTGGCTGCCGACGTCCATGTCCCACAGGTCGTGGTGGGTGAACTGGTAGTTCCAGCGGGCCTTGCCGGTGGCCAGGTCCAGGGCGACCACGCCGGCGCTGTACTTCTCGGCGCCCGGGGTACGGTCGGCGCCCCACTGGTCCGGGGTCTGGTTGCCCAGCGGCAGGTAGATCATGCCCAGGTCTTCGTCGACGCTGGCGATCGACCACATGTTGGCCGAGTTGCGGCTGTACATCTTGCCTGGGGCCAACGGCTTGGTGTCTTCCGGGTTGTTGCTGTCCCAGTTCCACACCAGGTGGCCGTCGTGCACATCGTAGGCGCGGATGACGCCCGACGGCTCGTTGGTCGACTCGTTGTCGGTGACATGGCCACCGATGATCACCAGGTCACGGGTGACAGCGGCAGGCGAGGTGGAGTAGTAGCCGCCGGCAGTGAACGGGCCGATGCCGGTGGTGAGGTCGATCACGCCCTGGTTGGCGAAGCCTTCGCACACTTTGCCGTTGTCGGCGTTGATGGCGATCAGGCGAGCATCTGCGGTAGGCAGGTACAGGCGGCGCGGGCAGGCCTGCGCCACGGCTTGGCCTGCGTCGGTAATTTTCGGTACCGGGCTGCCGTCGCGGCTGACGTAGCGGTTTTCGTCATAGTACGAAACGCCACGGCATGTCATGTGGGCAAAGCCTTTGAAGGTGCCGGTCGGGCTCTTGACCTGCGGGTCGTAGCGCCAGATTTCTGCGCCGGTGTCCGGGTCCAGGGCCAGCAGGCGGCTGTGTGCGGTACAGGCGTAGAGCATGCCGTTGACCTTCAGCGGGGTGTTCTGGTTGGTCAGCTCCACAGGGTCGTTTTCGGTCGGCAGGTCGCCGGTGCGGATACGCCAGGCTTCTTCCAGGCGGTAGGCATTCTGCGGGGTGATCTGGCGCAGCGGCGAATAGCGGTCGCCATGCTCGGTGCGGCCGTAGGCCTGCCACTCGCCGTCAGGCATGGCCGGGGCGGCGCTGGCCATTTCGCTGCTTTCGCGGCCCAGTTCGCCGAACACTTCGCCGGGGTGGGTGAACTGGCTGCCCAGGGCACATGCCCCCGAAGCAACCACGGCAACGCCCAGCAGTGCAGTGTTGGCCTTGCTGGCCGGGCCGGTCAACGGGCGACGTGCCCATGGCAGCAACAGCACCACGCCGATGGCAAACCAGATGGCCAGACGTGGCACCAGTTGCCACCAGTCCAGGCCCACTTCGAGCAGGGCCCACACGGTGCTGCCCAGCAGCACCAGGCCATACAGGCCCAACGCAATGCGGCGCTGGGCCAGCAGCAGGATGCCCGAAAGGGCAAAGCCGATACCGGCGATCAGGTAGTACAGCGATCCGCCCAGCTGGCTCAGTTTGATACCGCCGGCCAGCAGGGCCAGGCCCATCAGCAACAGCAGCGCGCCGATCAGGCGAGGTAGCCAGCGGCTTCCTTGGTTGGCACCTTCAGTGCTCATCGTAGGTTCTCCGTCAGGTCAAAAAGGGGGTTAGAAACTGCTCTGGATCTTCAGGCCGCCGACCAGGGCGCCATCCACCTGCGACACCCCGCCCGGGTGGCGGATGTACTGCAGGTTGGGGCGCACCGTGAGCCAGTCGGCCAAATGGATGCCGTAGTACAGCTCGGCGCTGTACTCGGTGTCCTGCACAGGCAGGAAACCGGGGTTGTCGTAGTCGTAGAGCCCGGCGGCCTGGTTGGCCAGGCGGGCGTTCTTGCGGTAGGCAGGGTTGACGTGCACGCGGGCGACGGCGAAACCGATGTCGTCCTTGGCGCGGGCGTCGAAAGGCCCTTTGTATACCAGTCCTGCCTGCACATAGTTGTCGATGGCATTGGTCTTCTTGTCATGCACCGTGGCGTTGGCGAACAGGCTCAGGCCACGCGACTGGTCGGAGGCCAGCGAAGTTACCTGCTGCTGGGCGCCGAGCCACATGCCGTGCTTGCTCGAACTGCTGCGGTAGGCGGCGCCGCTGACGGCGGCCGGCTGGCCGTTGCTGTCCTTGAGAACATCCTGTGCCTTGGCATTACTGTAGTAGTAGCCGGCGCGATATTCCCCTTTCAGGCCTTGGATGCGTGGGGTCCATACCAGTTCGATCGGCATTACCGCGCCCTGGGTGCCGCTGCCGCTGAGCTTGAAGCCGTTGCCCGATTCCAGGTTGGAGGGGTTCTGCTCGAACACGCCGACCTGGGTGTAAAGCTCGTCGCTGAGGTTGTAGCGCACGCGCAGAGCCCACTGGCTGACCGGCCAGTTGTACCAGATGCCACCCACCCAGTTGCCCACCTGCGAGCCGCAGAAGGCCAGGTTCTGGAAGTCGCAAGGGAAGCTGTTGAAGTCCTCGCCTTCGCCGAAGCGGCCGAATTTCACGTCCAGCGCACCATCGAAGTACTTCTGCTTGATCCACATCTGCGTCAGCCTCCAGGTTTCGCCACGGCCCCAGACTTCCTGGGCCGAGGTGAAGCCGCCAACGCGGGGGTCGTTGATGCGGTCGTTGCTGATGTTGTCGCCGTGGCGCTCGGTGATGGTCAGCTGGAATTCGGCGTCTTGCCAGCCGAGGATCTTGTCCAGGTCCAGGTGGCTGCCAAAGGTGAACTGGTCGCTGTAGCGCGCGGTACGGTCGTGGTCGTAGCCACCGTGCAGGTTGCTGCCCATCTCCCCGGTGTAGCCGAGGGTGAAGTCGTAGCCTTTTTCCAGCAATTCGCTGCGGGTGCCGCCCCAGTCGCCGAGCATCCATGGGGAGTCGCTGGCAAACATTTCGCTGGCGGCGGCGGGTGTCGCCAAGGCGCTGAGGGCAAGGCCGATGTAACAGGTTTTGGGCAGTTGAAGCATGAGATAGCGCTATCTTTTGATTGTTGAAAAAACGGCAAGCGCATCGAAGGGCAGGCCCTTCAATGGATATGGCGACAAGATGGTTTCAGTGAAGCGATTCAGCTTCAGGCGGGGAGGATATAGCGGAAGTTGTAAGAAAAAAAGACAAATTGTCGCAGGGGATTGTTGTTCAGCGGGTAACAATAGTCTGAAGGGGGCTGCTTTGCAGCCCATCGCCGGCAAGCCAGCTCCCTCAGAATTGCGCTAGCACTGAGGACAGTGCAGTACCTGTGGGAGCTGGCTTGCCGGCGATTGGGGCGCAAAGCGCCCCCGCGATTTCAGAAGGTGGTACGCAACCCCACTTCCACACTGCGCCCCGGAGCCGGTGCGATATCGCGCAGGATCGAGCTGGCATAACGCACGGTCTGGTCGGTCAGGTTTTCGCCGCGCACAAATGCCAGCCACTGGCTCTGGCCAATGTCAAAGCGGTAACCCACGCTCGCCCCCAATGTGGTGTAGCCATCGGTGCTGGTTTCGTTGGCCGGCTTGCGGTGCTGCGATGCCGCATGTTGCACATCTACCCGCGCCTGCCAGCGGTCCAGTTCCCATACCAGGCCGCTGTTCAGGCGCAGCGGGGCGATGCGTGGCAAAGGTTCGCCGCTGTCGAGGTTCTTGGCCCGGGTGTAGTCACCGGACAACTCCAGCGAGAAGCTGCCGTAGCGGTTCTCGACCAGCTGCCAGCGATCCTGGGCCTCGATGCCGTAGAAGCGCGCGCGCACGCCCTGGTACTGGTATTCCGGGAAGCCCTCGTGGTCATGATCGTGGTCGTGGTCATCCTCGCCATGGTCGTGGTCATGCCCGCCCTCGCGCAGGTTGCCGGTGCCGATCAGCCCGATGTAGTTGCGGAAGTGGCTGTAGAACACCCCGACACTGCCTTTGTGGGTGCCATTGTCGAAGCGCAGCGCCAAGTCGGCGGAAATGGCCTTTTCCTTGTTCAGGCTGGCGTCACCCACTTCAAAGGCGCCGGTGGCCACATGCGCACCATTGGCGTACAGCTCGTAGAAAGTCGGGGCGCGCTCGGTGTAGCCAAGGTTGGCGGCCAGCGACCAGATCGGGTCGAGCTGGTACACCGCACCGGAAGACAGGCTGAACGCGTTGAAGCTGCTGGCGCTGTCGGCATCGACGAAGTTTTCGTTGCCTTTGGCGTCCGGGTCTACCCGGGTGTGCTCCAGGCGTGCGCCCAGGCTCAGGTTCAGCCGCTCTGTGGCCTGCCATTGCTCCAGCATGAACAGCGCCAGGCTGTCGGTGTTGGTGTGCGGGACAAAGGCTTCCTCGCCGAGGGCAGAGAATTCGTTGCGGCTGACCTGGGCACCGATCACCCCCTCCACCGGGCCGAGCGGTTGATGGCGGGCTTCGATACGTGCTTCGTAGCCCTTGTTCTTGAAGGTGGTGTGCACCTCGCCTTCTTCGATCTCGCTGTGTTCGTAATCTGTATAGCCAGCATCGACCTTGACCGAGCTGAACGGGCCGTCCAGGTCGCGCAGCTCGGAGGCGAAGGCGTAGTGGTCCTGTTTCATGTCCAGGCGCACACCGGACTCTGCCACCGAGCCGTAATTGCTGTCGTAGCCGCTGTACGACAGGCCGGCGTAACCATGATCCCAGTGATAGGCACCACCGACTGCACCGCCGTCCTGGCGGCCGTCGCTGTTTTCCAGGCGGTGTTTGCTGCCGGGCTCATCGGCGTCACGCACCTTGGAACTGCGGGCGTAGCCGGGGATGCGCAGGTCGTTGAACTGACGGCTGTTGGCATCCAGGTGCAGGGCGAAGGCACCGTTACCCGCCTCCAGCTTGCCGGCGCTGCTGCGCGTGGTGTCGGCGCCACCGTAGCGCAACTCACCGGCACCGTGGATGCCTTCGATCGGTGCATCCGGGATGCGGTTGTCGAAGGTGTTGACCACGCCACCGATGGCGTTGCCGCCGTAGAGCAGGGCGGCCGGGCCGCGGACGATCTCGACGCGGTCGACAGTGACCGGGTCCAGCGGCACGGCGTGGTCATAGGACAGCGACGAGGCATCCAGCGCGCCGACGCCATTGCGCAGGATGCGAATGCGGTCGCCGTCCAGGCCGCGGATTACCGGGCGGCTGGCGCCAGGGCCGAACCAGGTCGAGGCGACACCGGGCTGCTTGTTGAGGGTTTCACCGAGGCTACCGTGCTGTTGCTGCAGCAGGTTGTCGCCTTCGAGCACGGTGCTGGGGGCGGCCAACTGGCGGTTGCCCAATGGGTTGGCGGTGATGACCTGGGGTTCGAGTTCCACGGCCTGGCTGGGCGACGCAGCCAGCCAGAGCGCGACGGCAAGGGGGGAGAGGCGAAGCGGTGAGTACAGCATGGGGATGGGGCGTTCCTTGGCAGATGCTTTTATAGTGTTACAACATAACATAACTATTTCAGCACAGAGGTTTTGCCCCTGGCCAGCATTTTTTCTGTGGGCTTGACGCATCCCACCCGCCACTACACTCGTGTAAGGTGCGCATCTTTCCTACGGAGCACAGCATGAGCACGGCCCAACACAACGCGCTGCACGGCAAGACCCTTGAACAGATCCTCACCGAGCTGGTGGCGCACTACCAATGGCAGGGCCTGGCCGAGCGCATCGATGTGCGTTGCTTCAAGAGCAACCCCAGCATCAAGTCGAGCCTGGCCTTTTTGCGCAAGACGCCGTGGGCGCGAGAAAAGGTCGAGCAGTTGTACGTGAAGCTGCAGCGCAAGGCCTGATATGCCGCGCCGCCCCTGGCTGACCGGCATGGCCGTGCTGGGCTGGTTCGGCCTGACCGTGCAGGTATACCTGGTGCTGCTGGCGCGCTGGCAGGAACAGGCCAGCCTGATTGGTGGCCTGATCAATGTGTTCGGCTATTTCACCGTGCTGACCAACACCTTGGTGGCGACGGTGCTCAGTTATGCCGCGTTCGGTCGTGAAGGCCGCGCCAGGCGCTTCTTCCTGTCGCCGTCGGTGAGTGCTGCAGTGGCAGCCAGCATCGTGCTGGTGGCGCTGGCCTACAGCGTGTTGCTGCGCCACTTGTGGCACCCGCAAGGCTGGCAGTGGCTGGCGGACGAGTTGCTGCACGATGTGATGCCGCTGCTGTATGCCTTGTACTGGTGGTGCGAGGTGCCCAAGGGCAGCCTGCGGCTATGGCACCTGGCAGTGTGGGCGATGTACCCGGCGGTGTATTTCGCCTATGCGCTGTGGCGGGGGAGCGAGATTGGCGTATACGCCTACCCCTTCATCGATGTGGCGAGCCTGGGGTATGGGCAGGTGATGCTCAATGCCCTGGGGGTGCTGGCGGGGTTCTGGGGGATCGGGTTGGTGCTGCTTGGGCTGGATCGGTGGCGCGGGGTGCGGAAATTTGCTTAGCCTGTGCTGGCCTCTTCGCGGGTAAACCCGCTCCCACAGGTACTTCACAAACCTTTAGGGCAGTGGAGTACTTGTGGGAGCTGGCTTGCCGGTGATGGGGCCGGTGTAGGCAACCAAGATCACTCGTCGTCCGCAGTCCCGTCGGCACGCCAGTAGGCCGCAGCCTTCAGCGCATCCTCAGGCACCCCTTTTTCCAGCAACAGCGCCTTGGCCTGGCGGGTCAGGGCTTTTTCCAGCGCCACCCAACCATACAACCGGCCTTGCGGCAAGGTCAGGTTATTCACCAGTTCCAGCAAATCTTCTTGCTGGCGACGCACCCAGATGACTTCGACCTGTGCCTTGCTCGGCAACGGCTGGCGCTCCTGCTCGTCTTCGATCTGGATCACCGCCAGCACCTGGCGGCCAGCCGGCAGTTCGTCCAGGCGCCGACCAATCGCCGGAATGGCGGTTTCGTCACCGATCAGCAGGTAGCTGTCGAACATATCCGGCACTACCAGCGAGGCCCGTGGCCCGGCGATGTCCAGGGTTTGCCCCGGGGTGGCCTGGGCGGCCCAGGTGGAGGCTGGGCCGTCACCGTGCAGCACGAAGTCGATGTCCAGTTCATTGGCCACCAGGTCGATGCGCCGTGGCGTGTACTCGCGCATGGTGGGCCGTGCGCCACCGTCCCGGCCCATATTACGGGCCTCGATGGCCTGTTGTTGCTCCGGCGTTTCGGCGAACAGCAGCTTGATATGGTCGTCACTGCCGACGCTGCTGAAACCTTGCAGTTCGGCACCGCCGAGGGTGATGCGGCGCATGCGTGGGGTCAGCTCGGTGACGCGCAGTACCTGCAGACGGCGTTGGCGGATCTCGTGGTTGACGCGGTGGATGGTGTCACTCATGGGAAGTCTCCCCGACAGGGTCGGCCGGCCCGGAGGCGATGGCCTTGGCGGTATGGTTGAGCAAGTCGCGGACCCGCTGGATTTCTTCCGGAGTCCAGCGGCCGCTGTGCATGTGCAGTGCGTGGCGCAGGTTGCCGACCGCTTCATGGATTTCAGGCGGGCGGTCGTGGCCGCGCAGGGCGCGTTTGCTGACTTCGATGCGCATGCGCACGCCGTCCAGGGCGATAGCCTGCTCGGCCAGGGCGCTGCGCCCGGCGTCGGTGATGGCATAGAGGCGTTTGCTGCCCTGCACCTGGCCGCTGATCAGCTCGGCCTCTTCAAGAAAATTCAGCGTGGGGTAGATCACCCCTGGGCTTGGGCTGTAGCTGCCGTCGAACAGGTTTTCGATCTGGCGGATCAGGTCGTAACCGTGGCCGGGCTGCTCGGCCAGCAGGTCCAGCATCAGCAGCTTGAGGTCACCGGGGGCGAAGACGCGTGGGCCGCGCTCGCCGCGGCCGGGGCGCCGCTCGAAGGGGTCATGGGGGGTGTGTTCACGCATGGGGGCAGGGCTCCGTCGTTTGCGATATATCGTAAGATACTACTCAAGATATATCTAAAGACAACCCCTTTAATGCAGATGATTATCATCTAGTCATTCGATACGTTCCCTGCAGGCGGTGGCGTATGTACCGCAACCTGCGGCGGTTTGCATTCATTCGGATTGCCCGGCTGCAGGTATGGCATGAGGATCGGGGCCATGCCCTTGAGCACCTGCACCGGCAGCGCCGAGGTGAATTTGAACGCTTCTGCCGAGCGCCCAGGCACAAAGGCAGTGAGGGTGCCGAAGTGGTTGTCGCCCAGGAAGAACACGAAGGTGGCGGTGCGGTTCAGCGAGCGCGAGCCAATCAGCCGACCGCCGGCGCCGAAGCTTTCGATGCGGTTGTCACCGGTACCGGTCTTGCCCCCCATCACCAGTGGCGTGCCGTCCTGCAGCTTGAAACTGCCGGAAATACGCCGCGCAGTGCCTGCATCGACCACCTGCGACATGGCGCCTTTGAGTGCGCGTGCCACTTCCACCGGCAGAATCCGCACGCCCCGGTCTGGGTCGGTGATCAACTTGGTTTCATAAGGTGTGTTGGCTGCAAAGTGCAGGGTGTCGATGCGCAGGGTGGGCAGTCGGATGCCGTCGTTCTGGATGATGCCGACCAGTTCGGAGAGGGCGGCGGGGCGGTCGCCCGAACTGCCGATGGCGGTGGCCAGGGAGGGCACCAGGTGGTCGAATGGATACCCCACGCGTTTCCAGCGCTGGTGGATGTCGAGGAAGGCTTCGATCTCGACCATGGTGCGGATGCGGCTGTCGCGTGCCCCTTGGTGGCGGCTCTTGAACAGCCAGCTGTACACCTCCTGGCGCTCGAAGCGGCTGGCGTTGACCATTTCGGTCAAGGTCGAGCTCGGGTTTTTCAGCAGGTAGCCAAGCAGCCACAGGTCCAGCGGGTGGACCTTGGCAATGTAGCCCTGGTCGGGCAGGTCGTACTTGCCCGGGCCATAGGCGTCATACATCTCTGACAGGCGGCCGTCGGTCAGCTTGCCCAGGGTAATCTTGTCGCCCTTGAGGTGGGCACGTACGAAGGCATTGAAGGTTTCCTGCCCTGCTTCGGGGAACAGGTAGCGGTGCACCGCCGCCAGCCGTTGCGGGGTTACGCGCATGCTGTCCAGGAAGGTGTCCAGGCGCTGCTGTGAGGTCTTGCGCTGGTATTTCTTCCAGAAGCGCATCAGGTAGTTGGTGCCTTCCTTGTCGGCGAAGCGGGCCAGGTATTCCTGGCGGCGAGGGTCGGCGTCGTCCTTGAGCAGCGGCACGCGGTTGTACGGCTGCTGGTAGGTCACGTAGCGCACCAGGTCGCGCATCAGGCGAATGAACGGCAGGTTGATCGATTCGCGCAGCGCATCCTTGAGCGTCGGGTTGCGGCTGTTGTCTTCCTTGCGGAAGTTGTTGAACACGTGCATGCCGCCGCCTGTGAAGAAGGCTTCACCGGTATTGGCGGAGTACTTGCGCTCCAGCGCGGCGTCGAGCATGGCGTCCAGGCTCTGGTTCTTGCTGTTCTGCGTCAGCCATTCCAGCGACCACTGGGTGATGCGGTCGAGTTCGGCGACTTCGACCTTCTTCAGCTCGGCAGCGGGTTTGCCGGCGTACTTGTCGTGCAGTTCGGCGATGATCTCCAGGTACGTGGTCAGCACCCGCAACTTGGCGGTGGAGCCGAGTTCCAGCTTGCTGCCTTCGTTGATGTCGAAGGGCTGGTTGGTGCTGTCGGTCTGCACCCGTACCCGCGAGCCGTCGGCGGTGCGCTCGAACAGGGTGAAGCTGTAGCTGACCTGGTCGGTGGTCTTGGTGGTGAGCAGGCGCTCGCCGATCAGCCCCATCTGCGCGGCAAACTCCGGGTCGGCAAGGTTTTTCAGGTACTGGCTGACCTGCAGTTGCAGGTCGGCCTGCAGGGTACTGGTGGCCGATACATCGAGGCGGTCGAGGTCGTACAACGGGCGGTTGAGCATGGCTGCCAGGCGGTTGCGCGCCAGGCTGATGCCCTTGTTGGTAACTATCGGCACGATGGTTGGCTGCGCTACCCAGTCGCGGTAGACCGCCTTGCTGGCCAACGCGGCTTCGGCCAATGGCTGCTCGATCACCTTGTTGGCGGCGAGCACGCGGATGTGCGAATCGGTGAGTTCGGCCAACTCCACCCGGCCCTTGGACAAGTAGTGGGACGGGCGGCGCTGGGCAATCATCAGCGACAGCACCTGGCGCAGGGCAAGGCCGCGTGCAGCCATGCTTTCGGCGTCAGTGGCGGTGGAAGTCAGGGCCTGGTTGACCTGGTCGAAGTCGGCGCCGTACCACACCCGCAAGCCTTCGGCCATGCCGTGCACTTCGCCGTGCCCGGGCACGGCCGACAGCGGCACACTGTTGAGGTAGTCGCGCACGATGCGCTGGCGTGCCTCGGTGGTATCCGGGCCGCCCTGGTAGGCGCGCACGCTGGCAGAAATCATCTGGCGGATTTTCTCGGCACCGGACACGGTCAGGCCGTCCGGTGAGTGGCGATACTTCTCCAACTGCGTGGCCAAGGTGCTGCCACCCGCGGACTGGCCGGGCAAGGCCAGGTACTTGGCCACCTGGCTGTAGGCGGCCTTGGCGAAGCGTGGCCAGTCCACGGCCGGGTTGTTGCGTGGGTCCTGGGTATCGAGCAGGTCGCGGTTCTCGATGAACAGCAGGCTGTTGACCATCACCGCCGGGATTGCGGCAAAGTCCGGGTACAGGTGCTGTGGGTAGTTGTACTGGTACAGCGTGTCGCCGCGGCAGTCGGTGATCGACAGGCCGGCCTGGATCTTCTCGATATAGGGGGCGAACAGCCCATGATCGACGTAGTTCATCAGCGCGGGTGAGAACCTGACCTGCTCAGTGATCAGGTAGTCGCGCTTGAGCAGGCGTGGCAGGAATTCGCCCAGGGCGCTGTAGCCAAGGCGCCTGTCGAACGGCCCGTCACCGGGATAGATGATTGCATCACTAGGGCCGGGCTCCAGCGAGTAGGTCAGGGTACCGGCCAGTTTGCTGAACTCGCGTGATTGCAGTTCGGAGGTGCGGAATTCGTCATATGCAGCGAAGCCGATGGCCACCAGCGCCACCAGCAGGATGAGGATGATCAGCCGCCACCATAGCCGACGCTGACGGGGGGACTTCGGTTGTGGCGTCTCGGCCGGAGGTATCTCGGGTGCTTCCGTTCTGCTTGGTTCCGATTGCCACAGTGCGCCCATAGTCTTCAATCCGGCCAGGTGTTTTCGTCTTGCTTGACTGAAGCTTAGACGTTGAGCGGGTGAGGTGAAAATTTTGTAGGAGGTGGAGAAAAGCGGGGTAGGGCTATGCGGCTTTGGTGTGGGTTTCTTGATACGGCGATGTTGTTATGGTGCCGGGGCAGCTTTCAGGGCCGCTGCGCCCGCCAGAAAACTTGCTGATTATTCCTGTATATACAGCGAAAATCCCTGCAACGGTCTTCCTATACTGCTCGGCCCCTTCGCCCTGCCGGGCGCTCTACCCCGGCACACGGGCCGGCCCACGAGGCCAGCCTGGCAAGCCTACGTCACGCCTATCGGCATGGCCGGTGCTGCACGAAGGTCAAATCCAATAACAAAATGAGGTTGTATTGCTATGCCAGTCGGCAACCACTCTGCCCATGGCCAGGCCAATGAAGGCGGCCCGCTCAAGCGTGAACTGGGCGAACGGCACATCCGCCTGATGGCGCTGGGCGCCTGTATCGGCGTCGGTCTTTTCCTCGGTTCGGCCAAAGCCATCGAAATGGCCGGCCCTGCCATCATGCTGTCCTACATCATCGGTGGCCTGGCCATCCTGGTGATCATGCGCGCCCTTGGCGAAATGGCCGTGCATAACCCCGTCGCCGGCTCGTTCAGCCGCTATGCCCAGGACTACCTCGGCCCGCTGGCGGGCTTTCTCACCGGCTGGAACTACTGGTTCCTGTGGCTGGTGACCTGCGTTGCCGAAATCACTGCGGTGGCCATCTACATGGGCATCTGGTTCCCCGATGTACCGCGCTGGATCTGGGCCCTGGCGGCCTTGGGCAGCATGGGCGCGGTCAACCTGGTGGCAGTGAAGGCCTTTGGCGAATTCGAGTTCTGGTTCGCCCTGATCAAGATCGTCACCATCATCGCCATGGTCCTTGGCGGCATCGGCGTCATTGCCTTCGGCTTCGGCAATGACGGTGTGGCGTTGGGTATCTCCAACCTGTGGAGCAACGGTGGTTTCATGCCCAATGGCGTGACCGGCGTGCTGATGTCGCTGCAGATGGTGATGTTCGCCTACCTGGGTGTGGAAATGATCGGCCTCACCGCCGGCGAAGCACGCAACCCGCAAAAGACCATCCCGCAGGCCATCGGCTCGGTGTTCTGGCGCATCCTGCTGTTCTACGTCGGCGCGCTGTTCGTGATCCTGTCGATCTACCCGTGGAACGAAATCGGCAGCCAGGGCAGCCCGTTCGTCATGACCTTCGAGCGCCTCGGCATCAAGACCGCCGCCGGCATCATCAACTTCGTGGTAATCACCGCGGCGCTGTCTTCGTGCAACGGCGGCATTTTCAGCACCGGGCGCATGCTCTACAGCCTGGCGCAGAACGGCCAGGCCCCGGCGGCCTTCGCCCGCACCTCGAAAAACGGCGTACCGCGCAATGCGCTGCTGCTGTCGATTGGCGCGCTGCTGCTGGGCGTGCTGGCCAACTACCTGGTGCCGGAAAAGGTGTTTGTGTGGGTCACGTCGATTGCCACCTTCGGTGCGATCTGGACCTGGGTGATGATCCTGCTGGCGCAGCTCAAGTTCCGCGCCGGCCTGACTACCGCCGAGCGCAAGGCGCTGAAGTACCGCATGTGGCTGTGGCCGCTGAGCTCATACCTGGCGCTGGGTTTCCTGGTGCTGGTGGTTGGCTTGATGGCGTACTTCGAGGATACCCGTGTGGCCCTGTACATTGGCCCGGCGTTCCTGGTGCTGCTGACGGTGCTGTACTACGCGTTCCGTCTGGCGCCGAAAGACGTGCAAGGTGTAGCCAGTACTGCTTCCTGATCTGAAACCTCTGGGGCCGCTTTGCGGCCCCAGGGCTCTATCAGGCCGCCACTTCGCTGTGCGGCTCAAAGCTGTCGGCCCGGGCGAGCTGCCACATGCGCGAATAGAATTGCCCATCCACCTCGCCGGTCAGCAACTCCCCCGGCTTCAAGAACACATGCATCTGCGAGAACAGCTTGATCTCGGTGGCCGAGACGCGCCGCACCAGGTGCTTGGCCTCCAGCTGCGCCGGGTGCTCCAGGCCCGCCGCCGCGAGCATCTCGGCCAGGGCACGCAATGTGTTGTGGTGGAAGTTCAGCACCCGTTGGGCCTTGTCCGGCACCACCAGGGCGCGCTGGCGCAGCGGGTCTTGCGTGGCCACGCCGGTCGGGCACTTGTTGGTGTGGCAGCTTTGCGACTGGATGCAGCCAATGGCGAACATGAAGCCGCGCGCCGAGTTGGCCCAGTCGGCACCGATGGCCAGCACGCTGGCGATGTCGAAGGCGCTGACGATCTTGCCGCTGGCCCCTAGCTTGATCTTGTCACGCAGGTTCAGGCCAACCAGCGTGTTGTGCACAAACAGCAGGCCTTCGCGCAGCGGTACGCCGATATGGTCGGTGAACTCCACCGGTGCGGCGCCGGTACCGCCTTCCTTGCCATCGACGACGATGAAGTCGGGCAGGATGCCGGTTTCCAGCATGGCCTTGGCAATGCCCATGAACTCCCACGGGTGGCCCAGGCAGAATTTGAAGCCGACCGGTTTGCCGCCGGACAGCTCACGCAGCTGGGCAATGAACTGCATCATCTCGATCGGCGTGGAGAAAGCGCTGTGGCGCGACGGCGAAATGCAGTCTTCGCCCATCAGCACGCCGCGGGTCTCGGCGATTTCCTGAGTGACCTTGTGTTTGGGCAGGATGCCGCCGTGCCCGGGCTTGGCGCCCTGGCTCATCTTGATTTCGATCATGCGCACCTGTGGGCTGCGCGCCTGTGCGGCGAAACGTTCGGGGTCGAAGCGCCCGTCCGGCGTGCGGCAACCGAAGTAGCCGCTGCCCAGCTCCCAGACCAGGTCACCACCATGCTCGCGGTGATAGGGGCTGATGCTGCCTTCGCCGGTGTCATGGTGGAAATTGCCCAGCTTGGCGCCCTGGTTCAGGGCGCGGATGGCATTGGCGCTGAGCGAGCCGAAGCTCATGGCCGAAATGTTGAAGATCGAGGCCGAGTACGGCTGGCTGCACTGCGGCCCGCCGACAATGATGCGGAAGCTGGCCGGGTCGGCCAGCGGCGCCGGGCGCATGGAATGGCCGATGAACTCGAAGCCGGACTCGTACACGTCGATCAGGGTGCCGAACGGTTTGTCCGAGGCTTCGTTCTTCGCCCGGGCATACACCAGCGAACGCTGGGCGCGGGAGAATGGCAGGGCGTCGCTGTCGGACTCCAGCAGGTACTGGCGGATTTCCGGGCGAATGGCCTCGACCAGATAGCGGATATTGCCCAGGATCGGGTAGTTGCGACGTACGGCATGGCGTTGCTGCAGCAGGTCGAACAGGCCGATCAGGCTGAGGATGCCCGTGGTCAGGGTGAACGGCCACAGCCATTCGTGGTGGATGAAGGGCAGGCTCGCCAAGGTGAACAGCACACAGGCTGCGAAGAAGGCATAGCGACTGAGTAGTGACAGGCTCATACAGGGTCCTTGCGATGGCGCGGTCAGGCTCAGGGCCTGGGGGCAAACCCCGACCATAGCCAAGTTGCAGGGCCCTGCAAATTAAAATCGGGGTAGCGAAAATCATTCTCGAATCAGGATCGATGATCCCTGGGTGGACACATACCCTGTGGGAGCGGGTTCACCCGCGAAAGCGGTATTGAGGCCACTGACGCTTTCGCGGGTAAACCCGCTCCCACAGGGGTCGCGCTGCCCATGAACATCTATTCCTCGCTCAGAGCGCGTTACGCAGCAGTTTCTGCCGCCAGATTTCCTGCTCTTGTGCGGGCGCCTCGACCAGATACGTGTAACGCCCGGCCACCCGTACCGCCACCGGTACCCCGTCGCGATACAACAAGCGGTTACCACTCACCGCTGGCACTTTCGCCCCGGGCAGTAACGCGCCGATCAGGTTCAGCGGGTCACTGGCACTCACTACCAGCAACGTCCCGTCCGGGTCGCGGCGGCGCACCTGCCGCAGCAACCCCACCGCCTCCGGCAAGGCGAACTGTTCACCCGCCAGCCCGGCAATGAAGCGCCCGCCACGGATCTCGCCACGCGCCTCCAGCCGGTGATAGCAGCGCAGCAGTTCACGCCAGGGCGGCAGAACATCACTCTCGCGCTCCAGCAGCCGCCAGCAGATCACCCCATAGCGGCGCAGCAGGGTGCGAGCAACGTCCTCCAGCCGCTGGTCGTGATCCGGCGGCGTATCGCTGCGGCGCAGCAGTGCCCAGCGCCCGGCATGCGCCATGCTGCTGGAAAGCGGCGGGTGACCTCGGCGGCTATTACGTGAACTGCGCTTGGCCGCAGGCGTGATCAGGCTGCGCAAGCCGGTGAAACTGTCAGCGCCGACCAGGCCCGAGCCCACCAGTTCCTGCAGCGCGGTTTCCAGTTCGCTGGGCAGCAGGTGCGCCTCCTGCGCCAGTTCATCGAAGAACAGCGCCCCCTGGATTTTCAGCGCTTCGTACACACGTTGCGCACGCAGGCCAAGGGCATCCACCGTTGGTGCGGGCGCCAGGCTGCGCCATGTGTTCAGCTGGTCGCGCGGCAGCAGCACCACAGGGGTACTCGATAGGGTGCTGCTCGCCACCGTTGCCGCCAGCCGGCTCCAGGCGACCTGGCCGCTGCGGCAGGCATCGTCCAGCCAGTGCGGGCTGTAGTCTTTGATGCGCGAAGGCAGCAGTTCCGCCTCCCACGCCCCGGCGGCGCTGGGGAACCCCTGCAATTGGCCCAGTACTTCGGCCACCGCCTGCGGGCCACGCAGGCGCTCGTCGGGCGCCAGGCGCTGCCAGTCGAACAGAAAGCGCATGAAGTCCTGCAGGCTGACCGGTTCGATCTCGCGGCGCAGGCGCTTGACCGTGTAGCGGTGAATGCGCGCCAGCAAATGGCGTTCGCACCATTGCAGGTCGGTGGCACCAGGGCTGAAGTGCCCGCGCAGCACATAGCCTTCGGCTTCCAGGCGGGCCAGCGCCTGTTCGATGGCTTGCAACGGCTTGCCAAGCGGTGCCGCAATCTGCGTCGCGGTCCTGGGGCCATGGCCACTCAGGCGGGCACGTAACAGTTCACTCAGGGCAAGGTCCGGGTCGATGGCCTGATCAAACCCTGGCAACACCTGCAACGCAGGCTCTATTAGAGCATCCGAATACAGCACCTTCAGCAGGCCCAGTCGCTCACGCGCCAACCACAGTTTCTCGTCCGCCAGGCGCAAGGCCCGCCCGTTCTTGGCCAGTTGCCTGAGCAGCAGGTCCCAACTGGCATTGCCTTGCACTTCAGCTTGGCTGATCGCGCCCAGGCCCATCAGCGCTTCGTGCATTTCGTCGGCATTGCCCGGTTGCGGCCAGGCTTCGGCCGCGACGGCGGCAATGGCATCAGCGTCCAGGGCGCCCAGGTCGTCGCCACTGCGCACTTCGCTCCAGCGTCGGTTGAGCACAGCCTGGGTGCGCCGTTCTTCCAGCGGGGCATCGTCCAGAAAAGCGTACGGCCTGGCGTTGAGAATGGCCGACGCCAGTGGCGAAGGGGCGGGCAGGTCGCGGCACAGCAGGCGTACCGCCCCGCTTTCCATGCGTCGCAACAGAGCCAGCCAACCTTCACTGTCCATCGCCTCGTGCAGGCAGTCGTCGAGTGTTTGTTCGACCAACGGGTGATCGGGTATCTGCCGCTCGCCGGCGATGTTCTCCAGGCAGGCGATCTGGTCTGGGAACACGGCGGCCACCAGGTCTTCGCTCTTCATGCGCTGGATCTGCGGCGCTACCTTGCGCCCGCCCACGAAGCGTGGCAGCGCCATGGCCACGCCAGCGTTCCAGCGCCAGCGCACGCCAAACAGCGGTGCATCCAGCAGGGCCTGGACGAGGATCGGCTCGGCGCTGCGGCTGTTCAGGTAACGCCACACCTCGTCCAGCTCGAAGCTGTGGCTGGTCGACAGTGAAAGTACGATGGCATCTTCGCTGGCGGCAGCCTGCAGCTCGAAGTTGAAGGTGCGGCAGAAGCGCTTGCGCAAGGCCAGGCCCCACGCGCGGTTGATGCGGCTGCCGTAGGGTGAATGGATGATCAGTTGGGTCCCGCCCGACTCATCGAAAAAGCGCTCCATCACCAGCGTGTCCTGCGAAGGCAGGGCGCCAAGCACATCGCGGGTGCGGGCCAGATAGTCGAGCAACTGGCTGGCGCTGTCTTCGCCCAGTTCAAAGGTAGCCTGCACCCAGGCGAGTACCTTCAACCTGTCGCCGTCAGCCTGATCCAGTTGCTGGTCGATTCGCGCCTGCAGCCGGGCTACGGCGGCAGACAGCTCGTCACTGCGCCCCGGCGCTTCACCCAGCCAGAACGGAATGGTCGGCGGCAGGCCATGGGCATCTTCCACCCGTACGCGGCCCGGCTCGACGCGCAGGATGCGATAAGAGGCGTTGCCCAGCTGGAAGATATCGCCGGCAATGCTTTCCACGGCAAAGTCTTCATTGACGCTGCCGATGTTCAGCGCCTGCGGTTCCAGCAGCACGGTGTAGTCGGCGTTGTCAGGGATGGTGCCTCCGCTGGTCAGCGCCGTCAGTTGGCTGCCACGACGGCCGCGCAGCGTGCCGCTGACCGCATCGCGGTGCAAATAGGCGCTGCGGATGCCCTGGCGGCCGTTAAAGCCCTCGGCGAGCATGGTGAGCAGCGCCTGGTAGTGGCGCTGGTCGAGCTCGGCATAGGGAGTGGCCTGGCGCAGGCAGTCGAACAGGGCTTGTCCGTGCCAGTCCTGGTTGCTGGCTTCGGCGACAATCTGCTGGGCCAGTACGTCCAGCGGTGCCCGGGGTATGTGCAGCTCGTCCAGTTCGCCTTGGCGCACGCAGTCCAGCAGGGCCACGCATTCGATCAGGTCATCGCGTGAGGTGGGGAACAGGCGCCCCTTGGGCACACCGTCAACCTGGTGGCCGGCGCGGCCAACCCGTTGCAGGAAGGCGGCAATCGAACCCGGCGAGGCGATCTGGCACACCAGGTCGATATCGCCGATATCAATGCCCAGCTCCAGCGAAGCGGTGGCTACCAGCACCTGCAAATGGCCGCTCTTAAGCCGCTGCTCTGCATTCAGGCGCAACTCCTTGGACAGGCTGCCATGGTGCGCGGCTACCGCCTCCTTGCCCAGCCGGTCGCTGAGGTGACGGGTGATGCGCTCGGCAAGGCGCCGGGTGTTGACGAATACCAGCGTAGTGCGGTGTTCGCGCGCCAGGGTGGCCAGGCGGTCGTAGACCAGGCCCCAGACATCGTTGGCCATCACCGCGCCCAGTGGCACCGGCGGCACTTCGATAGCCAGATCGCGTTGGCGCGCATGGCCTACATCGACGATGGCGCAGGGGCGCCCGCTACCGGCCAGAAACTCAGCCACCCGCTCGACCGGGCGTTGTGTGGCGGACAGCCCGATGCGCCGCAGTGGCCGTTTGCACAAGGCTTGCAGGCGTTCCAGGGTCAGCGCCAGATGGGCGCCCCGCTTGTTGCCGGCCAGGGCGTGGATTTCGTCGACGATTACCGTATGCACAGTACCCAGGCCTTCACGGCCTGAAGCAGAGCCCATCAACACGTACAGCGATTCTGGGGTTGTCACCAGAATGTGCGGGGCCAGCTTGCGCATGGCGACACGTTCCTTTTGTGGCGTGTCGCCCGTGCGTACGGCCGTGGTGATGCGTGGGGCTTTCAGGCCCTGGTCTGCGAGGGCCTGGCTGATGCCTTCGAGCGGGGCTTGCAGGTTGAGGCGGATGTCGTTGGACAAGGCCTTCAGCGGCGAAACGTAGATCACCTGGGTTTGCGCGGGCAGTTCGCCTTGGTGCTCCAGGCCTTCACGGAACAGATCGTCGAGCACCGCCAGGAAAGCACTGAGGGTTTTGCCCGAGCCCGTCGGCGCGGCGAGCAGCATCGACTGGCCGGCGTGGATCAGCGGCCAGGCTTGTGCCTGGGCTTCAGTGACCGTGGCGAAATGGCGACGGAACCAGGTGCGCACGGCAGGGTGAAACAGCTCGAGCACCGGGTGGTGTTTGGCGGGCAGGTTCATGTGTTGGTTATGGAGGGTACGCCGCGGGTTGGCAAGGGGCCGTTCGTCGCGGATGCTATGTTGCCTGCGCCGGCGATAGGGCCGGCGCAGGCGATATCTTCTTTGATTTCTCAAGTGAGCTGATCCATGCCGAACATAATCCGCATCGCCGCCGCCCTGCTGATCGACCCTCAGGGCCGGACCCTGCTGGTGCGCAAGCGCGGCACCGTCGCTTTCATGCAGCCAGGCGGCAAGATCGATGCCGGTGAAACGCCGGTGCAGGCACTGGTGCGCGAGTTGCACGAGGAGCTGGGCTTGCACATCGACCCGGCCCAGGCCGTGCACCTGGGCCAGTTCAGTGCCCCAGCCGCCAACGAGCCAGGCTTCGAAGTGCAGGCCGAGCTGTTCCGTGTCGACAGCGCCGCAGCCGTGGTCCCGGCTGCGGAGATCGAAGAGGTTGTCTGGCTGGCCGCTGACCAGGCGCCCGTCATGCAACTGGCGCCGCTGACCCGCGACCTGATCCTGCCGCTGTACCGCCAGGCACTCAACGCACCGCGCTGACCCCATCGAGGGTGGCGAACGAGGTGTCTTTGGCGGTCAGCAAAAAGTCGCGCATGTAAGGCGCATCGAGCATGTCGGTGCGCACGGCGGCATAAAGGGTGGCGAACAGGCCTTTCTCACCCAGGCGTTTGCCCTTCACATAGCCGCGCGAGCTGTACTCGTGCAGTGCCCAGTGCGGCATGCCGCATACCCCACGGCCGCTGGCTACCAGCTGCATCATCATTACCGTCAGCTCCGAGGTGCGTACGGCGGCCGGCTCGATGTCGGCCGGCTCCAGGAAGCGGGTGAAGATGTCCAGGCGGTCGCGCTCCACCGGGTAGGTGATCAGCGTCTGGTCGAGCAGGTCTTGCGGCACCATGTAAGGCTTGCTGGCCAGCGGGTGCTGGTTGGCCACCGCCAGCATTGCCTCGTAGGTGAACAGCGGCACGTACGTGATGCCTGCCAGGTCCACCGGGTCGGAGGTTACCACCAGGTCCAGGTCACCGCGGGCCAGTGCTGGCAGGGGGGCGAAGGCAAAGCCGGAGGCCAGGTCCAGCTCAACTTCCGGCCAGGCATCGCGGAACTGGTCGATGGTCGGCATCAGCCACTGGAAGCAGCTGTGGCATTCGATGGCCATGTGCAGGCGCCCGGCAGTGCCACCGGCCAGGCGTGCGATGTCACGCTCGGCGCCGCGCAGCAGTGGCAGGGTGGCATCGGCCAGTTGCAGCAGGCGCAGCCCGGCGCTGGTGAAGCGGATCGGCTTGGTCTTGCGCACGAAAATGGGCAGGCCCAGGCGCTCTTCCAGCTCCTTGAACTGGTGCGACAGCGCCGACTGGGTCAGGTGCAGGCGCTCGGCGGCCTCCACCAGGCTGTCGGCTTCGCGCAGGGCATGAAGGGTTTTCAGGTGACGGATCTCCAGCACTGCTGACTCCGGGGTGTAGGTTTGAAGAAACAGGGAATGAGTTGAGTTTCTCTCATGTTGACGCAGCTGTCGACTGGGCGTTCGGCCGCACCGCCTGGCGGGAGTCATGAAACTGTCACCGAACTGTGGCAGCGCGCCCGAACAGAATTCATCAGACTCGCGCTCTACTGGGGATCTGCATTCTGGTGTTTCTTCCATGCGGGCTTTTTGGCTTTTTCTTTTCTTGATATTCAGCGTACCTGCGAGTTTCGCCGACCAGCGTTGTGACGCCCAGGTGCCGGTGCAGCGTGCCGAACTGGGTGCGGTCAGCCTGGTGTACCAGAGCGTCGGGGCGCCTGGTGACCCGGCCTTGTTGCTGGTCATGGGCCTGGGCGGGCAACTGATCCATTGGCCGGACGATGTGGTCGAGGCCTTGTGCCACCAAGGCTTTCGGGTGATCCGTTATGACAACCGCGATGTTGGCCTGTCGCGCTGGAACCAGATGCCTCCGTCGGCCAACCTGACGGTCGAGCTGTTACGTTACAAGCTGGGCCTGCCGGTGGCGGCGCCCTATACCCTGACGGACATGGCCGATGATGGCTTGCGCCTGATGGACGCGCTGGGCGTGCGCCAGTTTCATGTACTGGGCGTGAGCATGGGCGGCATGATCGCCCAGCATCTGGCGGCCATGGCACCCGAGCGCGTGCGCAGCCTGACCTTGGTCATGTCCAGTTCAGGGGCGGCTGGGCTGCCGGCGCCGGATCCGGCATTGGTGCAGTTGCTGGCCCGGCGCAGCGCGCCAAACCGCGAAGTGGCCATCGACCAGCAGGCCGACCTGCTGGCGGCCCTGGGCAGCCCCGAGGTGCGGGACGACCGCGCTGTGTTGCTGCAGCAGGCGGCGGTCGCCTATGACCGGGCGTTCAACCCCGACGGGGCCAAGCGCCAGATCATGGCGATACTGGCCGAGCCGAGCCGTGTCGAGCTTTTGAATCAACTTCGTGTGCCGACGCTGGTGGTGCATGGCACGGCCGACCCGTTGTTGCCGGTTATGCACGGTGTGCACCTGGCGGCGCACATTCAAGGCAGCCAGCTGCGGCTGATACCGGGGCTGGCGCACCGCTTTCAGGAGCCGTTCAAGGCGCCGCTGCTGGGGGCCGTATTGCCTTATTTGCAGGCGCATAGGCAAGAGGTCAAGCACATCGCAGGGCTGTGACTCCGCGCTGGCTTCTTCGCGGGCTTGCCCGCTCCCACAGGTCCCGGACCAATCTCAGGCATTGTGGAGAACCTGTGGGAGCGGGCAAGCCCGCGAAGAAGCCAGCACGAATTTTGATCAGTGCATTCGCACCCACAAGGTCACCAGCACAGTAGCGGCTATCAGCCACGCTACTGTGGCCAGCGCCATCGACGCCTCCAGGCGCAGGCGGTCGACCAGCACATACAGGGTCGCCAGGTACACGAAATACGGAATGATCGACCACATGCCGAACAGGATGGTGGTCTTCAGGTCGGCAATGCTGCGCCCCTTGCCAACGATGTAGTGGGCAATCAGGGCAAAGGTGGGAAACAGCGGCACCAGCCCGGCGATGTAGTAGTTGCGCGTCTTCGACAGCACCGCCAGCAGCAGCACCACGCCAGCGCCCAGGGCAGCTTTGAATACCAGATCCACGTTGTCTTTCCAGTTCAGGTTGAGGTCAGCCGAGGCCGTACTTTTTCACTTTGTCGAACAGCGTGGTCTTGGCCATGCCCAGCTCCTGGCTGGCTTGGCTCAGGTTGCCCCCCGTGCGTTGCAGGGCATCGCCGAGCAGGTTGCGTTCGAATGCTTCCACCGCTTCGGCAAAGCCCAGGCCCTGGCTGGCGCCGCCGCTGGGGCCTTTCTTGAAGGCTGGCAGGCCAAGGGCATGGCGTTCAGCCACGTTGCGCAACTCGCGCACGTTGCCCGGCCAGTCGTGGGCCATCAGGCGTGAGAGGATCTGGCTGTCCAGCGCCGGTGCTTCACGGTCGAAGCGCAGTGCGGACTGCTGGAGGAAGTGCTCGAACAGCTGCGTGATGTCTTCGCGGCGCTCGCGCAGGGGTGGCAACTCGAGGGTCACCACGTTCAGGCGGTAGTACAGGTCGCTGCGGAACTGGCCGCTCTGGCCCATGCTGTCGAGGTCGGCCTTGGTCGCGGCGATTACCCGGCAGTCCACCGGGATGCTTTGGTTCGAACCTAGCCGCTCCAGCGTGCGTTCCTGCAGTACGCGCAGCAGCTTGATCTGCAGGTTGATCGGCATGCTCTCCACTTCATCGAGGAACAGCGTGCCACCGTTGGCGTGTTCGATCTTGCCGATACGGCGTTTGCCGGCGCCGGTGAAGGCGTTGGCCTCGTGGCCGAAAATTTCGCTTTCGAACAGGTTCTCCGGCAGGCCGCCACAGTTCAGCGCCACAAAGGGCTGGCCCTGGCGCCGGCTGAAATCGTGCAGGCAACGGGCGACCAGTTCCTTGCCGGTGCCGGTCTCGCCTTCGATCAGCACGTTGGCCGACGTATCGGCGACGTTGGCAATCAGTTCGCGCAAGTGTTCCATGGCCGACGAACGACCGATGATGCGTCCCTCCAGGCTGCTCTGCTCGGCCAGTTGGCGGCGCAGGGCCACCACTTCGCGCGACAGCCCGCGATGTTCGAGGGCGCGGCGCACCACGTCGACCAGGCGTTCGGGGGAGAACGGTTTTTCCATGAAGTCGTAGGCGCCGTTGCGCATGGCGCCGACCGCCATGTCGATATCACCGTGGCCGGTGATCAACACCACCGGCAGGCTGCGGTCACGGGCCTTCAGGCGGTTTAGCAGCTCCAGGCCATCGATGCCCGGCAGGCGGATATCGCTGACGACGATGCCGGCGAAATCGTCGCCGATGCGTTCCAGCGCTTGTTCGGCGCTGCCCACGCCTTCGCAGGCGATATCCTCCAGGGCCAGGGCCTGCTGGCAGCCGAGCAGCACATGCGGGTCGTCTTCGACGATCAGGACGGTAAGAGGCGCTTGGTTCATGGGTGCTCTGCCGATTCGCTAGGGGGGGAGACCAGGGGGAGGGCCAGGACGAAGGCCGTGCCGCCGGTGACGGGGTGCTCGACGTTGAGGCTGCCCTTGGCGGCGGCGGCAAGGCTCGCCGACAGGGTCAGGCCCAGGCCCAGGCCATGTTCGCCCGGTTTGGTGGTGAAGAACGGTTCGAACAGGTGCTTGCGCGCCTCGGCGTCGATGCCGTGGCCATTGTCGCGCACCTGCAGGCGGTACTTGTCGCCTTGCAGCTCGCCTTCCAGCCACAGCTCGGGCAACGGTTGCGCGGCCATGGCATCGAGGGCGTTGCCGATCAGGTTGACCAGGATCTGCTCCAGGCGGGTTTGGTCGATGGCCAGTTGCTGGTCCTCGAACTGGTGGTGCAACTGCAAATGGCAGGCGCTGATGCGGTTGGCCAGCACCTGCAAGGTGGCTTCAACCGCCTTGGCCAGCGAGGCCTGGCCGCTGTCGTCACCACGCCGGGCGAACGAGCGCAGGCTGGCGGTGATACGCCCCATGCGGTCGATCAGGTCGTTCATGGTGCGCAGGTTGGTGCTGGCGGTTTCCAGTGCCCCGCGTTCGAGGAAGCGCACGGTGTTGCCAGACAACGTGCGCAGCGCGGCCAGCGGCTGGTTGAGCTCATGGGCAATGCTGGTGGACATCTGCCCGATGGCGGCCAGCTTGCCAGCCTGCACCAGCTCATCCTGGGCGTGGCGCAAGGTTTGCTCGGCATGCCGGCGCTCGCGAATCTGGCCTTTCAGGCGTTCGTTGCTGGCGCGCAGGTCTGCCGTGCGTTCGGCAATGCGCCGTTCCAGCTGGCTGTTGGCTTCCTCAAGGGCCTCGCGGGCCGCCAAGCGGGTGGCGATGACCTTGCGTCGCTCGTTCCAGGCAATGCCGAGGATTGCCAGCAAGGCAAATGCCACGCCCACCAGGATGCCCTGCACCATGGATTCGCGGCGCAGGTCCTGCAGCGGGGTCAGCAGGGTAAAGTGCCAAGGCGTGTCGGCCAGGCGCCGGGTCTGGGCCAGGTAGGCGACTTCGTGCGGCTTGCCCTGGGCAGTTTCGCTGTTGGCCGGGAAGGTCAGTTTTTCCACGCCATCGGCCAGGGTTTCCCGGGCCAGTGGCTGCAGTTCGTTGAGCGGCCACCAGTAGTATTGCAGGCTGCGCGCCAGGCGCTCCTTGATTTGCGGGGTCAGGGGGCGCACCGATTTCAGGCGCCGGGCCGGGTCACTGGAGAGGATGATGATGCCGTTTTCGTCGCTGACGAACGCCTCCAGGCGGGCACGCTGCCAGCGCTCTTCGAGGGTGTCCAGGCGCACCTTGATCACTGCCACGCCAATGATCTTGCCGTGCTCTTCAAGCCCATGGGCCAGGTAATAGCCGGCCTCGCCCGTGGTGCTGCCGATGCCGTAGAAACGCCCGGGCTCGCCGCGCACGGCGGTCTGGAAGTAGGCGCGGAACGACAGGTCTTCACCGAGGAACGAGTCGGCGTCGCGCCAGTTGCTGGTGGCCTGTACCCGGCCATTGGTATCGAGGACGAAAATGGCGCGGCTGCGGCTGCGCCTGTTCAGGCCTTCGAGGTATTCGTTGACCGCCTGGCGGGAGCCGCCGTCCGGGTCGGTGAGCAGGTGCGAGACGCTGTCTTCCAGCTCCAGCAGGCTCGGCAGGTAGGTGTATTTGCTGATTTCGCTTTCGACCGTGCGCGCATGCAGCTCCAGCTGGCGTTCGCCGTTTTCGCTGAGGGTGCGGATGCCGTTGCTCTCGCTGATCAGGTAGCCAGCCAGCCCTAAGCCGACCATCAGCAGGATGATCAGTGGCGGTAACAGCAATTGGCGGATCAGACGGGATTTCACGGCAGGCTTGGCAGGGCGAAGTAGCGAGGGGTCGCATTTCATCACAGTGGCCTTGTCACGACCAGCATCCGCTGCCCGGCGGGTCCCGTGGCAGCGGATGCTGTGGCCGGATCAGTGCTGCAGGATCTTGCTGAGGAAGTGCTGGGTGCGTTGGTCGCGGGCACTCTGATCACCGAAGAACTCTTCCTTGGTGCAGTCTTCGATGATGCTGCCCTTGTCCATGAAGATGACCCGGTTGGCGACCTTGCGGGCAAAGCCCATTTCGTGGGTCACGCACATCATGGTCATGCCTTCGTGGGCCAGTTGCACCATTACGTCCAGCACCTCGCTGACCATTTCCGGGTCCAGTGCCGAGGTGGGTTCGTCGAACAGCATGACGATCGGGTCCATTGACAGCGCACGGGCGATGGCCACTCGCTGCTGCTGGCCGCCGGAAAGCTGGCCAGGGTGCTTGTGCGCATGCGCTGACAAGCCCACCCGCTCAAGCAGGGCGAGGCCCTTCTTGGTGGCTTCTTCCTTGCTCCGGCCCAGTACCTTGATCTGCGCGATGGTCAGGTTCTCGGTGATGGTCAGGTGCGGGAACAGTTCGAAGTGCTGGAACACCATGCCCACCCGCGAACGCAGCTTCGGCAGGTTGGTTTTCGGGTCGGAGATCGACGTGCCGTCGACCACGATGTCGCCCTTCTGGAACGGCTCGAGCGCGTTGACGCATTTGATCAGGGTGGACTTGCCCGAGCCCGACGGGCCGCAGACTACCACCACTTCACCTTTCTTGACCTCGGTGTTGCAATCGGTCAGTACCTGGAAGTCGCCGTACCACTTGTTGACGTTCTTGATGGAAATCATACGGTGATCCTTTTTTGCAGGCGCTTGACCAGCCACGAAGCGGAGAAGCTGATGATGAAGTAGACGACGCCGGCGAAGATCAGGAACTCATGGGAGCGCCCGATGATATCGCCGTTGGAACGTGCCGAGTTGAGGAAGTCCACCAGGCCCACGGTGTATACCAGCGAGGTGTCCTGGAACAGGATGATGCTCTGCTGCAGCAGCAGCGGGGTCATCTTGCGGAACGCCTGGGGCAGGATGATCAGGCGCATGGTTTGCGCGTAGTTCATGCCCAGCGCCTGCGCGGCGCCCATCTGGCCTTTGGAAATCGACTGCACGCCGGCACGCACGATTTCGCAGAAGTACGCGGCCTCGAACATCATGAAGGCCACCACGCAAGAGGTGAACGCACCCACTGGCGTGTCTTCGCCGGTAATCCAGCGCAGCACGAACGGCACCGCCAGGTAGAACCAGGTAATTACAAGCAGCAGCGGGATCGAGCGGAAGTAGTTGACGTAGGCACCTGCCACGCGTGACAGCAGCTTGCTCGACGACAGGCGCATCAGGGCCAGGAGGGTGCCCAGTGCAATACCACCGACAACGCCCATGACCATCAGCTGCAGGGTCATGACCATGCCTTCCCACAGGGCAGGCAGGGCCGGGATGATTTCGCTGAAATCCATGTCCATTTACTTGCCCCCCACGGAAATCAGGCCAGGCACGGCGACTTTCTTCTCGACCATGCGCATCAGCAGCATCAGGCCCATGTTCAGGGTGAAGTAGATCAGCGTGGCCAGGGTGAACGCCTCGAACAGGTTGGCGGAGAACTCGGCGGTCTGCTTGGTCTGCGCCAGCAGCTCCATCAGGCCGATCAGCGACGCCACCGAGGAGTTCTTGAAGACATTGAGGAACTCGGAAGTGAGCGGCGGAATGATGATCCGGTAAGCCTGCGGCAGCAGCACGTTGTTATAGATTTGCGGGAGGCTGAACCCCATGGCACGGGCGGCGGCTTCCTGGCCTTTGGGCAGCGCCTGAATCCCGGTACGCACCTGTTCGCAGACGCGGGCGGCGGTGAACAGGCCCAGGCAGACGACCACGCTGATCAGCGCCGAGGTGGTCGGGTTGAGGTCCTGCTTGAACCATTCCTGCAAGCCTTCCGGCAGCAGGTCCGGTACCAGGAAGTACCAGATGAACAGCTGCACCAGCAGTGGCACGTTGCGGAACAGTTCCACGTAGGCGGTAGCGATGCCCGATACCAGGCGGTTCGGCACGGTACGCATGACACCGAGGAGTGACCCCAGCAGCAGCGCAATGATCCAGGCGGTGATGGCGATGGCGATGGTCCAGCCCAGGCCGGTGATGTACCAGTCCAGATAGGTTTCGCTACCCACGCCGGTGGACTTGAAGAACACGCCCCAGTCCCAGTTGTAATTCATCGGGATTTCCCCTCAGACGGTTGTTTCACGGGCACCTTCGAGCATCCGGGGGCGCTTGGCGCCCTCGGATGAAAGGTTAGACACTAATGAGTGGCCTGCAGAATTGATTCGTGCTGTTGAGCACCAGGCCACTATCTGAGGATCAGGACTTCTTCTCGTCCGCAGCCTTGTCGGTCGGCTCGGCGATCAGCTTTTTCAGCTCGTCGCTCATCGGGAACTGCAGGTTCAGGCCTTTTGGCGGGATCGGCTGATTGAACCACTTGTCGTAGCTCTTGTTGACTTCGCCCGACTTGAAGTAGCCCACGATGGCGTCGTCGACCGCTTTCTTGAACGCAGCATCTTCCTTGCGCACCATGCAGCCGTAGATTTCGTACGATTGCGGGGTACCGGTGATGACCCAGTCGGATGGCTTGCGCGCCTTGGCCATTTCACCGGCCAGCAGCGCGTCGTCCATCATGAAGGCCACCGCGCGGCCGCTTTCGAGCATGTTGAAGGCTTCACCGTGGTCCTTGGCGGAAATCACGTTCATCTTCATCTGCTTGTCGGCGTTCATCGCCTTGAGGATGCGCTCGGAGGTGGTACCGGCGGTGGTCACCACGTTCTTGCCGGCCAGGTCCGGGAAGTCTTTGTATGCAGGCGCACCGTCCTTGACCTTGGTCAACAGGCGGGTACCGACTTCGAAGATGCCGACCGAGAAGCCGACTTGTTGCTGGCGCTCGACGTTGTTGGTGGTGGAGCCGCACTCAAGGTCGACGGTGCCGTTCTGCACCAGCGGGATGCGGGTCTGGGAGGTGACCAGGTTGTAACGGACCTTGATGTCCGTACCCAGTTGCTTCTTCAGGGCGTCGACGACAGCCAGCTGGATGTCATGCGAGTAGCCCACGGGCTCGGGTTTGCCGGCCAGGTAGGAAAACGGGATGGAGGAGTCGCGGTGGCCCAGGGTGATGGTGCCCGATTCCTTGATCTTCTTCAGGGTGCCAGTCAGTTCTTCGGCCATGGCCGGCGAAGCGATCACAGCGGCCGCGATGGCGGCGCCCAGCAATTGACGAACGATACGCATCAAATTTTCCTCGACGTGTTTGTTTTTTTTATGGAGCCGTTGGCGGACTCTTTCGTTCAACGAATACAGCAAGAAGCGAGTGCATTCGGCTACCAAGTGTAGAGCATGAGTCGTGCCAAGCCCTGCCAAAGATCATAACCCCGCGCAAAGCCTGGGCATGAACCCTGTATGCAGGTTTTTGAACATTCTTCTGCTGTCGGATCACCGAACGAGGGGTGGTATTTCGTTCGGCTATCCGAACGAATGTGGGGGCTCTGAACGGGGTGCTCCAGCAATAAGTAACACCCGTCGCGCAAGGCCAACTGTTGAGCTTGCTGCTTCATCTTCTGGAGCTCTTGCCGTGTCCGTGATCCCGATTCCTTCCGATTCCGTCGACGCCTTCATTGCCCGCCAGATGGCGGATTGGTTGAAAACGGCCGATGTCGATCAACTGTTGACCTTTCACCGCGCGCTGTCCAATCAGCAGGCTGTGGCCGAACGAGTGAAAACCAGATTGGCCAGCGTGCCCAGCCTGGAAGCCTTTGCCGCGCAGGTGCTCGAACCGGCATTACGCGCCGAAGGCCTGGCCGATGTCGATGTGCGCAGCATGCAGGTGCACATTGAGGAGGATGTGCCGATGCCCAGCGCTGCGCCACGCCTGCATACGCCCTGGCGTACCCTTTACAGCGTGCAACCTTTGGTCACGGCCGCGCTGCACAACTTCCACGAAGCCGATACCTTGCCGTCAATCCATAGGCGCGCCCACCTGCAGGGCGCTGATGGGGTGAAGCTGCAACTGACGTTCGAGGCATTTGCCCGCTGCTGCAGGAAGCTCGACATCGGTGGGCAGTACCAACAAAAGTTGCGCGCACAACTGTTTCCGAAAAGCCGGCCGCCAGCGCCTGAAAACCTCGCCCGAGAGGCCGTTCAGCGCATGTTTGAGGAAAACCTGCGCGCAAAGATGGAAGTCGCGGTACGCATGGCCCGCATCAAGTCCGAGCTGGACGAAGCCGACTACCTGCGCTTGTTGCCTGTGTTCGCTGCCAAACCTGTGGTGCCTGCCATCAGTGGCGTTGTCACACCGCGTCAGCTTTATCTGCTGGGCAAGCGTATCCATGGAATCGTCACGCTGGAGGTGCGCGAGCGCGCCGACGGGCCACTGGAAGGGATCATCAGCTGGGTACCACAGGACCCGCAGCGGCCGGTGACCAGGCACGTTTCCTGGGAGGCTTTGTACCAATGGTTGGCCAGGCGCATGCGTGCGCCTCACTACCGTTCGTTTTTCAGTCGCTTCATCAGTGAACGCGACCGGCCGACGTTCACGGCAACCCTGGAGCGCCTGATCGAAGCCAGCAGTGTGCGAATACCGGCTGTGCTGGATGGGCGCAATTTCGCCATCGATGTACCGTTGTTTGCCTACCTGCGTGGCTTGCAGGTGGACAAGATGCTGGATGATGCAAGAATCCTCGCGGTCCCTACCGCCGACGAGACCGCTATCGAGCGCCATCAGCGGCTGGAGGCGCTCAAGAGTGCAGGCCTCGATACGTTGAACCTGGCAGCACTGTTCATTCCGATAGTGGGGGAGGTGATGCTCGCCGTGGCGGCCGTGGATGTGGTCAGCGAGGTCTACAAGGGTTATGAGGATTGGCGCATAGGCGACCGCCAGGGGGCGCTGGATCACCTCATGGGCGTAGCACAGAACCTGGCAGCCGGCGCCGTGATAGGTGCCGTACACATGGGCATAAGCCGTGCACTCGAACGGGTGTCGTTTGTCGATGCGCTGACGCCAGTGCACGAGGGTGAGGGCCGGGCCAGGCTCGCGCACTGGCCGCCTTCTGCTCATCACCTTGATGGCGGCGGGCCGCTGTTACGCAGGTTTGACGGTGTCTTTGCCGAAACCTCAGACCAAAGCGCTGAAACACTGCTTCGCATCACCGGGTTTGAAGAGGCCCAGGTGCGCCATATCCACCTTGACGGGGGGGAGAGCCCTGCTCGCCTGGGTGATGCCCATGACCGCTACGAACTCCATACCTTAGAGCCCCGATTACGGGGGCGCGCGTTCGAACGTGAACTGGCCGCTCGGCAAGCTGTGCCTTCTGTTGCAGGTGCCTTGCTGATCAAGGTATTCCCAGGCCTGTCGGTGCGTGGCGCCGAAGAAATCCTCGCGTCGGCCAGTGGTGCGCAGATCAAGGCGCTGCTGGCTACCGGCCGGGTGCCGCTGGCCATGGCTGAGCGGGCCCGCTGGTTCTTGCGCGAGAGCCGTGTGGACCGTGCCCTGATGGGGTTCGAGCACGAAGGGGCAGTTAATGCCGATACCCAGCGACTGGTGCTGGAATGGATCGCCCACCACGCACCTTGGCCAGCCTCGGTGCGGATCGAGCTGCGCCTCGGGGAGGCAGGCGGCCGTGTGTTGGCAGCCAAGGGTGCCGCCAGTGCCACCGAGATCAAAACCATCATCCACACCGAGCAGGGGTACCAATTGGCCGATGGCCAGCCGCCAGTGCTTGGCCAAGGCCTGTTGCCATGCCTGATCCGCACCCTTGACCAGGGCCAGAAGGCCAGTTTTTCGAGAAAGTCAGCTCACGGCCCGCGACCTCGGCGAGCAGCTTGCGCACCTGGCTAGCTCGGATCGAGAAAGAACGGCGAAGTTGATGGGGCTGGCGCCTGTCGCAGAACGCTATCGTCCGCCGCTACGCATCGCCGATGGCCGGATCGGTTACGCCTTGAGTGGACGGGGAGAAAGCAGCCGACGGGCACTGCGTCGCGGCATACATGACATATTCCCGACGTTGACCGATGCACAGCTGGACGCCTACCTTCGCGACCTGTCGGACCGCAGGGTCGGCCAGTGGGCACATCTCAGCGAGCTTCAATGGCAGATGCAAAGCCTGCGTGACGCGCTTGACAGCTGGCAGCGACAGCGCGTCAGTTTCATGGACGGGCTGCGCCGGCAACGCGTGGCCAACCAGATTCGTCGCGCCTGGCGGCGCAAGACGGCCGGTCTGGCCGGTGACGACTTTGTGCTGCACATAGATGGCGAACAGGTGGGCAGCTTGCCGACGTTGCCGGAGGGCATAGAGTTCGGCCATGTTCGGCGCCTGGCTTTGCGCAACATGAGCCTTGAACAGATCGATGAGGATTTCCTGCGCAGGTTCACCCACCTTCGCGAACTCGACCTGCGCAACAACCAATTGACCCGCTTGCCCGCTGGCCTGGAGCGATTTACCGAATTGCGCAGCCTGCGTCTGGCGGGTAACCAGATCAGTGTCGATGCCCAAGGCAGCCAAAGGCTGGCCAGCCTCTCGATGCTCCAGGTGCTGGATCTCAACTACAACCCGCTGGGCCAGGTGCCTGATCTTTCGGGGCTGCGCCACTTGCGTGAGGTTTCGCTGCGCGCAACCGAGCTGCAAACCTTGCCAGGCGACGATGTGATGCCATGGCGGGGCCTGGTGGACCTGCGTGATAACCAGATTCGCCAGGTGAACGGGCATCTGCGCGCGCTGGGCGCGCGAATGGGACGCCTGTCGCTGCATGACAACCCGCTGGACGAAGCGAGCGCGGCGTCGCTTGCCGAAAGCCTTGGCGATTCGTCTGTAAACCGTAGCCCCTCCTACCATCACGCTATTGCCGATGCCGGCTTGCAGGACCAATGGCTGGGTAGCGCCAACGAGCCTGTCAGGGCACGGCGCGTGCAGATCTGGAACCAACTGGCCGAGGAGCCGCAGTCGGTAGACCTGTTTCGTTTTCTGGCAGATTTCGCCAGTTCCGACGATTTCCTCGACCACCCGAACTACTACCGGGCAAGGGTGTGGCGGATTCTGGAACTGTGCACCGACAACACCGACGTGCGCGAAGCCATGTTCTGGCAGGCGCAAGGGCGTCGTACCTGTGAGGACCGACTGCTGCTGATCCTCAGTCAACTGGAAGTCAGGGCCCACATTGCCCTGCATTCCCCAGGTGAGGGTGCTCCCATGCAGGCCGAACAGACTTTATTGCGCCTGGGGCGTTCGCTGTATCGCCTGGATCAGGTAGACAGCATTGCCGCCCGACATATTCAGGAACTGCGCAGGGACCCATATGCTGTCGTGGATGATATCGAGGTCTACCTCGCCTTCCGCGTCAATTTGGCTGACCGGCTCGACCTGCCAGCGCAACCGCGGTCCATGAATTACCCCGAACACAGCCGTGTAACCGCCGCTGACGCAAGGCGCGCGGGTGCTCAAGTGCTCGCCGGAGAAAACCGCGAGGTACTGAGCCAGGCGCTGGCGCAGCGCGAGTTCTGGCAAGGGTATGTGCGTAATCGTTATGCCGAGCGTTTCGATGCCCTGGCCGAACCGTTTCATGAGCAGTTGGAGCAAGCCGAGGGTGAGGTCGGTGAGGCGGGTGAGCAGCACTACCTGGAGCGTGCCGCAGCCTTGATGGAGGCGCTCAATGCCCAGGAGCGGACGTTGTACCTGGAACTGGCGAGGGAGGCCTACGGGCGGGAAGCCTAAGGGGGCAACCGCACAGCGGTCGCCCCAGCCGGATCAGGCGGCGTTGCTGCGCGCCTCGCTTTGCGCCAGGTAATCAGCCAGGGCCTGCTGCTCGCTGGCGCTGGTGAACAGGCCAAGCTTGCTGCGCCGCCACAGGATGTCCTGGGCGTTGACAGCCCATTCGCAATCACGCAAGTAGTCGACTTCACGGGTGAACAAGCCGCCGCCGATCACCTGGCCCAGGTCTTGCGGGCCGTGCACGCCGTCCAGCAGTTGCCAGGTGCGGCTGCCATAGCTCACCGCCCAGCGTTTGGCGATGTCCACTGCCAGCCATTGATGCTGTGCCAGCAGCGCTTCGACCAATGCCTGCGGCGTGCTCATGTCTTCCCCGCCGGGCAGGGGGGCATCGGCGGTCCAGCTTTTGCCCATCTGGCTGAAGAACGGCTTGAGTTCGCTCATGGCCGACTCTGCCAGCTTGCGGTAGGTGGTCAGCTTGCCGCCAAACACCGACAGCAATGGCGCCTCGCCAGACGCTGCGCTAAGCGCGAGGGTATAGTCACGGGTGACGGCAGACGGGTTGTCCGACTCGTCGTTGCACAGCGGGCGCACGCCGGAGTAGGTGTGCAGGATATCGCCGTGGCTCAGCTGATGATTGAAGTGCGCGTTGACCACTTTCAACAGGTAGTCGGTTTCCTGTGCGGTAATCGCTACCTTGGCAGGGTCGCCGCTGTACTCGCGGTCAGTGGTGCCTATCAGGGTGAAGCGGTCCAGGTAAGGGATGCAGAAGACGATGCGCTGGTCTTCGTTCTGCAGGATGAAGGCATGTTCCCCTTCGTACAGGCGCGGCACGATGATGTGGCTGCCCTGGATCAGGCGGATGCCGTACGGCGCATCCAGCTTGAGGTCGTCCTTGATGAAACTGGCGACCCACGGGCCAGCGGCGTTGACCAGGGCGCGGGCGCGAATGCTCTGCAGGCTGCCATCGGCATGCTGCAAGTCGACCTGCCACAGGCCGTCCACGCGTTCTGCGCGCAGGCAGCGGGTGCGGGTATGGATGTGCGCGCCGTGCTCACGGGCGGCCATGGCATTGAGCACCACCAGCCGCGCGTCGTCTACCGCGCAATCGGCGTATTCGAAACCGCGCGTGATCGCCGGCTTTAGCGGGTAACCGGGGTCAAAGCGCAGGCTGCGCGAGGCACCCAGGCGCTTGCGTTTGCCCAGATGGTCATACAGGAACAGGCCGGCGCGGATCATCCACGCCGGGCGCAGGTGTGGGCGGTGTGGCAGCACGAAACGCATCGGTCTGACGATGTGCGGCGCCTTGGCCAGCAGCACTTCGCGTTCGGCCAAGGCTTCGCGTACCAGGCGGAATTCGTAGTGTTCAAGGTAGCGCAGGCCACCGTGGATCAGCTTGCTGCTGGCTGATGACGTGTGCTGGGCCAGGTCGTCCTTTTCGCAAAGGAATACTTTCAGACCCCGCCCGGCGGCGTCGGCAGCGATGCCCACGCCATTGATGCCACCGCCGATCACGGCGAGGTCATAGCAGTCGGCGAGTGATGGCTGGGACGAAACGGGCTGGGACACGGGCAAGGCCTCCTGGGAGCTGTTCACATCGAAAGTGAACATTAATGTTCGTTTGCGAAAATACTAGCGCAACAGAACGCCCGTCGCCAGCCAGTCTTTATAGAAAAAACTGATCAGATGACAATAAAGTGAACATTTTCGAAAATTTCGGCTGGGCGGTCTGCATGTCACACAGGTTGCGGCAAGCCCCCGCCACCCTTTAAACGACGTCGAGGCGGATCTTGTACTGGTTCAGCAACTGAGTGAGGGTGGGGGTAGGCGCCTGATCGGTCACCAG
The DNA here is from genome assembly GCF_037993085.1 of Pseudomonas sp. YNh. Taxonomy (NCBI): domain Bacteria; kingdom Pseudomonadati; phylum Pseudomonadota; class Gammaproteobacteria; order Pseudomonadales; family Pseudomonadaceae; genus Pseudomonas; species Pseudomonas sp. YNh. The sequence continues at coordinate 10,956 of NZ_JBBMRJ010000031.1, read as the reverse complement.
GCAGTCGACCAGGCTGATCGAGCCCAGGCGCACCATGGCATTGCGCCCGAACTTGCTGGAGTCGGCGGCAAGGATCACCTGCCGGGCATTGGCGATGATCGCCTGGGATACCCGTACTTCCTGGTAGTCGAAGTCGAGCAGGCTGCCGTCCTCGTCGATGCCGCTGATACCCACCAGGGCGAAATCGACCTTGAACTGGTTGATGAAGTCGACACTGGCCTGGCCCACCACTCCACCGTCCCGGCGCACCGTGCCACCGGCCACCAGCACTTCGAAATCGTCCTTGGCAGCCAGGATCGCCGCCACGTGCAAGTTGTTGGTGATGACCTTCAGGTGGTTGTGGTTGAGCAGTGCGCGGGCGATGGATTCGGTAGTGGTGCCGATGTTGATGAACACCGAGGCATGGTCGGGAATCTGCCGGGCCACGGCGTCAGCGATACGCTGCTTTTCATCGCGCATCTGGTCGGCACGCATGGCGTAGGCCGTATTCTCGATACTCGAGTCATAGGCCGCGCCACCGTGGTAGCGGCGAAGCAGGTTGAGCTCGGCAAGCTGGTTGATATCTCGACGGATGGTCTGCGGCGTCACGACGAACAGCTGCGCCATTTCTTCGATACTGACGTAACCGCGCTCGCGCACCAGTTCGAGGATTTGTTGTTGGCGGGGGGGCAGATTCATGGGCGGTCCTTTGGGGCAGCCGGACAAATTCTGCAATGATGCCGTAGGAAGGGGATGACGGCCAGTAGACGATTGGGGCCGCGTGGCGGCCCCAATGTGTTTTACGCCTCGTGCTCTTCCCAGTCACGGGTACGTTCGACGGCTTTCTTCCAGCCGGCATACAGCTTCTCTTTCTGCGTTTCATCCAGCTGCGGGCTGAACTCGCGCTCGATGATTGCCTTGTCGCGCAGTTCGTCCAGGCCGCTCCAGAAGCCGCAAGCCAGGCCGGCCAGGTAGGCGGCGCCCAGGGCTGTGGTTTCGCGCATTTGCGGGCGCTCCACGCACGTGCCGAGGATGTCGGCCTGGAACTGCATGAGGAAGTTGTTGGCCACCGCACCACCGTCCACACGCAACTCGGACAGGCGCTGGCCGCAGTCCTGCTGCATGGCATCGAGCACGTCGCGGGTCTGGTAGGCGATCGACTCCAGCGCGGCGCGGATGATGTGGTCCACCTTCACGCCACGGGTCAGGCCGAACAGCGCGCCACGGGCGTACGGGTCCCAGTACGGGGCACCCAGGCCGGTGAATGCCGGCACCAGATAGACGCCGTTGCTGTCCTTGACCTTGCTGGCGAAGTATTCGGTATCCAGGGCGTCGTTGACGATCTTCAGCTCGTCACGCAGCCATTGCACGGTGGAACCACCGTTGAACACCGCGCCTTCCAGCGCATAGGCCACCTCGCCACGCGGGCCGCAGGCGATGGTGGTGAGCAGGCCATGGGACGATTTTACTGCCTGCTCGCCGGTGTTCATCAGCAGGAAGCAGCCGGTGCCGTAGGTGTTCTTGGCCTGGCCGGGCTCTACGCACATCTGGCCGAACAGTGCCGACTGTTGGTCACCTGCGATGCCAGCAATGGCAATGCCGCTTTTTGTCTGGCCGTACACTTCTGAAGAAGAACGAACCTCGGGCAGCATCTGCCGCGGGATGCCGAGGATTTCCAGCAGCTTGTCGTCCCACTCCAGGCTATGGATGTTGAACATCAGCGTGCGCGAGGCATTGGTGTAGTCGGTGACGTGCACCTTGCCGCCCGAGAACTTCCAGATCAGCCAGGTATCGATGGTGCCGAACAACAGTTCGCCACGCTCGGCGCGTTCGCGGGCGCCCTCGACGTTGTCGAGGATCCACTTCAGCTTGGTGCCGGAGAAGTACGGGTCGGTGACCAGGCCGGTGGTGTCGCGAATGTAGTCTTCATGGCCGTCGCGCTTGAGCTGGGCGCAGATCTCGGTGCTGCGGCGGCACTGCCAGACGATGGCATTGTAAACCGGGCGGCCGGTTTCCTTGTCCCACACCACAGTGGTTTCGCGTTGGTTGGTGATGCCGATTGCGGCTACCTGGGCATGGCTGATGCCTGCCTGTGCCAAGGCCTCGACCATGGTCGCGCTCTGCGTGGCGAAGATTTCCATCGGGTCGTGCTCGACCCAGCCCGCCTGCGGATAGTGCTGGGCGAACTCGCGCTGGGAGGTGCCCACCACATTGGCGTCGCGGTCGAAAATGATGGCACGCGAACTGGTGGTGCCCTGGTCCAGGGCGATGATGTAGTTCTTGTCCTGGGTGTCTGTCATGGTCGTAGGCCTTGCGAGAATAGGAGGTCAGGGCTGGGCATGTAGCCGGCATCAATTGGCTTGAGTATCGCCCTGGCGATTGTCATTTGTCTCAGGGTTCGCGGCAGCTGCCATTGGCAGGTTGCGGGCAATCAGGCCGCGATAGGTCGCGGCACCCAGGCAAGCGCCAAGGATCGGTGCAAACACCGGAACCAGGAAATACGGTATGTCCCGTCCGCCAGTGAAGGCGATTTCGCCCCAACCGGCCAGGAAAGTCATGAGTTTTGGCCCGAAATCGCGAGCAGGGTTCATGGCAAAGCCGGTCAGCGGGCCCATGGCGCTGCCGATCACCGCGATCAGCAGGCCGATCAGCAGCGGGGCCATGGCGCCGCGCGGCAGGCCGTTGTTGTCGTCGGTCAGGGCCATGATCACGGCCATCAGGATAGCCGTGATGACGACTTCGACCAGGAACGCCTGGCCGGTGGACAGCGAGGGGTGTGGGTAGGTGGAGAACACCGAGGCCAGCTCCAGGCTGGCTTCGCTACCGCGCAACATGGCGTGGGCCTGTTCGAAATCGAAGAACAGGTTGCTGTACAGGGTGTAGACCAGCGCCGCGCCGCAAAACGCGCCGCATACCTGGGCCAGCATGTAGAAGGGCAGCTTGCGCTTGTCGAAACCGGCGAACAGGGTGAGGGCGATGCTCACTGCCGGGTTCAGGTGCGCGCCGGAAATGCCGGCGGTGAGGTAGATCGCCATGCTCACGCCGACGCCCCAGATGATGCTGATTTCCCACAGGCCAAAGCTGGCGCCGGCGACCTTGAGCGCGGCAACACAGCCGGTACCGAAGAAAATGAGCAGGGCTGTGCCGAGAAACTCGGCCAGGCATTGGCTGGACAGCGTGGGTTGGCGTAGAGCAGTCGTCATGTATGACCTCGTTTTTTTTGTTGTGAGGCGCGTGGCGCTCGACAGCAAAGCCCGGTGTCGATCCCCATTGACCCCGGGCAAATACAGGAAACGCACCTTAAAAGTGCGCCATTTGTTCAGAAGCGAAAAAATATAGACAAGAAACGCTGATGTCAAAGGTCGAAAGTGAACGACCAGTCACGAAATGGTCGCTAAAATTGGCTGCGAATCCGCGTACTAGAGGTGCGCGATTGCGGTGCGCTGGCTGCGCTGTGGGAATTGTCCTAAAGTAGCCGCCGAGCCGTCCCAGACCGGAGCCCTTGCATGACCCCCGCCCTAGACCTGTTGAAGAAGCATCGCGCCGAGCACCGTGTGCACAGTTATGAGCATGACCCCAAGTCGGCGTCCTACGGTCTGGAGGCGGCGGAAAAGCTCGGGCTCGACCCGCAGCAGGTGTTCAAGACCTTGCTGGCGAGCAGCGAGAAAGGGGAGTTGCTGGTGGCGGTGGTGCCGGTGGTGGGCACCCTGGACCTCAAGGCCCTGGCCCATGCTGCCGGGGTAAAGAAATGCGAAATGGCAGACCCGGCGGCGGCGCAGCGGGCTACGGGTTATCTGGTGGGGGGGATCAGCCCTTTGGGGCAGAAGAAGCGCTTGCGAACCTTCATTGACGAATCAGCGCAGAATTTTGCAACCATCCATGTCAGCGCTGGACGGCGTGGGCTGGAAGTGGAGTTGGCGGCGGCGGTGCTGGCCGAGCATACCCAAGGCAAGTTTGCCGGGATAGGCAGAGGCTGAGCCGGGCTTGACCGCTCCCACAGGAATACTTGACGCGAAACCTGTGGGAGCGGGCAAGCCCGCGAAGGGCCGCAAAGCGGCCCCAGGGATCTGCAATCAGGTCGCGGAACTGTACCGACGCACGCCATTCTCCTGCCGCGGCAACTGCGCCGCAACGCTACCCGGCACCGGGAACAGCACCAGGTGATCGGCTTTCACCGCAATCCCCACATCTTCACCGACCTGAAGGTCGTTATGGCTGGGGAAGATCGCTTCCAGCTGGCTGCCAGTGGGCAGTTGCAGGCGGTACAGGGTCGATGCCCCCAGGAAGCTCTTGCCAACGATGTTCGCCTGTAGCGCGCTGCCCGGTGCATACACGATATCGTCGGGCCGCAGCAGCACGTCCACCGAACTGCCCGGTGCCATGATGTAGGCACGGTTGCCGCGCAGTTCTCCCAGCTCGGTATTGACGGCCTCGTGGCTGCTCATCTGCCCACGGATGAAGTACCCCTGGCCAATGAAGCTGGCCACGAACGGCGTCTGTGGTTCGTGGTAAAGGTTGTAGGGCGTGTCCCACTGCTCCAGGCGGCCTTCCTTGAACACACCGACCTGATCGCTGACGGCGAAGGCTTCTTCCTGGTCATGGGTAACCAGGATGGCGCTGGTGCCACGGCTCTTGAGAATATCGCGAACCTCATGGCTCAGGCGCCGGCGCAACTCCACGTCAAGGTTGGAGAATGGCTCGTCGAGCAGCAGCAACTGCGGTTCCGGCGCCAGCGCGCGGGCCAGGGCGACCCGTTGCTGCTGGCCGCCAGACAATTCGTGCGGGTAACGCCCGCCCAGGCCGCCAAGCTTGACCAGTTCGAGCATCTCTTCGATGACGGCGGCCTGGCGTGGGTGCTTGGCGATGCCAAAGGCAATGTTCTGCGCCACGGTCAGGTGCGGGAACAGCGCATAGTCCTGGAACACCATGCCGATGCGGCGCTTTTCCGGGGCCAGGGTGAAGCCGGCGCGGGAAATGACCTCGCCGGCCAGCTGGATCTCGCCTTCGTGTACCGGTTCGAAACCGGCAATGGCGCGCAGCGTGGTGGTTTTCCCGCAACCGGAGGAACCCAGCAGGCAACCGATGTCGCCTGCGTTCAGGTGCAGATTGAGGTTCTGGACGATGCGCTGGTCGCCGTAGCCGCAGGCGAGGTTGCGCAGGTTGAGCAGTAGGGGTTGACTCATGCGTGGTGGTAAGCCGGTTCTACAAGGAATTCGAGAAGCGCCTTCTGTGCATGCAGGCGGTTTTCAGCCTCGTCCCAGGCGACCGAACGTGGGTCGTCGAGCAGGTCCTGGCTGATTTCCTCGCCACGGTGGGCGGGCAGGCAGTGCATGAAGAGGACATCGGGTGCCGCCAGGTCGAGCAGTTCGCGGGTGACCTGGTAAGGCGCGAAATGCGCCAGGCGCCGTGCAGTTTCCTCCTCCTGACCCATGGAAGTCCAGACATCGGTGACCACCAGGTGTGCATCACGCACGGCTTCCCTGGCATCGCGGATGATCTGCACGCGGTCACCGCCCAGCGCCATGAAGCGCTGATCCGGCTCGTAGCCTTCCGGGCAGGCGATGCGCAGCTGGAAATCGAACTGCCTGGCGGCCTCGATATAGGAGTTGCACATGTTGAAACCGTCGCCGATCCAGGTCACGGTCTTGCCCTGGATCGAGCCGCGGTGCTCGAGGAAGGTCTGCATGTCGGCCAGCAGTTGGCATGGGTGCGACTCGTCGGACAGGCCGTTGATCACCGGCACACGCGACTTGGCGGCGAATTCGGTCAGGGTGCTGTGGGCGTGGGTACGAATCATCACCACATCGACCATGCTCGACAGCACGATGGCGCTGTCACCGATCGGCTCGCCACGGCCCAGCTGGGTGTCGCGTGGCGACAGGAAGATGGCCTGGCCGCCCAGCTGGATCATGCCAGCCTCGAACGACACGCGGGTACGGGTCGAGGATTTCTCGAAGATCATGCCAAGCACGCGGTTCTTCAGGGGCTCGAACAGCACGCCTCGTTTGCGCAGGTCCTTCAGCTCGATGCCGCGGCGGATCACCCCGAGCAATTCGTCGGTGGTGAAGTCCAGCAGGGAGAGAAAGTGCCTAGCGCTCATGATTGACTACCTTATCTGCAACGGTATGCAGGTCGACCGTATGGTTTTTTTTGACAACGGGATTGACCTGCGGCGTAAGCCGCACGGGGCGGACGAAAATAGGGAAAGGCGCAATACTATAAGTAAATGTCGCCTGAAGCCAAGGGGGAACAGCGGCCTGATTGCAAAGGGTGTTGCAAAGGGTGTCTTCACCCGTCGGCCTGTGCTGTTTTTTATTTGCTACACGAGGTTGTACAGGGCTTGCTGGCAATTTGGCAAATGGCTGTCGCAAATCGTGTGCCTGATGTCGGTGGATTCACGCGGCGAAGGGCGCTGGTCGGGGGCAGGGGGGGGGCGCATAGTCAATGTTCGACAACAACAAGGCAGAGGCGGCCATGACCAAGACCCTGCATCACCGTGCCTGTCACCTGTGCGAAGCAATCTGCGGGCTGAACATCGAAGTCAGCCATGAAGACGACGGGCGGGCGCTAATCAGCTCGATCAAGGGCGACCCCCAGGACCCGTTCAGCCGTGGCCACGTCTGCCCCAAGGCCGTGGCCTTGCAGGACATCCAGAACGACCCTGACCGCCTGCGCCAGCCCCACAAGCGGGTAGGGGAGCGTTGGCAGGCCATCGGCTGGGACGAGGCCTTTGCCCTGGCCGCGGAAAAGTTGTGGGCGGTCCAGCAGGCTCACGGGCGCAATGCCGTGGCGGTCTACCAGGGCAACCCAAGCGTGCACAACTACGGTTTGATGACCCACAGCAACTACTTCCTCGGCCTGCTCAAGACACGCAACCGTTTCTCGGCCACCTCGGTGGACCAGCTGCCACAACACCTGGTCAGCCACCTGATGTATGGCCATGGCCTGCTGCTGCCGATTCCGGATATCGACCACGCCGACTTCATGCTGATTCTTGGCGGCAACCCGCTGGCCTCCAACGGCAGCATCATGACCGTGCCCGATGTGGAAAAACGCCTCAAGGCCCTGCTTGGCCGGGGCGGGCGCCTGGTGGTGGTGGACCCTCGGCGCAGCGAAACGGCGGCCATGGCCGATACCCACCTGTTTATCCGTCCGGGTGGGGACGCAGCCTTGTTGTGCGGCGTGCTCAACACCCTGTTCGAGGAGGGCCTGGCGCAAGGTTCGCACTTACCCATCAACGGCCTGCAGCAGGTGCGTGAGGCGCTTGCCCCCCTCAGCGCCGAAGCCATGAGCCCGCATTGCGGCATTGCTGCTACGCAGATCCGCCAGCTGGCACGGGACTTCGCTGCGGCAGAAAAGGCCGTGTGCTATGGCCGCATGGGCGTTTCCACCCAAACCTTCGGGACCCTCTGTCACTGGCTGGTGCAACTGATCAACCTGGTCACCGGCAACCTCGACCGTGAAGGCGGCGCTTTGTGCACCGAGCCCGCCGTCGACCTGGTGGCCACCACCTCGGGCGGCCATTTCAACGCCTGGCAGAGCCGGGTCTCGGGTTTGCCCGAGTACGGTGGCGAGCTGCCCGTGGCGGCCCTGGCCGAAGAGATGCTGACACCTGGCGAAGGGCAGGTACGCGCCTTGGTGACAGTGGCCGGCAACCCGGTGCTGTCCACGCCTAACGGTCGCCAGCTGGATGCGGCCCTGGAAGGCCTGGAGTTCATGCTCAGCATCGACCTCTACATCAATGAAACCACTCGGCATGCCGACCTGATCCTGCCTTCCACCTCCTCGCTGGAAAACGACCACTACGACAGCACCTTCAACTTGCTGGCCGTGCGCAACGTCACCCGCTTCAACCGGGCGATCCTGGCCAAGCCGGACGGGGCGCTGCACGACTGGGAAATTTTTGTCGGCCTGGCCCAGGCGTTTGCCAGGCGTGCCGAGCTTGAGTTGAAACCGACCTGGGCACCTGCGCAGATGATCGATCTGGCCTTGCGCAAGGGGCGCTATGGTGAAGCAACGCCTTGGCGGCTTTCACTGGCAACGCTGGACGAGCACCCACACGGCCTTGACCTCGGGCCATTACGTAGCAACCTCGCTGCGCGCCTGGCGACTACCAGCAAGGCTGTCGAAGCGGCACCCCAGGTGTTGCTGGACGACCTTCACCGCCTGACGCAACTGGCACCGCCCGTACCGGGTGAGCTGCTGCTGATCGGCCGCCGCCATGTGCGCAGCAACAACTCATGGATGCACAATTTCCACCGCCTGGTGAAAGGCAAGCCTCGCCATCATCTGTTGATGCACCCGCAAGACCTGCAACAGCGACAGTTGCAGGACGGCCAGCGGGTGCGTATCCGCTCCCGCACGGGTGATCTCGAAGTCGAGGTGCAAGCCTGCGAGGACATGATGCCCGGGGTGGTCAGCCTGCCCCATGGCTTCGGTCACGGTCGTCAGGGCGTGCACATGCAGATCGCCCAGGCGCAGCCCGGGGTGAGCGCCAATGACCTGACCGACGAGCGCTTGCGGGACCAGGTTTCCGGCAACGCTGCGCTCAATGGCGTACCCGTGCAGGTGGAGGCCGCGTAAGGAACAGCGAGGCCGAGCACGCTGCTCGGCTTTCCGTTACAATGCGCCACCGTGCCGACAACAGCGTCGCAAAGTTAAGCCGAGGTGCTACATGGATATCATCGAAACGATCAAAGAGCAGATTGCCAACAACACCATTCTGCTTTACATGAAAGGCTCGCCGAATGCCCCGCAATGCGGGTTCTCGGCCAAGGCATCGCAAGCAGTGATGGGTTGTGGCGAGAAGTTCGCCTACGTCGACATCCTGCAGAACCCGGAAATCCGTGCCAACCTGCCAAAATATGCCAACTGGCCGACCTTCCCGCAGCTGTGGGTAGCCGGTGAGCTGGTTGGCGGTAGCGACATCATGCTGGAAATGTTCGAGAAGGGTGAGCTGCAAACCCTGATCAAGGACGCTGCTGCCAAAGCCAAGGCTTCCGAAGCCTGAGCTTCCGGCAAGCATAAAAAAACCCGCTGATAGCGGGTTTTTTTATGCGGCGAACAATTATTCTTCGCCCATCTGCGACTGCAGATAGTTTTCGATAGTGATCTTGTCGATCAGCCCCAGTTGGGTTTCCAGCCAGTCGATGTGCTCTTCCTCGGATTCGAGGATCTCTTCAAGCATGTCACGCGAGCCGAAGTCGCCAGCGGTTTCGCAATGTGCGATGGCTGCCTTCAGGTCGGCCAGGCCTTTCTTTTCAAGCTTCAGGTCGCACTCGAGCATTTCCTTGGTGTGCTCGCCGATCAGCAGCTTGCCCAGGTCCTGAACGTTAGGGATGCCTTCGAGGAAGAGAATACGCTTGATCAGTTTGTCAGCGTGCTTCATCTCGTCGATGGATTCCTTGTACTCGTGCTTGCCGAGCTTGTTCAGGCCCCAATCTTCGTACATGCGTGCGTGCAGGAAGTACTGGTTGATCGCGACCAGCTCGTTTCCGAGGATCTTGTTGAGATGCTGGATGACGCTTACGTCGCCTTTCATTACGGGTTCCTGCCCTGTAGAAGTGTGCCAATACAGTGAAGTTTGAGCCCGATACTTAGTAGTGTCAAACCTAAGTTGTTGAATAATAAGTGAAAATTAATAGGAATAAGAATGTTTGTGAACCGCGTTGGAGCGCTAACTTATTGAATTCAGAGCATAAAAAAACCGGACACAGGGTCCGGTTCTTTGAATTCTGGGTTTTCAGGCCGCGGTAAATTCCACGGGATAGGGCAGGGCGGCCTGGCTGACCTGGAGCTCGGTCAGGGTCTCACGGACCACTTCCTTGGCCAGGCAGGCGCATTTGCCACACTGGCTTGCGACATTGGTCGCGGCTCGCACTTCCTTGTAACTGCAGCATCCTTCATAGATCGCATCGCGGATCTGTCCGTCGGTGACGCCGACACAAAGACACACATACATAAGGGCTGACCATCGCGGGTTGAGTCGATGGATTGGAGCTTAATGTTAATGAGAATGCTTGTCAAAGTGCTTTCTGAAAAGGCTGTGCTTGAGCGACCGGTGGTTGCCTGCCTGATGGATTCGGCCTGTCATCAGAAGCCGTGTATGATGGTCGGCCTTTGTTGGATGTCGGGCAAGCCCGTCTGGCCCGGCAAACGGTTTTTCACCCTCATCAGGAGATTACAATGAGCGTACTCGTTGGTAAGAAAGCCCCCGATTTCACCGTTCCAGCCGTGCTGGGCAATGGCGAGATCGTCGACAGCTTCAACCTGGCTTCGGCCATCAAGGGCAAGTACGGCCTGGTGTTCTTCTACCCGCTGGACTTCACCTTCGTCTGCCCGTCCGAGCTGATCGCCCTGGACAACCGCATCCCGGACTTCCAGGCGCGCAACGTCGAAGTGATCGGCGTGTCGATCGACTCGCACTTCACCCACAACGCCTGGCGTAACACCCCGGTCAACAACGGCGGCATCGGTCAGGTGAAGTACACCCTGGCTGCCGACATGACCCACGAAATCTGCAAAGCCTACGACGTAGAGTCCGAAGGCGGCGTGGCCTTCCGTGGCGCCTTCCTGATCGACACCAACGGTGTTGTCCGCTCGCAGATCATCAACGACCTGCCACTGGGCCGTAACATGGACGAGCTGCTGCGCCTGGTTGACGCCCTGCAGTTCCACGAAGAGCACGGCGAAGTCTGCCCTGCCAACTGGAAAAAAGGCGACAAAGGCATGAACGCTTCGCCAGAAGGCGTCGCAGCCTACCTGAGCGAGAACGCTGGCAAGCTGTAATCGCCGCTCGCATAAAAAAAACCGGCCCTCGTGGCCGGTTTTTTTGTGCCTGGACTTCAAGGCTTCCAGTGCCTGTCCTGGCCCTTTCGCGGCACAAGGCCGCTCCTACAGCAGTACGCATACCCCTGTAATCGATGGACTCGCCCCCGCCGAGGCATCACAGTGCCACGGTGGCGTTCGAAGAAGCCA
>NZ_JBBMRJ010000002.1:0-450935 GCF_037993085.1 Pseudomonas sp. YNh | reverse complement strand
TGTGAACAGTCAGAATCGGGCATTTAGTCCCACCACCCCTTCAAGTCTAACCATACAAGCGGGCGTGCCCGCGAAGAGGCCAGCACAGGTATTAAAAATCTTATTGCCCGGCTGCAGTCTCCTGCACACCCTTGAACCACTTCTGCTCAAGCTCGGCCGTGCGGCCACTGTCTTTCAAGCGTTGCAGCGCATTGTTCACCGCACTTTCGAACGCCGGGTTGTCCTTCTGGAACGGGATCACCAGCTTCTTCTCGCCAAACGGCAGGCTCACATCGAGCGGGCCGTCGCCCTTGGGCGCCTCACTCGATGGGGTGAGTGCGACGTCGTACTTGCCACTCTCGACGCCGCTCAATACTTCGGCAGCCGGGGCTTCGACGAACTCGGCGCGCAAGTCCAGTTCCCTGGCCAGGTCCTGGCCAAATTCGATGTCGAAACCCGTCAGGTGGTCGTCTTGTTTGAACGCGTACGGCGAATTGTCGGCCTGTACGGCAATGCGCAGTTCGCCCCGGTCGGCGATTTCGTCGATCAGCTCCGCCTGGGCCAATGGACTGATCAGTACTGCCAGCAGTACCCCTATGGTCGAACGCATGATTGCCCCTTTTCTTTTAGCAGATGAATAACTTTCGCCACGGCTTTCTTCCTCGCCGTGATCGAGCGCAGCCTATGACCTTGAAGCCTCGGCATTGTTTAACCCTGACCGAAATATTTCTGTCAGACAATGTGAACACCTTGGCGATTATTTCAACTAAGGTGAACTACCGTCGCCGCCGGATGAAGGGCGGCGGTCAATAAGTGAATCACAGGAGAAGTGAATGAACAGCCTATTTTCGCGCGCTGCCGTTGCCGGTCTGCTGATGGGAGCGTCGGTTTTCGCCGTTGCTGCGGACGCCCTGAAGAGCCAGGAGCCGCCCAAGGATGCCAAGGTCTTCATCGTTTCCCCCGCCGATGGCGCAACGGTCGACAAGACCTTCACCGTCAAGTTCGGCATCGAGGGTATGGCACTCAAGCCAGCGGGTGACCAGACCCCGCACACCGGCCACCACCACCTGCTGGTGGATGTGGACAAAGAACCCGTGGCCGACATGCCGCTGCCGACCAGCCTGATGCCAGAAGCTGGCACCGCACTGCCGGCGGGCCCGCAGGTGCTGCACTTCGGCAAGGCGCAGACCGAAACCAGCATCACCCTGACGCCGGGCAAGCACACCCTGCAACTGATCCTGGGTGACCAGTATCACGTGCCGTTCAAGCCAAGCGTAGAGTCGAAGCAGATCACTGTCGAAGTGAAATAAAAAAAGGGAGGCCACCAGGGCCTCCCTTTTTCATGCAGCAAGCAAACTTAGAACAGGACGCGGGAACGGATGGTGCCCTTGACCTGTTGCAGCTTCTCTTGCGCCAGGTCCGAGTACTCGGCGTCGACGTCGATCACCACGTAACCGACCTTCTCGTTGGTCTGCAGGAACTGACCGGAGATGTTGATGCCGTTCTCGGCGAAGACTTTGTTGATCTCGCTGAGCACGCCTGGGATGTTTTCGTGGATGTGCAGCAGGCGGTGCTTGCCTGGGTGGGCCGGCAGGGCTACTTCCGGGAAGTTGACCGAGGACACCGAGGTACCGTTGTCGCTGTACTTGACCAGCTTCTCGGCCACTTCCAGGCCGATGTTGGCCTGGGCTTCGGCAGTAGAACCACCGATGTGCGGGGTCAGGATCACGTTGTCCAGGCCGCGCAGCGGGCTCTCGAACTCTTCGTCGTTGGAGCGTGGCTCGACCGGGAACACGTCGATGGCGGCGCCGATCAGGTGCTTGTCCTTGATGGCGGCGGCCAGGTGGTCCAGCTCGACCACGGTGCCACGGGCGGCGTTGATCAGGATCGCGCCCTTCTTCATCGCGCGGATTTCCTTCTCGCCGATCATCCACTGGGTGGATGGCAGCTCAGGCACGTGCAGCGAGACGATGTCGGCCAGGCCCAGCAGCTCGTTCAGGCTGGTGACCTGCACGGCGTTGCCCAGTGGCAGCTTGGTCAGCGGGTCGTAGAAGTACACCTGCATGCCCAGGTTCTCGGCCAGGACCGACAGCTGGGTGCCGATCGAGCCATAGCCGACGATGCCCAGTTTCTTACCGCGGATTTCGAACGAGTTGGCCGCGCTCTTGATCCAGCCGCCACGGTGGCAGGAGGCGTTCTTCTCAGGGATGCCGCGCAGCAGCAGGATGGCCTCGGCCAGCACCAGCTCGGCTACCGAACGGGTGTTGGAGTAAGGCGCGTTGAACACGGCGATACCGCGCTCGCGGGCAGCTTCCAGGTCGACCTGGTTGGTGCCGATGCAGAAGCAGCCAACGGCTACCAGTTTCTTGGCGCAGTCGAAGATCTCTTCGGTGAGCTGGGTGCGCGAACGGATGCCGATGAAGTGGGCATCGGCGATCTTTTCCTTCAGCTCGGCTTCCGGCAACGAACCAGTGAGGTATTCGATGTTGGTGTAGCCGGCGGACTTGAGGGTATCGACCGCGTTCTGGTGCACACCTTCAAGAAGAAGGAACCGGATCTTGCTCTTGTCGAGAGAAGTCTTGCTCATCTGCGTAAACCTGTATCCCGGAGAAAAAATGGCGAGGGGTGATGCCAGGCGCGAGGGCAGCCTTAGCATGAACAGCGGGAGGGCTATGCTAGCATACGCGACACAATCTGAGCTTATCCCGACAGGTGAAGAGTGCTCAGGGTGACTATGAATAAGTCGAGAGTTCCAGCGATGACCCACCCCGCTGTTATTGAAGAACTGATGACCCTTGTCGACCCTGGCAAGGTCCTGACCGACGCGGCTTCCCTCGAAGCGTATGGCAAGGACTGGACCAAGCATTACCCCCCGGCGCCCAGCGCCATCGTCTTCCCCAAGACAGTAGAACAGGTGCAGGCCATTGTGCGCTGGGCCAATGCGCACAAGGTGGCCCTGGTGCCATCGGGTGGGCGCACCGGGCTTTCTGCCGGCGCCGTGGCGGCCAATGGCGAGGTTGTCGTTTCCTTCGGCTACATGAACCAGATTCTCGGCTTCAATGCCTTCGACCGCACCGTGGTCTGCCAGCCCGGGGTAATCACCCGGCAGCTGCAAAACTACGCCGAAGAGCAGGGCCTGTATTACCCGGTGGACTTCGCTTCCAGCGGCTCCAGCCAGATTGGCGGCAACATCGGCACCAACGCGGGCGGCATCAAGGTGATTCGCTACGGCATGACCCGCAACTGGGTGGCCGGGCTGAAAGTGGTCACCGGCAAGGGCGAGTTGCTGGAACTGAACAAAGACCTGATCAAGAACGCCACCGGCTATGACCTGCGCCAGCTGTTCATTGGCGCCGAAGGCACGCTGGGCTTCGTGGTCGAGGCCACCATGCGCCTGGACCGCGCCCCGCGCAACCTCACTGCCATGGTGCTTGGCACACCGGACTTCGACTCGATCATGCCGGTGCTGCACGCCTTTCAGGGCAAGCTGGACCTTACAGCCTTCGAGTTCTTCTCCGACAAGGGCCTGGCCAAGATCCTCGCGCGCGGCGATGTACCCGCCCCGTTCGCGACCGACTGCCCGTTCTATGCACTGCTGGAGTTCGAAGCCAGCACTGATGAAGTCGCCAACGAAGCGTTGGCCACCTTCGAGCATTGCGTGGAGCAGGGCTGGGTGCTGGACGGGGTGATGAGCCAGAGCGACACCCAGCTTAAAAACCTGTGGAAGCTGCGCGAGTACCTGTCGGAAACCATCTCGCACTGGACGCCCTACAAGAACGACATTTCCGTCACCGTGTCGAAAGTGCCCGCGTTCCTGCGTGATATCGACGCCATCGTCGCGGAGCACTACCCGGATTACGAAGTCGTGTGGTATGGCCACATCGGTGATGGCAACCTGCACCTGAACATCCTCAAGCCCGAACACATGAGCAAGGACGACTTCTTTGCCTCGTGCACCAAGGTCAACAAGTGGGTGTTCGATATCGTCAAGCACTACAACGGCTCGATCTCGGCCGAGCACGGTGTGGGCATGACCAAGCGCGACTATTTAGGCTACAGCCGCTCGCCGGAAGAAATCGCCTGCATGAAGGCAATAAAGGCCGTCTTCGACCCTAACGGCATCATGAATCCGGGTAAGATCTTTTCACCTGAATAAAAAGCAGTATCCAGAGGAGTCGGCCATGAGTTACCAGCACCAGTACGTAGACGGCACGCGCATTCACTTCCCGCTGGGCAAGGTGGTGTGTATTGGCCGTAACTATGCCGAGCATGCCAAGGAACTGGACAACCCGATCCCCACCGAGCCGCTTCTGTTCATCAAGCCGGGCAGCTGCGTGGTGCCTGCCGAGGGCGGCTTCAAGATCCCGGCCGAGCGTGGTGCGGTGCACTACGAGGCCGAAATTGCCGTGCTGCTGGGCAAGCCGCTGTCGACCCATCCGAGCGAGGAAGAGGTGCTGGACGCCATTTCCGGTTATGCCCCGGCGCTGGACCTGACCCTACGCGACGTGCAGGCCAAGCTGAAAGAGAAGGGCCTGCCGTGGGAACTGGCCAAGTGTTTTGATGGCGCTTGCGTGCTGCCGCCGTTCGTCTCCGCTGCCAGCTTCGAGGACGTGACCGACATCCCGGTGCGCCTCACCGTCAACGGCGAAGTGCGCCAGGACGGCAACAGCGCGATGATGCTGAACCCGATCGTGCCGATGATCCAGTACATGGCGGCGCAGTTCTCGCTGCAGGCGGGGGATGTGATCCTCACCGGCACCCCGGCAGGTGTGGGGCCGTTCAATGTCGGTGACGAACTGGTGCTGGAGCTGCCGGGCGTGAGCCGCTTCGAAAGCCGGGTGCTTTAACTCGAAACCGCGTCGCCCTCTTCGCAGGCTCGCCCGCTCCCACAGGTACTGCACAGGCCTTGAATACTGTGCTGAACCTGTGGGAGCGGGTTTACCCGCGAAGAGGCCGGCGCTGTTTACCCTTTTTTCACACCCTATCCGGATAATGCGCGGACCTACGCCCATTCCCCAGGACACCCGCATGCCATCACCCTCCAGCGCCCCTGCAACTCCCAAGCGTCGCTTCTACCTGCGCTGGCCCTTCGGCCTGGCCGTGGCGGCGGTGATCGGTTATGGCGTCGCAGTTGCCATGCACTGGGATGACCGCGGCGCGCTGTGGCTGAAGGAAAGCTTTGAAAGCACCGCCGAGCGCAGCGAAAGCGTGTGGCTGCCGGACTATCAGGTCGATATCGATGCCAAGCCGCTACCGGGTATGGACGATGACGAAGCCTCGGACCTGGCCTTCAACCCGCATACCCGCACTCTGTTCGCGGTCATGGGCAAGAACCCGATACTGGTCGAGCTGAGCCTGGAGGGCGATGTACTGCGCAAGATCCCGCTCAACGGCTGGAACAACCCGGAAGGCGTCGCCGTGCTGGAGGATGGCTACCTGGCCATCACCGACGAGCGCCTGCATGACCTGACCGTGGTCAAGGTGGATGCGCAGACCACGGCGTTGAACCACGCCGATTTCCAGAGCCACGACCTGGGCCCGTCAGTGAAGAGCAACAAGGGCTTCGAGGCCATCGCCTGGGACCCGCTGCGTCAGCGCCTGGTCATCGGCGAGGAGCGCCCGCCCAAGCTCTACACCTGGAACACCGATGGCCGCAGCCCTCTCAAGGGCCAGAAGCAGCCGTTGCCTAGCGAAGAGCTCGACCTGCGCAACCTGTCTGCACTGGGTGTCGACCCGCGTACCGGCCACCTGCTGGTGCTCTCGGCCGACTCCAACATGTTGCTGGAGCTGGACGAGCAAGGCCAGCAAGTCAGCTTCATGACCTTGCTGGGCGGCTTCAACGGGCTTGAAGACACCATTCCGCGCGCTGAAGGTGTAGCCATGGACGACAAGGGCAACCTGTACATGGTCAGCGAGCCGGCCCTGTTTTATCGCTTCAGAAAGAACTGACCCCAACATCCGACGTTTCTGATGCTGGCATTAAGCTTTATTTCAGTTGTACATGGTTAGATTCGCCACCCCCACGTCGAGTCTGCCCCATGCGTCTTCTTGTTCGCCTGTTTCTTGCCCTGGCCGTTATCGGTCTGCTCCTGCTCGGCTGGGCCGGGCAGGAGTTTCGCCTGTTCGAGCGTGGCTGGTTCAACCTGAAGACCTGGTGGCAGCCCGCCGGGCAGAGCATCGGCCTGGACCGCTACCGGGTGGTGGTGGAGGCGCAGCCGGTCGAGGGGCTGGATGACGATATCTCCGCGCTGACCTACGACCCTGACCGCAAGACCCTGTTCACCGTCACCAACGCCCGCTCGGAACTGATCGAGTTGTCGCTGGACGGCCGCATCCTGCGGCGGGTGCCGCTGACGGGCTTCGGCGACCCGGAGGCCGTGGAATACGTCGGGCCCAACAGCTACGTGATCACCGACGAGCGTCAACAACGGCTGATTCGTGTACGGCTGGAAGACGACACGATGTTCCTCGATGCCGGTGATGCTGAACAGCTCAGCCTGGGCATTGGCCTGAATGGCAACAAGGGCTTCGAGGGCCTTGCCTACGATTCGGCGGGCAAGCGCCTGTTTGTGGCAAAGGAACGCGACCCGATGCTGATCTACGAGGTGCATGGCTTCCCGCATGACAACCCGGAAAAGCCCTACGCCGTGCATGTGGTGCAGGACCGCAAGCGTGATTCACGGCTGTTTGTGCGGGACCTGTCGAGCTTGCAGTTCGATGAGCGCAGTGGGCACTTGCTGGCGCTGTCGGACGAGTCGCGCCTGATGCTGGAGCTGGATGTGGAAGGCAGGCCGCTGAGTACTTTGTCGTTGCGCAAAGGCTTTCAGGGGTTGCAGGCGACGGTGCCGCAGGCGGAGGGGATTGCGATGGACGAGGCGGGGACCATCTATCTGGTCAGTGAGCCTAACCTGTTCTATGTGTTCAAGCAGGCGGCGGAGTGAGCAGGTGGGGCTGCTTTGCAGCCCATTCGCAGCACAAGGCTGCTCCTACAGGAAATCGCGTACCCCTGTAGGAGCAGCCTTGTGCTGCGAATCGAGGGCAAAGCCCTCGCCGAAGATTACTCCGCCTTCAGGCTTTTGACGCCCTCAGCGGTACCCAGCAGCAGCAAGTCCGCCGGCCGCGCCGCGAACAGGCCGTTGGTCACCACGCCGACGATGGCGTTGATCTGCGCTTCCAGTTCCACCGGGTTGGTGATCTGCAGGTTGTGCACATCGAGGATTACATTGCCGTTGTCGGTGACCACGCCTTCGCGATACACCGGATCGCCGCCCAGCTTGACCAGCTGACGGGCCACATGGCTGCGCGCCATCGGGATCACTTCGACCGGCAGCGGGAAAGCGCCCAGTACCGGCACCAGTTTGCTGCCGTCGGCGATGCAGATGAAGGTCTTGGCCACAGCAGCGACGATCTTCTCGCGGGTCAGGGCCGCACCGCCGCCCTTGATCAGGTTCAGGTGCGCGTCGCTCTCGTCGGCGCCGTCCACGTAGAATTCCAGCTCGCTGACACTGTTCAGCTCGTAGACCGGGATGCCATGGCCCTTCAGACGCTGGGCGGTGGCTTCGGAGCTGGCGACTGCGCCGTCGAAGGCAGTCTTGTGCTGAGCCAGGGCGTCGATGAAGAAGTTGGCAGTCGAACCGGTACCGACGCCGACGACGCTCTTTTCATCCAGCTTGGGCAGAATGAAGTCGACAGCGGCCTGGGCGACGGCCTGTTTGAGTTGGTCCTGGGTCATGCGGGCTCCGAAAAGGGGCAGGGCGGTTTTCAAAGTTGCCTAGTATAACGGCTTGGGCGGCTTTGCTGTGGTCGCCCGACGTAGCGCTGGGGTAGACTCGCAGCCCTCGTCCCGCGGCCCAGTGATGCTTTCCCGATGCTCGAACAGTACGTCAAGAAGATCCTCACCTCGCGCGTCTATGACGTTGCCGTCGAAACCCCGCTGCAGAGCGCCGGGCAGCTGAGCAAGCGCCTGGGCAACCAGATTTTGCTCAAGCGTGAAGACCTGCAACCGGTGTTCTCGTTCAAGATTCGAGGGGCGTACAACAAACTGGCCCAGCTGACCCCGGAAGAGCTGGCCCGTGGCGTGGTCACCGCCTCGGCTGGCAACCACGCCCAGGGCCTGGCCCTGGCTGCGCGCGAGATGGGCATCAAGGCCACTATCGTGATGCCCAAGACCACCCCGGAGATCAAGATCGAAGGCGTGCGCTCGCGCGGTGGCAAGGTAGTGCTGCATGGCGACTCGTTCCCAGAAGCGCTGGCTTATTCGCTGAAACTGGTCGACGAGAAGGGCTTTGTCTATGTCCACCCTTATGACGACCCGCACACCATTGCCGGGCAGGGTACCGTGGCCATGGAAATCCTGCGCCAGCACCCTGGCCAGCTCGACGCGATCTTCGTGCCCGTGGGCGGTGGTGGCCTGATCGCCGGCATTGCCGCCTATGTGAAGTACCTGCGCCCGGAAATCAAGGTGATTGGTGTCGAGCCCGACGACTCCAACTGCCTGCAGGCGGCCATGGCAGCCGGTGAGCGCGTGGTGCTGCCACAGGTCGGGTTGTTTGCCGACGGCGTGGCGGTGGCGCAGATCGGCCAGCACACCTTCGATATCTGCCGCCACCATGTGGATGAAGTGGTGACGGTCAGTACCGACGAGATCTGTGCAGCTATCAAGGATATCTATGACGATACCCGCTCGATCACCGAACCTGCCGGCGCCTTGGGCGTTGCGGGCATCAAGAAGTACGTCGAGCTGTACGGCGTGACCGGGCAAACCCTGGTGGCGATCGACTCCGGCGCCAACGTCAACTTCGACCGCCTGCGCCATGTAGCCGAGCGTGCCGAGCTGGGTGAGAAGCGCGAAGCGATCATCGCCGTGACCATCCCGGAACGCCCAGGCAGCTTCAAGGCCTTCTGCGAGGCTATCGGCAAGCGGCAGATCACCGAATTCAACTACCGCAAGCACACCTCCGACGAGGCGCACATCTTCGTTGGCGTGCAGACCCACCCGGAAAACGACCCACGTGCGGCGCTGGTGCAGCATCTGACCGAGCAGGGCTTCCCGGTTACCGACCTGACCGACAACGAGCTGGCCAAGCTGCACATTCGTCACATGGTTGGGGGCCATTCGGCCGGTGCCAGCGATGAAATGGTGTTGCGCTTCGAATTCCCCGAGCGGCCAGGGGCGTTGTTCAACTTCCTCAATAAGCTGGGCGGGCGCTGGAACATCTCGATGTTCCATTACCGCAACCATGGCGCGGCTGACGGGCGCGTGGTGGCGGGCTTGCAGGTGCCGGAGGACGAGCGCCACCTGGTGCCAGCCGCGTTGGCCAAGATCGGCTACCCCTACTGGGACGAGACCGAGAACCCGGCGTACAAGCTGTTCCTGGGCTGAGCGGCTAAGCTTGGCTTATCGCTCAAGGATGTGAAGACATGGAACACCTGACCACCCTCAAGACCCTGCACATCATCGCCACCGCCCTGCTGCTACTGGGCGCCCTGGGCCTGGCGGTGTGGACGGTGCGCGCTCGCCGCCAAGGCGATGCCGAGGCCTACGCCAAGCTGTTGCGCCGGCCGTTGGTGTTTGTCTGGCTGGTGATGGGCCTGTGCCTGGTGAGCATGCCGTTCACCGGCTGGTGGCTGGTGCACCTGGTGGGCTGGCCGCTGGGGCAGACCTGGGTGCTGGCGTCCAGCGTCATCTATACCGTCGGCGCCTTTGCCGTGTGGTGGCTGCTGGTGCGGCTGAACCGGCTGCGCAAGGCTGAAGCGGTGGGGCTGCGGTTTACCCTGGCGTTGGCGGTGTTCAGCGGGGTCTGCTTCCTGTCCATTGCCGGGCTGATGGGCGCCAAGCCAGTCTGACAGTCCTGGGTTGCCCGTACCGGCCTCTTCGCGGGTAAACCCGCTCCCACAGGGACTGCACAAGGCCTGAGGGCAGCGCAGTACCTGTGGGAGCGGGTTCACCCGCGAAAGGGCCGGCCCAGGAAAACCTCAATCTCGCAGCGAAACCACCGGCCACCCGCGCTTCTCGGCCTCGGCCCGCAGGTTCGGGTCCGGGTCCACCGCCACCGCATGCGTCACCCGTTGCAGCAGCGGCAGGTCGTTCATCGAGTCGCTATAGAAGTAGCTGTCTTCCAGGTCGAAGCCGTTTTCCAGCATCCAGCGTTCCAGCCGTGTCACCTTGCCTTCACGGAAACACGGTATATCGGTACTGCGGCCGGTATAGCGGCCGTCGTGCATCTCGCATTCGGTTGCCAGCAGTACCCGAACCCCGAGGCGCCGGGCAATCGGGGCGGTCACGAAACGGTTGGTAGCGGTGATGATCACCAACTGGTCGCCCGCCTCGCGGTGCTGCTGCAGCAAGGCCAGGGCCTTGGGCAGGATGATCGGCTCGATGCAGTCGCGCATGAAGTCGCGGTGCCATTCGTCGAGCTGGGCCACAGGCGTTGCCGCCAGGATCTCCATGGAAAAGGCCAGGTAGGCCTGCAGGTCCAGGGTGCCGTTGAGGTAGTCCTGGTAGAAGCCATCGTTGCGTTGCTTGTAGGCGACCGGGTCGAGAATGCCGCGCTCGCAAAGGTAATCACCCCAGGCATGGTCGCTGTCGCCACCGAGGAGGGTATTGTCCAGGTCGAATAAAGCCAGGCGCATTGCGGTCACTCGCATCAGCTACAGGTAGGCCCGCAGAATACGGAGTTTTCACCCGGCTGCACATAAGCTTGGCGGGCGCGTTGCTGCGCTCGCAAGCTTTGTGGAACAATGCGGTGACATGCGTTTGCGAGGTTGCTGCCGTGATCGACCCGGATGGTTTTCGCCCCAATGTCGGGATCATTCTCACGAATGATGCCGGGCAGGTGCTATGGGCTCGCCGGATCAACCAGGATGCCTGGCAGTTTCCCCAGGGGGGTATCAACCCTGACGAGACGCCGGAAGATGCCCTGTACCGCGAGCTGAACGAAGAAGTTGGCCTTGAACGCGATGATGTGGAAATTCTTGCCTGCACCCGCGGTTGGTTGCGTTATCGTTTACCCCAGCGACTGGTACGTACCCACAGCCAGCCGCTGTGCATCGGCCAGAAGCAGAAGTGGTTCCTGCTACGGCTGGTCAGCAATGAACAGCGGGTGCGGATGGACCTGACCGGCAAGCCGGAATTCGACGGCTGGCGCTGGGTGAGCTATTGGTATCCGCTGGGCCAGGTTGTGACATTCAAGCGCGAGGTGTACCGACGCGCCCTGAAAGAGCTAGCACCGCGTCTGCTGACGCGCGACTGACGACGGAGTTCGACCCCGAGCCATGCTCAATACGCTGCGCAAGATCGTCCAGGAAGTAAACTCCGCCAAAGATCTCAAGTCGGCGTTGGGGATCATTGTCTTGCGCGTCAAGGAGGCCATGGGCAGCCAGGTCTGCTCGGTCTACCTGCTCGACCCGGAAACCAACCGCTTCGTGCTGATGGCTTCCGAAGGCCTGAACAAGCGCTCCATCGGCAAGGTCAGCATGGCCCCCAACGAAGGCCTGGTTGGCCTGGTCGGTACCCGGGAAGAGCCGCTGAACCTGGAAAACGCCGCCGACCACCCGCGTTACCGCTACTTTGCCGAAACCGGTGAAGAAAAATTCGCCTCCTTCCTGGGTGCACCGATCATTCACCACCGCCGCGTGGTCGGGGTGTTGGTCATTCAGCAAAAGGAGCGCCGCCAGTTCGACGAGGGCGAAGAAGCCTTCCTGGTCACCATGAGTGCCCAGCTTGCCGGGGTAATTGCCCACGCCGAAGCCACTGGCTCGATCCGTGGCCTTGGCCGCCAGGGCAAGGGTATCCAGGAGGCCCGCTTCGTCGGTGTACCAGGCTCGCCTGGCGCTGCCGTGGGGCGTGCGGTGGTGATGCTGCCGCCGGCCGACCTGGAAGTGGTGCCGGACAAGGCCGTCGATGACATCGACGCCGAACTCAAGCTGTTCCAGAACGCCCTTGAAGGCGTGCGCGACGACATGCGCAAGCTGTCGGCCAAGCTGGCCACCCAGCTGCGCCCTGAAGAGCGCGCGTTGTTCGATGTGTACCTGATGATGCTCGAAGATGCAGCCCTGGGCGGCGAGGTGACCGAAGTCATCAAGACCGGCCAGTGGGCACAGGGCGCCCTGCGCCAGGTGGTTGGCGAGCACGTCAGCCGCTTCGAGCTGATGGACGATGACTACCTGCGCGAGCGCGCCTCCGACGTCAAGGACCTTGGCCGGCGCCTGCTGGCCTACCTGCAGGAAGCCCGCTCGCAGTCGCTGGTGTATGCCGACAACACCATTCTGGTCAGTGAAGAGCTGACACCGGCCATGCTCGGCGAAGTGCCAGAAGGCAAGCTGGTGGGCCTGGTCTCGGTACTGGGTTCGGGCAACTCCCACGTCGCCATCCTTGCTCGCGCCATGGGCATCCCCACGGTGATGGGTCTGGTCGACCTGCCGTACTCCAAGGTCGACGGTATCGAACTGATTGTCGACGGCTACAAGGGCGAGGTGTTCACCAACCCCAGCGAAGTGCTGCGCAAGCAGTACAGCGAAGTGGTCGAGGAAGAGCGCCAGCTGGCCCAGGGCCTGGACGCCCTGCGCGAACTGCCATGCGTCACCCCCGACGGCCACCGCATGCCGCTGTGGGTCAACACCGGCTTGCTGGCCGACGTGGCCCGTGCCCAGCAGCGCGGCGCCGAAGGGGTAGGCCTGTACCGCACCGAAGTGCCATTCATGATCAACCAGCGCTTCCCCAGCGAGAAAGAGCAACTGGCCATCTACCGTGAGCAGTTGGCGGCCTTCCACCCGCTGCCGGTAACCATGCGTACCCTCGACATCGGCGGTGACAAGGCGCTTTCGTACTTCCCGATCAAGGAAGAAAACCCCTTCCTGGGCTGGCGCGGCATCCGCGTCACCCTCGACCACCCGGAAATCTTCCTGGTGCAGACCCGCGCCATGCTCAAGGCCAGCGAGGGCCTGAACAACCTGCGCATCCTGCTGCCGATGATTTCCGGCATTCACGAGCTGGAAGAAGCGCTGCACCTGATCCACCGCGCCTGGGGCGAGGTGCGTGACGAAGGCACCGATGTGCCGATGCCGCCGGTGGGCGTGATGGTGGAAATACCTGCGGCGGTTTACCAGACCAAGGAACTGGCGCGGCAGGTGGATTTCCTGTCGGTCGGCTCCAACGACCTGACCCAGTACCTGCTGGCGGTGGACCGCAACAACCCGCGGGTTGCCGACCTGTACGACTACCTGCACCCGGCGGTGCTGCAAGCCTTGAGCACGGTGGTGCGCGATGCCCATGGTGAAGGCAAGCCAGTGAGCATCTGCGGTGAGATGGCCGGTGACCCGGCGGCGGCGATCCTGCTGATGGCCATGGGCTTCGACAGCTTGTCGATGAACGCCACCAACCTGCCGAAGGTGAAGTGGATGCTGCGTCAGGTGAACATGAGCAAGGCCAAGGAACTGCTGGCCGAGGCCCTGAGCCATGACAACCCGCAAGTTATCCACAGCTCATTGCAGCTGGCCCTTAAAAACCTCGGGTTGGCGCGGATGATCGGCCCAGGGGCCAACAAAACCCTCTGAAATCAAGGTTGCCGGTTCCGGCCTCTTCGCGGGCTTGCCCGCTCCCACAGGGATCGCACAAGGCTTGTGACCTGCGGGGTTTCTGTGGGAGCGGGCAAGCCCGCGAAGAGGCCGGCACAGGCAGCATCAAATGATCAGACCAGCACTTCAACCTCACCCAAATGCCCACCAAAGGGCCCGAAACTGCGCTCGATCAGCCGCCTTTGTCCCTGATCATCCACGATCAGCACCGTACTCGCCCGGGTCCCGTAGTTCTGGCTGGCGATGAATACGCTCGACAGCAGTTTCTCGGTC
This sequence comes from Pseudomonas sp. YNh, assembly GCF_037993085.1. NCBI lineage: Bacteria > Pseudomonadati > Pseudomonadota > Gammaproteobacteria > Pseudomonadales > Pseudomonadaceae > Pseudomonas > Pseudomonas sp. YNh. Next base: position 437,108 of record NZ_JBBMRJ010000002.1, on the reverse strand, counting down.
GCCAGCCCCACGCCTGTCTCGGGCAGGTCACCATCAGCTGCCGGCTCGTTATCGGCCAGCAAATCCAGCAACCGGCGCGGGTCTGGCGTTTCCAGCAGGCCCTCCAGCCCGCTACGTGCCTTCACCAGCTTCGGCCACGGGGTGTCCAGCCCGGCGTTGGATAACCCGTATACCCCGGCGTCCAGCAGGCAGGGCGTAGCGTCACGGGCATGCAGATAACCCAGCTGCCGCGCATCACCCACCAGCAGGTTGAAGCCCGAATACTGCCCGCTGCGGCTGGCCACCTGGTCCAGGTAAGCCTCGACCCCAAGCTCACCCTGCAGGTACGCCGCCACCAGTTCACCCCGCGAGCGCGGCCCCAGTGCCTGGCCCGGGTCGCGGATATTGGTCAGCGCCGCAAACCGCCCCTGCGGCCCCACGCCCAGCCATGTGCCGCCGGCCTCCAGGTCGCGCCCGGCATGCACCCCGGGCGCATCTTCCCAGGCCGCCAAGGGTTGAGTGGGGCGGGCATAGAACTCGTCGCGGTTGGCCGCGACGATCAGCGGCAGGGCATGCCCCGGCCGCCAGGCAAATACGATCAGGCACATCGGTTTGGCCTCTGTGTTTTCTGCCACTGTACCCACAGCGGCGTGGCCGATCCATCCTGACACAGAGTTCACTAGAGCCCCGAGGCCGGCTTCCGTTACCATGCCGGATTGATTTTTCGGGGAAGCCGAATGGAATTCGTGCTCTATCTGCTGTTGGGCGCCTGTGCCGGTGTGCTGGCCGGGCTGTTCGGCGTGGGCGGTGGCATCATCATCGTGCCGGTGCTGGTGTTCAGCTTCACCTTGCAGGGCTTCGACGCCTCGGTGCTGACCCACCTGGCGGTCGGCACATCGCTGGCAACCATCGTGTTCACGTCGATCAACGCCGTGCTTGAGCACCACCGCAAGGGCGCGGTGCAATGGCCGATCTTCGCCTGGATGACCCTCGGCATCCTGCTGGGGGCCGGTGTCGGTGCCAAGACCGCCTCGCTGATCCAGGGGCCGCTGCTGCAGAAGATCATCGGCGTGTTCGCCCTGGTTATCGCCGCGCAGATGGCCCTGGACCTCAAACCCAAGGCAAGTCGCGGCATCCCGGGCAAACCCGCCTTGATCGGGGCCGGTGGAATAATTGGCTGGGCCTCGGCCATTTTCGGCATCGGCGGTGGTTCGCTGACTGTGCCGTTCCTGACCTGGCGCAGCCTGCCCATGCAGCAGGCGGTGGCCACGTCCTCGGCCTGTGGCCTGCCGATTGCCGTGGCCAGTGCCCTGAGCTTCATGCTGCTGGGTTGGCACGAGGAGCACCTGCCGGCCCACAGCCTGGGTTACGTGTACCTGCCGGCGATGGTCGGCATTGCCGTGACCAGCATGTTTTTCGCCCGCTTTGGCGCGCGTCTGGCGCACAAGCTGTCGCCCCGTTTGTTGAAACGCCTGTTCGCAGCGCTGCTGTTCTGTGTCGGCCTCAGCTTTTTGATTTGAATCGAGAGGAAGTTCCATGCTGCCTTACCCGCAGATAGACCCCGTGGCCCTGGCCATCGGGCCGCTGAAAATCCATTGGTACGGGCTGATGTACCTGATCGGCATCGGCGGCGCCTGGCTGCTGGCTTCGCGCCGGTTGAACCGCTTTGACCCCACCTGGAGCCGCGAGAAGCTTTCCGACCTGGTGTTCTGGCTGTCGATGGGGGTGATCGTCGGTGGCCGCCTGGGTTACGTGCTGTTCTACGACCTGCATGCCTACCTGGCCAACCCGACGCTGATCTTCGAGGTGTGGAAGGGCGGCATGTCGTTCCACGGCGGCTTCATCGGCGTGATGCTGGCGGCCTTGTGGTTCGGCAAGCGCAACAACAAGTCGTTCTTCGAGCTGATGGACTTCGTTGCCCCGCTGGTGCCGATCGGCCTGGGTGCCGGGCGTATCGGCAACTTTATAAACGCCGAGCTGTGGGGCAAGGCGACCGACGTGCCGTGGGCGATGGTGTTCCCGCCGTTCAGCGACCCTGCCCAGTTGCCCCGTCATCCGTCGCAGCTGTACCAGTTTGCCCTGGAAGGTGTGGCATTATTCGTGATTCTCTGGTTGTACTCGCGCAAACCTCGCCCGACCATGGCCGTTTCCGGCATGTTCGCGCTGTTCTACGGCATTTTCCGCTTTATCGTGGAGTTTGTGCGTGTGCCTGATGCCCAGCTTGGCTACATTGCCTTCGGCTGGTTGACCATGGGTCAGTTGCTTTGCTTGCCGATGATCGTCGGCGGCATCTTCTTGATCTGGTTGGCCTACAACCGCAAACCTACGGCAAAACCAGCCGTATGATTTTCACGGCAGGGGCGATCCCCCTGCCGTTCTTGTTACAGGAAAGTCATGAAACAGTATCTAGATCTGGTCCGTGAAGTCATCGAGAACGGTACGTTGCAAGGCAACCGCACCGGCATCCGTACCATCAGCATGCCGGGCGCCATGCTGCGCTTCGACCTGCAGAAGGGCTTCCCGGCCATCACCACGCGCAAGCTGGCGTTCAAGTCGGCGATCGGCGAGATGGTCGGCTTCCTGCGGGGCGTGAAAAACGCCGGTGAATTCCGTGAGCTGGGCTGCAAGGTCTGGGACCAGAACGCCAACGAAAACGCCCAGTGGCTGGCCAACCCGTTCCGCCAGGGCCATGACGACCTGGGCGAGATCTATGGCGTGCAATGGCGCCAGTGGCCGGGCTACAAGCGCATACCGCTTAGCAACCCGGCCGCTGTCGAAATGGCCGAGAAGGCCGGCTTCCGCCGTATTGCCCAGGACGAAGAAGACGGCCAGGCGTTCGTGGTCCTGTACAAGGCCATCGACCAGGTGCGCCAGTGCCTGGACACCATCGCCAACGACCCGGGCAGCCGCCGCATCCTGTTCCACGGCTGGAACTGCGCGCAGCTGGACGAGATGGCCCTGCCGCCGTGTCACCTGCTGTACCAGTTCCACCCGAATGTAGAGACCAAGGAAATTTCCCTGACCCTTTACATCCGCTCCAACGACCTGGGCCTGGGCACACCGTTCAACCTCACCGAAGGCGCGGCGCTGCTGTCGCTGTTCGGTCGCCTGACCGGTTACACCCCGCGCTGGTTCACCTACTTCATCGGCGATGCCCATGTGTATGAAAACCACCTGGACATGCTGAACGAGCAGCTCAAGCGCGAGCCGCTGGAAGCGCCGAAGCTGGTGATCAGCGACCGCGTGCCGGCGTTTGCCGAGACGGGCAAGTATGAGCCGGAGTGGCTGGAGAAGATCGAGCCGAGTGATTTCTGGCTGGAAGGCTATGAGCACCATGCGCCGATGACAGCGCCGATGGCGGTGTGATTTTCTAGATTTCCGGGGGCGCTTTGCGCCCCTTTCGCCGGCAAGCCAGCTCCCACAAGTACTACTGAATGCCAGGCCCTGTGCGGTCCCTGTGGGAGCGGGCGTGCCCGCGAAGCTTTTGGCTCAATGCCCGTGACTGCGCCCCACATGCGAATGCTCGGTGTCCGGCACCGATACCGCCCCGTTCGTCTCCAGTTGCTGCAAGATCGCGCATTCGCTCCCCTGCGCGCTGCAGCGCCGCCGCAGTTCCACCAGCTGCTCTTGCAATGCCACCAAGCCATCGATCCGCGCCTGCACATGCTCGATATGTTCGTCGATCAGCGCATTGACGCTGCCGCACGAGTCGTCGGGGCTGTCGCGCAGGCGTAGCAGGCTGCGGATTTCTTCCAGGGTCATGTCCAGGGTGCGGCAGTTGCGGATGAAGGTCAGCCGTTCCACGTGGGCCTGGGTATACAGCCGGTAGTTGCCTTCTGTACGGGCAGGCTCGGGCAGCAGGTGTTCACGCTCGTAGTAGCGGATGGTTTCCACCGCGCAGTCGGTGGCTTTGGCCAGTTCTCCGATCTTCATCACGAAATCTCCAGCAAGTGGCTTGACCCTATAGTGGCTACAGGGTGTTCACTTGGCAACAGGCTCACTTTAAGGACGACCCCATGAACCAGCCTGTCAGCCACGAACACAAGCATCCGCACGATCACGCCCATGGCGATGACGACCATGGGCACGCCGCCCACGGCCACAGCTGCTGCGGGGCCAAAGCCGCGCCGGCGCTGGTGCAGCTGACTGAAACGGCCAGTGCCCAGGCACAGCTCAGCCGCTTCCGCATCGACGCCATGGACTGCCCGACCGAGCAGACCCTGATCCAGGACAAGCTGGGCAAGCTGGCCGGTATCGAGCAGCTGGAATTCAACCTGATCAACCGCGTACTTGGAGTACGCCACACCCTGGACGGTACTAGCGACATCGAGCGTGCCATCGACAGCCTGGGCATGAAGGCCGAGCCGCTTGGTGCCGAAGGCGACGGTATCGCCGCCGCGCCCCAACCGGCCAAGACCCGCTGGTGGCCGCTGGCATTGTCGGGTGTTGCCGCCATCGCCGCCGAAATCGTGCACTTTGCCGCGCTGGCGCCGGAATGGCTGGTGGCGGCATTGGCGCTGGCAGCCATTCTTGGTTGCGGCCTGGGCACCTACAAGAAGGGCTGGATTGCCCTGAAAAACCGCAACCTCAACATCAATGCGCTGATGAGCATCGCCGTGACCGGTGCTGTGCTGATCGGCCAGTGGCCGGAAGCGGCCATGGTGATGGTGCTGTTTACTGTTGCCGAGCTGATCGAAGCCCGCTCGCTGGACCGCGCACGCAATGCCATCAGCGGGCTGATGCAGCTGACCCCGGACATGGCCACGGTGCAGCAGGCAGATGGCCAATGGCGCGAAGTGGATGTGCGCGAAGTGGCCATCGGCGCGTTGGTGCGGGTGCGCCCCGGCGAGCGCATCGGCCTGGATGGCGAAGTGAGCAGTGGGCAATCCAGCGTCGATCAGGCGCCAATCACCGGCGAAAGCTTGCCTGTGGAGAAGGCCGTAGGCGACAAACTGTTCGCCGGCACCATCAACCAGGCGGGTGCGCTGGAGTTTCGCGTTACCGCTGGCGCGGGCCAATCGACCCTGGCGCGGATCATCAAGGCCGTGGAGCAAGCACAAGGCGCGCGGGCGCCTACCCAGCGCTTCGTCGACCAGTTTTCGCGTATCTATACCCCGGTGGTGTTTGCCATCGCCCTGGCCGTGGCGGTGATCCCGCCGCTGTTCATGGCCGCAAGCTGGTTCGACTGGGTGTACCGCGCCCTGGTGCTGCTGGTGGTCGCGTGCCCGTGCGCCCTGGTCATCTCGACCCCGGTGACCATCGTCAGCGGGCTGGCCGCTGCTGCGCGCAAAGGCATCCTGATCAAGGGCGGTGTGTACCTGGAAGGCGGCCGCCACCTGGATTACCTGGCCCTGGACAAGACCGGCACCATCACCCACGGCAAGCCGGTACAGACCGACGCCAAAGTACTGGAGCCGCTGTTTGAAGGCCGTGCGCAAGCCCTGGCTGCCAGCTTGGGCGAACGTTCGGACCACCCGGTTTCCCGCGCCATTGCCCAGTTCGGCAGGGAGCAAGGCCTGGCCTTGAGCGAGGTCGATGACTTCGCTGCCCTGGCCGGGCGCGGCGTGCGTGGCACCATCGCTGGCGAGGTCTACCACCTGGGCAACCACCGTCTGGTGGAAGAACTGGGGCTGTGCTCACCCGAGCTGGAAGCCCAGCTGGATGCGCTGGAGCGCCAAGGCAAGACCGTGGTCCTGCTGCTTGACCGCAGTGGCCCGCTGGCCCTTTTCGCAGTGGCCGATACGGTCAAGGACAGCAGCCGCCAGGCCATTGCCGAGCTGCATGAGCTGGGCATCAAGACTGTCATGCTGACCGGTGATAATCCGCATACCGCGCAGGCCATCGCCGCCGTGGTGGGTATCGACCGCGCGGAGGGCAACCTGCTGCCTGCCGACAAACTGAAAACCATCGAAGCCTTGTACGCACAGGGCCATCGGGTGGGCATGGTCGGTGACGGCATCAACGACGCCCCGGCCCTGGCCCGTGCCGAGGTCGGTTTTGCCATGGCCGCTGCCGGCACCGACACCGCCATTGAAACCGCCGATGTGGCACTGATGGACGACGACTTGCGCAAAATCCCGGCCTTCGTCAGGCTGTCGCGCCAAAGTGGGGCGATCCTCATGCAGAACATCGTTCTGGCGTTGGGCGTCAAGGCGATATTCCTGGCGATTACCTTTGCCGGCATGGCCACCCTGTGGATGGCAGTGTTCGCCGACATGGGCGTGAGCCTGCTGGTGGTGTTCAACGGCTTGCGCCTTTTGCGCAAATAGAGGACGTGCATGCTGAGTTCGGAGCTTAAAGCCTTTTACATGGTGGCCCGCCTGGGCAGCATCACCCTGGCGGCAAAGAAGCTCGGACTCAGCCAGCCCACGGTGACCACGCAGATCCGCAACCTGGAAAGCCACTACACGGTCGAGCTGTTCTACCGTGGCGGGCGGCGCCTGGTGTTGAGCGAAGAGGGCGTGCGACTGCTGCCGATGGTCAAGGCGCTGTTGCAACAGGAGGCCGACATCGAGTTCGAGCTGCGCAACAGCGGCCAGGCCCAAGGCAGTTTGCGCATCGCCGCCACGGCGCCTTACTACATTCTCGACCTGGTGAAGATCTACCGCGAGCGCTTGCCGCAGGTGGATGTAGCGGTGGAGATCGGCAACTCGCAGCAGGTGCTGGAAATGCTCGAAGACTACCGGGTGGATATCGCCGCTTCGTCGCAGCTGCTGGAGGACGCCCGGCTGGTGCGACGGGTGCTGGGCACCGATCCGCTGGTGGTGGCGGTGCACCGCAACCACCCATTGGCCCACCGCCAGACGGTGTCCATCGATGTGGTGGCCGGGCATTGCCTGTTGATGCGGGAGAAGGGCTCGACCACGCGCAAGCTGACCGAGCAGATGATGCAGGAGGCCGGGGTGACGGCCGGGGCCTTGCTGGAAATCGGCAGCCGCGAGTCGATCCGCGAGGCGGTGCTGCGCAACATCGGCATCAGCGTGATTGCCCGCCATGAGGTGCCGCACAACCCCGAACTGCGGGTGCTCGTGCTGGAGAATGCGCCGGTGATGCATGAGTACCTGTATTGCCTGAAGGAACGGCGCCAGGCCAGGTTGCCGGCCGCGTTCATGGGTGTAGCGCAAGAAGTGGCCGGTTCGCATTTCTAGACCTGTGTTGGCTTCTTCGCGGGCTTGCCCGCTCCCACAGGTACTGCGTAGGGTCTGAATTTTGTAGATATCCTGTGGGAGCGGGCAAGCCCGCGAAGAGGCCCCGACAGGCCAATACAAAATCTGCCTATACCACTATCACCGGCTTTTGCCTCAAAGCCACAGAACCTTCGCACAGCCTGCCTAGCATGGCCCCATCTCTTCGATGAGGCCCTGCCATGAACCACACCACCCCCGGCGCACAGATGAAAGTGCGCAACATCCACAAGCGCTTCGGTGCCTTCACGGCACTCAACGATGTCTCGCTGGACATCGCCGCCGGCGAACTGGTGTGCCTGCTCGGCCCGTCCGGCTGTGGCAAGACCACGCTGCTGCGCTGCATCGCCGGCCTGGAGCGCCAGGACCGCGGCACGCTGTACATCGGCGAGCGCGATATCTCCGAGCTGCCGCCCCAGGCCCGTGACTACGGCATCCTGTTTCAGTCCTACGCGCTGTTCCCCAACCTTACCGTCGAAGCCAACATCGCCTACGGCCTGACCGGCAGTGGCCGCGAGCAGGCCCGCCAGCGGGTGGCTGAAATGCTCGAACTGGTGGGCCTTTCTGGCAGCGAGAAGAAATACCCAGGCCAGCTTTCCGGTGGCCAGCAGCAACGTGTGGCCCTGGCCCGTGCGCTGGCGCCGTCGCCATCCCTGCTACTGCTCGACGAGCCGATGTCGGCGCTGGACGCCCGGGTCCGCGAGCACCTGTGCACCGAGCTGCGCCAGCTGCAACGCCAGCTGGGCATCACCACCCTGATGGTGACCCACAACCAGGACGAAGCCATGCTGATGGCCGACCGCATTGCCGTGATGAACAACGGCCAGGTCGAGCAGTACGCCACCCCGCAGGAAATCTACGACCAACCGGCCACGCCGTTCGTTGCCGAGTTCGTCGGCCAGGGTAACTGGCTGCCATTCCAGCGAAGCGGCGACAGCCATGCCCAGGTTGGCGGCATGAACATGCGCCTGGCGCCGGGGTCGGCCCAGGCCAGCAGCGGCCGGCTGTTCTGTCGCCCGGAGGCGATCACGGTCAACCCGGTGGTACACGAAGAAAACCTGTTCCCGGCCATGGTCCGCGAAATCACCTTTCTCGGTAACCGCTGCCGCATGAGTTTTGAACTCAAGGCCCTGCCAGGCCATGCCCTGCTGGCCGAGGTGGCCCCCGAGGCCATGCCCCGCCTGGGTTCGCAGGACATCTGGGTGGCGCTGCCGCCGCAGAGCCTGCAGGTGTTTGCCTGAGATGGCCGCGCCAATGTCCCTGCCGCTGAGCCAGGCCAAAGCCGCGCCGCGTGCTGGCGTTGCCCTGGGTGATCGGTTGTTCGTCGTCGGCGGCAAGAGCCTGCTGCTGATCCTGTTGGTGCTGGCCGTGCTGATGCCGCTGCTGGCGATCTTCTGGCGTGGCTTCAGCGCGGACGCGGGCCAGGGTGGCGGCTTGCTGGCAGCCCGGGAGCTATTCGCCAGCGACAACTTCCACTGGTTGCTGGGCAACAGCCTGTCGGTGGCTTTCACCGTCGCAGCCATCGTGGTGCCGCTGGCCTACCTGTTTGCCTATGCCCTGCAACGTACGCTGATCCCGGCCAAGGGCCTGTGGCGGGGGATTTCGCTGCTGCCGCTGCTGGCGCCGTCAATGCTGCCGGCCATCGCCCTGGTCTACCTGTTCGGTAACCAGGGGCTGCTGCGCGGGTTGCTCAGCGACAATATCTACGGCTTCTGGGGCATCGTGCTGGGGGAGGCCATCTACACCTTCCCGCATGCGCTGATGATCCTGCTATCGGCGCTGTCGCTGGCCGATGCTCGGCTGTTCGATGCTGCCTCCAGCATGGGCGCTGGCCCAGGTCGGGCGTTCACCAGCATCACCTGGCCGGCCACGCGCCAGGCGGTGTTTGCGGCGTTCTGCCTGGTGTTCACCCTGACCATCACCGACTTCGGTGTGCCGGTGGTGGTCGGTGGCGACTATCAGGTGCTGGCGCTGGAGGCCTACAAGGCGGTGGTCGGCCAGCAACAGTTCGGCCGTGGTGCGCTGATCGGTATGGTGCTGCTGTTGCCGGCCCTGTTCAGCTTCAGCGTTGACGCCTGGCTGCGCCGGCGCCAGGGCGAGGCCATGAGCGGCCGCGCCCAGGTGTTCGAACCCAAGCCATCGCGTGGCCGCGATGCCTGCTTCCTGGCCCTCGTGCTGCTGGTGTGCGCGGCATTGCTGCTGGTGATCGGCATGGCGGTGTATTCGTCGCTGGTCACTTTCTGGCCATACAACCTGTCGTTGTCGCTGCGTCACTACATGTTCGAAGACACCGCCGGTGGCGGCTGGCTGGCCTACCGCAACAGCGTGACCATGGCCATCGGCACCGCGCTGATCGGCAGCATCGTGATTTTCACCGGTGCCTACCTGATGGAGAAAACCCAGGGCCAACGCCTGCTCAACCAGGCGCTGCGCCTGCTCAGCTTCATCCCCATGGCCGTGCCGGGCCTGGTGCTGGGCCTGGGCTACGTCTTCTTCTTCAACCTGAACGGCAACCCGCTGCATGTGCTGTACGGCAGCATGGGGCTGTTGGTGGTGTGCACCATCGCCCATTACCTGACCACCGCGCAGATGACCGCAACCACCGCGCTTCGCCAGCTTGATGGCGAGTTCGAGGCCGCTGCGCTGTCGTTGAAGGCGCCGCTGTACAAGCACTTCCTGCGGGTGACCGTGCCGATCTGCCTGCCGGCGCTGCTGGACATCATCCGCTACCTGTTCGTTTCGGCCATGACCACGGTGTCGGCGGCGATCTTCCTGTACAGCCCCGACACCATCCTGGCTGCCGTTGCCGTGCTGAACATGGACGATGCCGGCAACGTTGGCGGTGCTGCTGCCATGTCCACCCTGATCCTGCTGACCAGTGCCGGCGCTTCACTGCTGCTGGCCGCAGCCTCACGCGGCCTGCTGCGCCGCTCCCAAGCCTGGCGCCAACGCGCCGCGACCGTCTGACCTGTAAGGAACCTACCCATGTACAAGCACCTTGCACTTGCCGCTGCCGTTTCTGCCGTATTCAGCCTGCAGGCTTCGGCCGCGGATACCCAGCTGACGGTCTACACCGCGCTGGAAGCCGAGCAGCTGAAGAGCTACAAGCAGGCCTTCGAGAAGGCCAACCCGGACATCGAGATCAAGTGGGTACGCGATTCCACCGGCATCATCACTGCCAAGCTGCTGGCCGAGAAAGACCGCCCGCAAGCCGACGCGGTATGGGGCCTGGCAGCGTCCAGCCTGGCCATTCTCGACCAGAACGGCATGCTGGAAGCCTATGCACCGAAGGACCTGGGCAAGATCTCCGGCAACTACCGGGACGCTGCCAACCCGCCGGCGTGGGTGGGCATGGACGTGTGGGCCGCAACCATCTGCTTCAATACCATCGAGGCCGAGAAGCAGGGCCTGAGCAAGCCGGTGAGCTGGCAGGACCTGACCAAGCCGGAATACAAAGGCAAGATCGTCATGCCGAACCCGGCCTCGTCGGGTACCGGCTTCCTTGACGTGAGTGCCTGGTTGCAGACCTTTGGTGAGCCGCAAGGCTGGGCCTACATGGACGCACTGCACCAGAACATCGGCCAGTATGTTCACTCCGGCTCCAAGCCATGCAAGCTGGCGGCTGCGGGCGAGTTCCCGATCGGTATCTCGTTCGAATACCCGGCTGTGCAACTGAAGCGCCAGGGCGCGCCGCTGGACATCGTGTTGCCGAAGGAAGGCCTGGGCTGGGAGATCGAGGCGACTGCTGTGATCAAAGGGTCGCCCAAGGCGGATGCGGCCAAGCGCCTGGCTGATTTCTCGGCCAGCCCGGCGGCGATGGAGCTGTACAAGGAAAACTTCGCCGTGCTGGCCGCGCCGGGTATTGCCAAGCCACAGACCGAGCTGCCAGCGGACTATGAACAGCGCCTGATCAAGAACGACTTTGCGTGGGCATCGAAGAACCGTGACCAGATTCTGGCCGAGTGGCGCAAGCGCTACGACGGCAAGTCGGAGAAGGTGGCCCAGCAGTAACCTGTACCGGCCTCTTCGCGGGCATGCCCGCTCCCACAGGTACTGCGCAGGTCCTGAAATTTGCGCAGCCCCTTGTGGGAGCGGGCGAGCCCGCGAAGAAGCCACCGCCGCTACCAAGCCAGGAATAGATACCGATGCCTGATCCAGCACAGATCGTCGACAGCACCTTCGCCCTGTACGCACGCCATGGCAGCGACGACTACATCGGCGAAGCCATCACCCAGCTCGAACACATGTCACAGGCCGCGCAACTGGCCATGGCCGAAGGCTTCGACGATGAGGTGGTGCTGGCGGCGTTCTTCCACGACATCGGTCACCTGTGTGGCGGTGACGCCAGCATGGGCGGCTACGGCGTGGTCAGCCATGAACGCATCGGCGCCGAGTATTTGCGCCGTTGCGGCTTTGGCGAGCGCATGTCGCGGTTGGTGGAGTATCACGTGGAGGCGAAGCGTTACCTGACGTTGCGCCAGGCGGGGTATTACCAGCGCCTGAGCGAGGCGAGCCGGCGGACCCTGGAGTATCAGGGGGGTGTAATGAGCGAGGCTGAGGCGGATGCATTCGAGCGGGATCCGCTGTTCGAGGTGAGCTTGCGGATGCGGGAGTGGGATGAGCGGGCCAAGGAGGTGGGGGTAGCGGTGGTTGATCTGGATGGGTTGAAGCAGAGGGCACTGGCATTGCTTTGAAACATGGGTTGTCGGGCCTGGCCTATTCGCAGCACAAGGCTGCTCCTACAGGCGGACGCGATACCTGTAGGAGCAGCCTTGTGCTGCGAAGAGGCCAGGCCTGCTGACTCAAAATTGTGAAACCAGTGCCTCCAGCTGTTCCTGCCGCTCAGCCTGATTCAGCTTCGCCCCTGGGTTGAGCGTCGACCATTGCGGATGCGCCCGCGCCTTCACCAGTGCCTCTGGCAACTTGCCCTCGCGCCAGGCCTTCTCATCCAGCTCACCCAGCCTGATGCTGTCTTGCGCCGCATGCCCGCGGTTATCCAGCGCCACCATCAACTGCTGCTGACGCAACGCCAGCAGGCGCAATACCGTGTCGTCCACGGTCAGCTCGCGTTTGCCCTTGAGCTTGCCCATCAACCGTGAGCCATAGTTACGCGCCGTCTGCAGCGCACCGCCGGCAATCGCGCCGGCCAGCGCTGCCGCGCCGAGGGTAAGCCCGCCGACCAGCAGATCGACCCCGGCCCCGGCTGCAGCGCCGGCCGCCACGCCGCTGCCCAGGCGCACACCCAGCAGCTTCAGGGTTTCAGGATTGAACAGGTCATCGCCCCAGCGGCCATCGAGCAACGGCAGGTCGCTGGCATGGGCATCCTCGCGGCGGAAGGCATACAGCTTGAGCAAGGCTTCGACGCAACGCTGTTCACGTTGGCGTATGTCCCGGCGCAGCGCCTCTATGGCCTTGGCTTCGGCCGCTGGCTCCGCCTCGACGCTACGCCGGCAGGCGGCGCAGTCCAGCAGCAACTCGGCAATCAGCCGCTTGCCACTTTGCTGGCGGGCCAGGCGCTGTGCCTGCTGGTCGTCGATCAGCCGCTGCAGGGCCGGGCGGGCGTCCTCCAGCAGCAGGGCCAGGCTTTCGTACAAACGGCGCTCGCCATCCTCGGGCGGGGCCACGCTGTCGAACCGCACCAACGCGTGAAGCCCAAGCCGGGCAAGGGCTTCACGCCATTGCGGCTCGCGGTGCTGGTGGCTGGCGACGAAGTTGAGCACCGGCAGTAACGGCTTGCCGCAGCTGGCCAGCACTTCCAGTTCATCGCGATACTTGGCCAGCACCGGCTCGCGCGCGTCGATCACGTACAGGCCGGCATTGCTGGCCAGCAACTGGCGCAGCACCTTGGCCTCCTGCTCGAAACGCTGGCGCGCTTCGCTGCCCTGCAGAAAGCGCTCCAGGCGGGACGGGCCGTCCAGGCGCTCGCCCGGGCGTTCCAGGCGTTCGAGGTAGTCGAGCAACGCGATGGCATCCTCCAGGCCCGGGGTGTCGTACAGCTCCAGCAAGGGTTCGCCGTCCACCGACAAGCGCGCACCTTCTACATGGCGGGTGGTGCTGGGGCGGTGGGACACTTCGCCAAAGCCTACGTCGCGGGTCAGCGTGCGCAGCAGCGAGGTCTTGCCGACGTTGGTATGGCCGACCACGGCCAGTTTCAGTGGCTCAGTCATGGCCATGCTCCAGCCAGGTCAGTGGTGAGGTGTCGGCGTGCTGCAGGCCAAGGCGGTCAAGGGCTTCGTGCCAATCGCCCAGGCGCTGGGCATCAACAGCCTGGCCGGGTGCCGACTGCAGTAGCCAGATACGGGTTGCGCCGGCATTGCGCGCCAGTTCGGCGAGCAACGCCAGGCTGCCGCGGTCGGGCGAGCGCCGGGGGTCGCAGGCGATGGCCAGGCGTGCCGGGGGGAAGCGGCTGAGTTGTTCGAGCAGCCGGTTGCGCGATTCGCGGCTGTCGAGCACGCCAGCATTGATCACGCTTTTCGGCAGGGCGGGCGGCCAGGGGCGCTGGTCGTCCAGTTCCAGGCCCACCAGCAGGGCACCGCTGCTGCCGCTTTCCAGCTGGCCGGCGGCAAACTGTGGCAGGGCCTCGGGTGCGGCATCCTGTACGCCGATGCGTTCGCTGCGCGGCATCAGTGCATCACGCAGTTGCGCGTAGCCGGGCAGGCTCAAGTCCAGTACCAGGCGCTCGCGGCCCTGGCGCCAGCGCCACAGGCACAATCCAGCCAGTACCAGGCGTGGTAACAGGCCATACACCAGCACCACCCCCAGCAACCAGCTGGCCCAGGCCTGTCGGGCTTGCTCCAGGGCCGGCAAGGTGTCGCCGCTGGCGCGGATCATGGCTTCGTCAGGCACGGCAAAGCCCAGCAGCGAAGGCAGGGCGCCCAGGGCTTGGGTCAGGTGGATGAACGGGTCGGCGGCAAGCAGCGTGGTTTCCCAGACAAAGCCATAGCGCCGGGTCGCCAGCAAGGCTAGCAGCATGCCCAGGGCGGTGAGCATGGCCAGCAGCCACAGGCCATGCACCAGCAGGCCGAGCAGCCAGCGGTTCAGGCGTTGGCGTTGCAGCAGCACCAGCAGCGCAGGTGCCAGGTGTGCGGCCTTGGCATCGCGGGCAAAGCGTTCACTCAGCCATAGCCACAACCGGCCCAGCCCTGCGCCATGCTCGCCGCTTACGGCAAAACCGATGGCCCAGCCCAGCAGCATCAGCAGGTTCAGCCCGAGCAGGCTGCCCAGGGCCCAGAACACGTTCACCGGCCGCTGCCCGTCGCCCAGGGCGGCCAGGGCCAAGCCCGCGCCGCTGAGCACGGCCATCAGCAGCAAGGCCAGCAGCGCCAGGCGCGCGCCTTGCTTCCAGTGGCGCAGGGCGGTGCTCATGCCATCGCGTTCGGCCAGGAACAGTGCACGGGTTTCGATGCGGGCCGCCAGGTCGCCGCCCAATTGGCGGGCGCGACGGTTGGCTTCCTGGTCTTCCAGGGGGCCGGCGTGTTCCTCGCGCAGGCGTACCGCTTCGGTGAGCCAGCGCTTGTCCAGTGGAGTCGGTTCAGTCACATGGTCTTCCATTGCACAGGTCAGGGCAGAAGCATAACCCACGCGCCCGGTGCTATCCTCGCTGACATGAATACATCACTCCCCCTCAGCCTGATCGCGGCGTACGCCGAGAACCGCGTGATCGGCATCGACAATTCCATGCCCTGGCATTTGCCGGGGGACTTCAAGTACTTCAAGGCCACCACCCTGGGCAAGCCGATCATCATGGGGCGCAAGACCTGGGACTCGCTGGGGCGGCCGCTGCCTGGGCGGTTGAATATCGTCGTCAGCCGCCAGCGGGGCCTTGAACTGACAGGTGCGGAGGTATTTGCATCGCTTGAAGAAGCCCTGGTGCGGGCCGAGCAGTGGGCGCGCGAGCAAGGCGTTGAAGAGCTGATGCTGATTGGCGGGGCGCAGTTGTATCGGCAGGCGCTGGAGCAAGGGCTGGTCAGCCGGATGTACCTGACGCGGGTAGAAATGGCGCCGGAAGGCGATGCCTGGTTCCCTGCGTTTGATGAGGCGCATTGGAAGCTGGAGTCGAGTGAGGCACAGGCTGAGGAAGGCAAGCCTGCTTATCACTTCGAGGTTTGGGACAAGGTTTGAGATTGTCGGGGGCGCGAAGCGCCCCCTGCGATCGGTCAGGAGTGGCTCAATTCTGCATGCTCATCGCCCGCCAGCACGTCCTTGTCGGTCTCTTTCAACAGCTGGCTGGTCACCACGCCCGCAGTCATCGAACCGTTCACGTTCAGCGCCGTACGCCCCATGTCGATCAGCGGCTCCACCGAAATCAGCAACGCCACCAGCTCCACCGGCAAGCCCATTGCTGGTAGCACGATCAGTGCGGCAAAGGTGGCCCCGCCACCCACACCGGCAACCCCTGCAGAACTCAGCGTGACGATGGCCACCAGGGTCGCGATCCACAGCGGGTCGAAGGTATCGATGCCCACCGCCGGCGCCACCATCACCGCCAGCATGGCGGGATAGAGGCCAGCGCAGCCGTTCTGGCCAATGGTGGTGCCGAATGATGCGCTGAAGCTGGCAATCGACTGCGGCACACCCAGGCGGCGCGTTTGCGCTTCGATGTTCAGCGGAATGCTGGCGGCGCTGGAGCGGCTGGTGAAGGCGAACGTGAGCACCGGCCACACCTTGCGGAAGAAGCGCAGCGGGCTCACACCGGTCGCCGCCAGGATGAGGGCATGCACCACGAACATCAGCCCCAGGCCCAGGTACGAGACCACCACGAAGCTGCCCAGCTTGAGGATGTCTTCCATGTTCGAGCTGGCAACCACCTTGGTCATCAACGCCAGCACGCCATACGGGGTCAGTTTCATTACCACCCGCACCAGGCGCATCACCCAGGCTTGCAGGGTGTCGATGGCCGACAGGGCGCGCTCGCCTTTCTCGGCATCGTCCTTGATCAGCTGCAGCGCGGCCAGGCCGACGAATACGGCGAAGATCACCACGCTGATGATCGACGTCGGCTTGGCCCGCGCCAGGTCACCCACCGGGTTGCTGGGGATGAACGACAGCAGCAGCTGCGGGATGTTGAGGTCGGCGACCTTGCCGGCGTAGTCGCTGTGGATAACCTGCATGCGGGCGCTTTCCTGCACACCGGCCACCAGGCCTTCTGCACTCAGGCCGAACAGGTTGGTCAGCACGATGCCGATCAGCGCGGCAATGGCGGTGGTCAGCAGCAGGGTGCCGATGCTCAGCACGCTGATGCGGCCCAGCGACGAGGCATTGTGCAGGCGCGCCACGGCACTGAGGATCGAGGCGAAGATCAGCGGCATGACAATCATCTGCAACAAGCCGACATAGCCGTTGCCGACCAGGTCGAGCCAGGCGATGGTGGACTTGAGCACGGGGTGGCCAGCGCCGTAGATCGTGTGCAGGGCCAGGCCGAAGACTACGCCCAGCACCAGGCCCAGCAGTACCTTCTTGGCCAGGCTCCAGTCGGTGCGGCGGGTTTGTGCCAGGCCCAGCAACAGGGCCAGGAACGCCAGCAGGTTAAGTGACAGCGGCAGGTTCATTGAAGCTCCAGCAGAAAAAAGCAGAAGTGGCATCGCCTCTGTGAGCGATTGCGAACGGAAATGCTAACAGCCTGAAAACAAACGAATTTATACCCAAATGGAATTTGCATAGTCGTTTATGGAATAACGAAGTGTCGCGGATTGCAATGAACGCGGCGTTTGCGGCTGCATGGAGGTCGTTATCGAAGGTTGGCAGTGGGGATTGTTGCACTAGCGTTTCTGGGTCATTTCAGGAGATTCGTACATGAAAGTCGCTGTGAAAGCCGCCGCCATCGGCCTGTCCCTGCTGTTCAGTATCGAAACCTTCGCCACCGAGCTCAAGCATTGGCCCGCCGAGGCGGCCAGGCAGCTCGACAGCATGATCGCTGCCAATGCCAACAAGGGTAACTACGCGGTGTTCGACATGGACAACACCAGCTACCGCCATGACCTGGAAGAAGCCCTGCTGCCGTTCATGGAAAACAAGGGCCTGCTGAGCCGCGACAAGCTTGACCCGTCGCTGAAGCTGATGCCGTTCAAGGACACTGCCGAGCACAAGGAAAGCCTTTTCAGCTACTACTACCGGTTGTGCGAAGTCGACGACATGGTCTGCTACCCGTGGGTGGCCCAGGTGTTCTCGGGTTTTACCCTGAAGGAGTTGAAGGTGCAGGTGGACGAGCTGATGGCTTCTACCAAGCCGATCCCCAGTACTTATTACGAAGGCGACCAGGTCAAGGCCATCGAGGTACAGCCGCCCAAGGTCTTCAAGGGCCAGGCCGAGCTCTACAACAAGTTGATGGAGAATGGCATCGAGGTGTACGTGATTTCGGCGGCCTCCGAAGAGCTGGTGCGCATGGTCGCCTCGGACCCCAGGTACGGCTACAACGTGAAACCGCAGAACGTGATCGGCGTGAGCCTGCTGCTAAAGGACCGCAGCAATGGGCAACTGACCACGGCACGCAAGCAGATCAGTGCTGGCCACTATGATGCCAAGGCCAACGAAGGGCTGGAGCTGACCCCGTACCTGTGGACCCCCGCTACCTGGATGGCGGGCAAGCAGGCGGCCATCCTGACCTACATCGATGAATGGAAGAAACCGGTGCTGGTGGGCGGCGACACGCCGACCAGCGATGGCTACATGCAGTTCCACGGGGTGGATGTGGGCAAAGGTGGCATCCACCTGTGGATAAACCGCAAGGCCAAGTACATGGACCAGCTCAACGGCATGATTACCAGGAATGCGGCGGCGCAGGCCAAGGAAGGGTTGCCGGTGACGGCGGACAAGAACTGGGTGATCGTGACGCCGGAGCAAATCCAGTAGTTGTTGCGTTGTCTGCTCCGGCCTCTTCGCGGGCACGCCCGCTCCCACAGGTACTCCACAGAATCTAAAATCTGTGGAGTACCTGTGGGAGCGGGCGTGCCCGCGAAGAGGCCGGAACAGGCATAAAAAAACCGGCACCCAGGGCGCCGGTTCTTCTTTCACGCTAGAAAAGCCTCAGAGCCCTTCGAGCATCGCCTTGTTGCGCACCGCACCTTTGTCGGCACTGGTCGCCAGCAGGGCGTAGGCCTTCAGCGCGGTGGTCACTTTGCGTGGGCGTACTTCAGCGGGTTTCCAGCCCTTCTTGTCCTGCTCGATGCGGCGCTCGGCCAGCTCTTCGTCGCTGACCAGCAGGTTGATCGAACGGTTAGGGATGTCGATCAATACCTTGTCGCCGTCGCGCACCAGGCCGATGGCGCCGCCGGCAGCCGCTTCCGGCGAGGCGTGGCCGATCGACAGGCCCGAGGTACCGCCCGAGAAGCGGCCGTCGGTGAGCAGGGCGCAAGCCTTGCCCAGGCCTTTGGACTTCAGGTACGAGGTCGGGTACAGCATTTCCTGCATGCCCGGGCCGCCTTTCGGGCCTTCGTAGCGGATGATCACGATGTCGCCGGCCTTCACTTCGTCGGCGAGGATGCCGCGCACGGCGCTGTCCTGGCTCTCGAAGATCTTGGCATTGCCTTCGAACACGTGGATCGATTCGTCAACACCGGCGGTTTTCACCACGCAACCGTCGAGGGCGATGTTGCCGTACAGCACGGCCAGGCCGCCTTCTTGCGAGTAGGCGTGCTCGAAGCTGCGGATGCAGCCGTTTTCGCGGTCGTCGTCGAGGGTTTCCCAACGGGTCGACTGGCTGAACGCAGTCTGGGTCGGGATACCGGCAGGGCCGGCTTTGAAGAAGGTGTGCACGGCTTCGTCATCGGTCTGGGTGATGTCCCATTTGGCGATGGCTTCTTCCATGCTGGCGCTGTGCACGGTCGGCAGGTCGGTGTGCAGCAGGCCGCCACGGGCCAGCGAACCGAGGATGCTGAAGATGCCGCCGGCGCGGTGCACGTCTTCCATGTGGTACTTCTGGATGTTCGGCGCCACTTTGCACAGCTGCGGCACTTTGCGCGACAGGCGGTCGATGTCACGCAGGTCGAACGCGACTTCGCCTTCCTGGGCTGCGGCCAGCAGGTGCAGGATGGTGTTGGTCGAGCCGCCCATGGCGATGTCGAGCATCATGGCGTTTTCGAACGCCTTGAAGTTGGCAATGTTGCGCGGCAGTACCGACTGATCGTTGTCGCCGTAGTAGCGCTTGCACAGCTCGACGATGGTGCGGCCGGCGGTGAGGAACAGCTGCTCGCGGTCGGCGTGGGTGGCCAGGGTCGAGCCGTTGCCCGGCAGGGCCAGGCCCAGGGCCTCGGTCAGGCAGTTCATCGAGTTGGCGGTGAACATGCCGGAGCACGAACCGCAGGTCGGGCAGGCGCTGCGCTCGTATTCGGCGACTTTTTCGTCGGAAGCCGTGGAATCGGCGGCGATGACCATGGCGTCGACCAGGTCCAGGCCGTGGCTGGCCAGCTTGGTCTTGCCGGCTTCCATCGGGCCGCCGGAAACGAAGATCACCGGGATGTTCAGGCGCAGGGCGGCCATCAGCATGCCGGGGGTGATCTTGTCGCAGTTGGAGATGCACACGATGGCGTCGGCGCAGTGGGCGTTGACCATGTATTCCACGGCGTCGGCGATGATCTCGCGGCTTGGCAGCGAGTACAGCATGCCGTCGTGGCCCATGGCGATGCCGTCATCGACCGCGATGGTGTTGAATTCCTTGGCCACGCCACCGGCGCGCTCGATCTCGCGGGCAACCAGCTGGCCCAGGTCCTTCAGGTGCACATGGCCCGGGACGAACTGGGTGAACGAGTTGGCGATGGCGATGATCGGTTTCTTGAAATCTTCGTCCTTCATCCCGGTTGCGCGCCACAGGGCACGGGCGCCGGCCATGTTGCGGCCATGGGTGGAAGTCTTGGAACGATAATCAGGCATGAAACACTCCTGGCGGCTTAATCAGGTCACATAAAGGGGAGTGAGCTTCTCTTGTCCTTTGTGCCGCAGGCCTGTTGCCACTGGCACGGATGGGGCCGAAGACACCACGGGATCGCCGCGTGCTTGGCCAGAGCTCATAAACCCGCCGGGGATGACTGGCGATGAATAGGCCGATTCTACACCGCTGGCGCGGTGAGGGAATGCAGATGTGGATGGTTGGCGGGGAGATTGCAGCAGGAAAGGGCCGCCAGGCGGCCCTTTGCAGCAGATTTCAGCTGTTTGGCAGCAAGCGGCAGGTGATGCTCTTGATGTAGCGGGTCTCGGCGATGGCCGGGTGTACCGGGTGGTCCGGGCCCTGGCCGCCGCGCTCGAGCAGCTGCATGTTGCGGTCCAGGTGGCGGGCGCTGGTCAGCAGGATGTTGTTCAGATCGTCCTCGGGCAGGTGCATCGAGCACGAGGCGCTGACCAGGATGCCATCCTTGTTCAGCATGCGCATGGCCTGTTCGTTCAGGCGGCGGTAGGCCGCTTCGCCGTTTTTCAGGTCTTTCTTGCGCTTGATGAAGGCGGGTGGGTCGGCAATGATCACGTCGAAGCGTTCTTCTGCAGCCTTGAGCTCGCGCAGGGCTTCGAACACGTCGCCTTCGATGCAGGTCAGCTTCTCGCTGATGCCGTTCAGGGCAGCGTTACGCTCCACGCCATCCAGGGCAAAGCCCGAGGCATCGACGCAGAATACTTCGCTGGCGCCGAACGCGCCGGCCTGCACGCCCCAGCCACCGATGTAGCTGAACAGGTCGAGTACACGCTTGCCTTTCACGTACGGCGCCAGGCGCGCGCGGTTCATGCGGTGGTCGTAGAACCAGCCGGTCTTCTGGCCTTCACGCACCGGGGCTTCGAACTTGACGCCGTTCTCTTCCAGCGCCACCCAGTCGGGCACTTCGCCGTAGACGGTCTCGACATAGCGCTGCAGGCCTTCGGCGTCACGCGCGGCGGAGTCGTTCTTGAACAGGATGCCGCCAGGCTTGAGCACCTGCACCAGGGCAGCGATCACATCGTCCTTGTGCGCTTCCATGGTGGCCGAGGCCAGCTGCACCACGAGGATGTCGAAGAAGCGGTCGACCACCAGGCCCGGCAGCAGGTCGGAATCGCCGTAGACCAGGCGATAGCACGGCTTGTCGAACAGGCGCTCGCGCAGCGACAGGGCGACGTTCAGGCGGTGTACCAGCAGCGACTTGTCCAGCGGCAGCTTGATGTCGCGCGACAGCAGGCGGGCGCAGATCAGGTTGTTCGGGCTGAGTGCGACGATGCCCAGCGGCTTGCCGTTGGCTGCCTCGAGAACGGCCTGCTGGCCGGCCTGGAAGCCTTGCAGCGGGGTCGCGGTGACGTCGACTTCGTTGCTGTAGACCCACAGGTGGCCGGCGCGCAGGCGGCGGTCGGCATTGGCTTTGAGGCGAAGGCTGGGCAGGGACATGACGTCGCTCCGGAAAAAAGAGCGGGAGTATAACGTGTCTGCGGTGCTTTCGCCTTTAGAGGTGCAGCGCCTGGGAGATCGAGCGCCGCGTGGGCGGCGCTCGATTTCCCAGGCGCTGCACCTGTCACGGCGAGCGCAGAGAGGGTTAAAATCGCCGGTCCTAAACGAGTGTGCACGTATGTCCCAAGAACTCAGCGCCGAACAGATCCAGCAAGCCTTGCAAGGCATCACCATTCCGCCGCAACCGCAGATCATGGTCGACCTGCAGTTCGAGCAGTACATGCCTGACCCGGACCTGGAAACCATCGCCAAGCTGATTTCCCAGGACCCGGGCCTCTCGGGCGCCTTGCTCAAGCTGGTCAACTCCCCGCACTTCGGCCTGTCCAACAAGATCGGCTCGATCCAGCGCGCAGTAAATTTGCTGGGCAGCCGTTCGATCATCAACCTGATCAACGCCCAGTCGATCAAGGGCGAGATGAGCGACGAGACCATCGTTACCCTCAACCGCTTCTGGGATACCGCCCAGGATGTGGCGATGACCTGCCTGACCCTGGCCAAACGCACCGGTGTCCAGGCCGCAGACGAGGCTTACACCCTGGGCCTGTTCCATGACTGTGGGGTGCCGCTGATGCTCAAGCGCTTCCCGGACTACATGGATGTGCTGGTGCAGGCCTATGCCCAGGCCGACGAAGAAACGCGCGTGGTCGACACCGAAAACCGCGTGTTCAACACCAACCATTCGGTGGTCGGCTATTTCACCGCCAAGTCCTGGCGCCTGCCCGAGCACCTCACGGCAGCCATCGCCAACCACCACAACGCCCTGGCCGTGTTCCGTGACGAGAGCGCGCGCAATACCCAGAGCCAGCTGAAAAACCTGCTGGCGGTGCTGAAGATGGCCGAGCACATCTGCGCGTCCTACCGGGTGCTGGGCAACCAGGCGGTGGACCACGAATGGAACGTGGTCGGCCCGCTGGTGCTCGATTACATAGGCTTGTCGGAATACGATTTCGAAAACCTCAAGCAGAACATTCGCGAGCTGAGCGGGCACTGACACATGCCGGAATTGCCAGAAGTAGAAACCACCCGGCGCGGTATTGCGCCCCACCTCGAAGGCCAGCGCGTCAGCCGCGTGGTGGTGCGCGACCGGCGCTTGCGCTGGCCGATCCCGGAGGACCTGGATGTGCGCCTGTCGGGGCAGCGCATTGTCAGTGTCGAGCGGCGCGCCAAGTACCTGTTGATCAATGCCGAGGTCGGTACGCTGATCAGCCACCTGGGCATGTCGGGCAACTTGCGGCTGGTCGAGCTGGGTTTGCCTGCGGCCAGGCATGAACATGTCGACATCGAGCTGGAGTCGGGGCTGATGCTGCGCTACACCGACCCGCGCCGCTTTGGTGCCATGTTGTGGAGCCTGGACCCGCTGAACCACGAGCTGCTGCTGCGCCTCGGGCCTGAGCCGCTGACGGACCTGTTTGACGGTGAGCGGCTGTTCCAGCTGTCCCGTGGGCGGTCGATGGCGGTCAAGCCGTTCATCATGGACAACGCGGTGGTGGTGGGGGTGGGCAACATCTACGCCACCGAAGCGCTGTTTGCCGCAGGCATCGACCCACGGCGCGAGGCGGGCGGGATTTCACGGGCGCGCTACCTGAAGCTGGCAATCGAGATCAAGCGGGTGCTGGCGGCGGCGATCGAGCGCGGTGGTACCACCCTGCGCGACTTCATCGGTGGCGATGGGCAGCCGGGGTACTTCCAGCAGGAATTGTTCGTCTACGGGCGAGGCGGGCAGCCGTGCAAGGCGTGTGGCACGGAGTTACGCGAGGTGAAGCTGGGGCAAAGGGCGAGCGTGTATTGCCCGCGCTGCCAGCGCTGACCTGAAGCTGGCGCGATCACTGTGGGAGCGGGCAAGCCCGCGAAGCAGGCGACGCAATGGATGGCACCGGCTGCGCCGGTGTTCGCGGGCATGCCCGCTCCCACAGTGACCAGTGATCAGTCCTTGCCGGTAATGCGGCGGTACTTGGCCATCAGCTGTTCTTCGGACTCCGGGTGTGCCTCATCCAGCGGGATGCAGTCGACCGGGCAGACCTGTTGGCACTGCGGCTCGTCGTAGTGGCCCACGCACTGGGTGCACAGGTTAGGGTCGATCACGTAGATCTCTTCGCCTTGGGAGATGGCCTCGTTCGGGCACTCGGGTTCGCAGACGTCGCAGTTGATGCAATCGTCGGTGATGATCAGGGACATGGGGACTCCGGCCGGGGCTCATGGCCCGGGCATGTTCAACGCAGTGGGCACAATTGTGCCGCATTCGCGCCCGCAGTGCACGCGGGCGCGATAATCAGGCGATCGGGCTTATTTCTTGAAGCGTTCAGTCAGCGCGTCGGCCACCACCGGATGGACGAATTTGCTGATATCACCGCCCAGAGCGGCGATTTCCCGGACCAAAGTCGAGGAAATGAACGAATAACGTTCCGAAGGCGTCAGGAACAGGCTCTCGACATCGGGGGCCAGTTGCCGGTTCATGTTCGCCAGCTGGAACTCGTACTCGAAGTCGGACACCGCACGCAGGCCACGCAGGAAGACGTTGGCGCCCTGTTCCTTGGCGAAATGCGCCAACAGGGAGGAGAAGCCGATGACTTCGACATTCGGCAGGTGCTTGGTGACCTCACGGGCTAGCGCCACCCGCTGCTCCAGGGGGAACAGGGGGTTTTTCTTCGGGCTGGCCGCCACCGCGATGATCACGTGGTCGAACAAGCGCGAGGCGCGCTCGACCAGGTCTCCATGGCCTTTGGTAATGGGGTCGAAAGTACCCGGGTACAACACTCGGTTCATCGCGTCATCCTGGCTGGAGTGCGTTGGGGAGTCGGATGGTAGCGCAGCGATTGCGCCCGGCCAAGTCATGCGGCCAGCTGATGGCACTATAGACAGGCGCCGTATTCGTTGTCATGCGCTGTGTGCCAGGCGGCCAATCAGGGCTTCGGTGAGCTTGGCGCTGATGGCATACACCGACAGTTGCGGGTTGGCGCCGATGCTGGTGGGGAACAGCGAGCCGTCGTGCACCGACAGGTTTTCCAGCTGGTGATGGCGGCCCAGGCTGTCGCACACGGCCTGACGCGGGTCTTCGCCCAACGCACAGCCACCCATCACATGAGCGCTGCCCAGGCGCGCCCTGAAGGGCTCCAGGCGCAAGGCGTCGATCATGCCCAGCGCCTGTTCCAGGCTGGAAGCAGCGCTGGCGTCGCTGTGCACGGGGGTCACCTGCATGGCCCCGGCCGCGAACTGGATCTGCGCCATGCTGCGGTAGGCGCGACGCAAGCCGTCGCGCAGGTAGTCGGTGACCGTGTAATCGAGCACCGGTGAACCGTCGCCACGCAGCTCCACGGCGCCACCCTGGCTCTCGGGGTGGAAACCGTCGCGCAGCAGCGCGAGCATCACATGGGTGTGCGGCAGCTCGGCCATGCGCCGTGCATTTTCGTGGCCGTGCCCACCCAGCAGGGTGCTGGCCAGCGCAGGGTGCAGCGGTGGCACTTCCAGTTTGTAGCCGACTGGGCCATCTGTGCCGCCTTGCCACTGGAAGTGGTCGCTGTAGATGGACTGCGGGGCGCCGTAGTAGGGGTCGATACGGTCTGTGAAACGCGCTGCGCTGAAGTTCACCAAGTGCAGGAACGTGCGTTTGCCCAGGCGGCCATGTGGGTCGGGCGCGGCGGAGCGCAACAGCAGGGCCGGGCTGTTGATGCCGCCGCCAGCCAAGAGGTAATGGCGTGCGCGTACGCTGACCTGCCTGCCGGTGGGATGTACGCCTTGGGCATCCAGGGCCTGGCAGGTCAGGCCCTGGATGCGCTCGCCGTTGTGCGTGAAGCGCTCGGCCCGGGCCAGGTACAGCAGTTCGCCGCCTTGTTCGAGGGTGGCGGGAATGCGCGTCACCAGCATCGATTGTTTGGCATTCACCGGGCAGCCCATGCCGCAGTAGCCCAGGTTCCAGCAGCCACGCACGTTGCGCGGGATCACCGCCCAGCGGTAGCCCAGCTGCTCACAGCCCCGGCGTAGCACGTCGTTGTTGGCATTCGGCGGCAGGGCCCAGGGGGTAATGCCCAGTTCCTGCTCCATGCGTTCGAACCAGGGCCGCAGCTCATCTTCACCCAGCCCAGTCACGCCGTGGGCTGAAGCCCAGTGGACCAGGGTCTGGGGAGGGGTGCGAAAGCTCGAGGTCCAGTTCACCAGCGTAGTGCCGCCCACGGCGCGGCCCTGCAGGATGGTGATGGCGCCATCCTTGCTCATGCGCCCCAAGCCTTCCTGATACAGGCTGGCGTAGGCTTCGCTCTCCAGCAGGTGGAAATCGTTGCTGGTCTTGAGCGGGCCTTCTTCGATCAGCAGCACCTTGAAGCCTGCGGCGCTGAGCATCTGCGCGCTGGTGGCACCGCCGGCGCCGCTGCCGATCACGGCAACGTCGGCCTCCAGGGCAAGGTCCTGCGCCAGACGCGAAGCGTCATGGGTGATCCAGCCGCGTTCGAGGCCTTGGCGAAACGGGTCGGGGACAGGCATTGGCGATGCTCTTGTTGTTTTCAGATTGTTGGTGGCCCGGGGTAGCCGCAGGCGGCCCAGGACTCGGGGCGTTCGTACCAGGCCATCTGCAGCAACTGCAGCAACGAGGCGTGGCCCATGCGCAGCAGGTTCAGCGAACTGTCCTGCCAACGCTGCAGGAAGGCCGTGACTTGCGCAGGGCTGGCCTGTGCCCAGGCGCCCCATACACCGGTCAGGGGGCCGCGGGTGAGTGGCAGGCTGAGCACGTCGAACAATTGCCGGGTGAGCTTGAGCATTTCCGGCGACAGCGCTGCCAGCTTGCGGTCGAGGCTGTGCAGCACCAAGTGCTCGGAGGCCTGCGTACCGGCGAGTACCACCGGGATCAGCGCCCGCAGCAGCGGCAGGTCGTCGTCGCGCAGTACCTGATAGCCCGTCGCCGCTGTTTGTGCGCTGCAGCCAACCAGGCTGGCGCCCGCCAGAAAGGCGCTGGCGCCAAGGCTGAAACGCAGCAGGTCG
This sequence comes from Pseudomonas sp. YNh, assembly GCF_037993085.1. Classification (NCBI taxonomy): domain Bacteria; kingdom Pseudomonadati; phylum Pseudomonadota; class Gammaproteobacteria; order Pseudomonadales; family Pseudomonadaceae; genus Pseudomonas; species Pseudomonas sp. YNh. The sequence goes on along the minus strand of NZ_JBBMRJ010000002.1, from coordinate 410,585 downwards.
CGGCGGTGCACAGGCCGGCGCTCAGCGGATGAACAGCTTGTAGACCAAGCGCTGCAAGGCTTTGCCATAAGGCGGGTAGATCAGCCGTGCGGCGTTGAAACGTTGCTTGGCAAGTACGGCCTTGGCCTTGCTGAAGGTCAGAAAACCGTCGTGGCCATGGTAGTGGCCCATGCCCGAAGGGCCGATGCCGCCGAAGGGCAGGTCGTCCTGGGCCACATGCAGCAGGGTGTCGTTCAGGCATACCCCGCCGGAGTGGGTGTGGCGCAGCACATGCTCCTGGCCGGCCCGGTCATAACCGAAGTAGTACAGCGCCAGCGGGCGCGGGCGCTGGTTGATGTAGGCCAGCGCCTGGTCGAGGCTGTCGTAGGGCACCAGCGGTAGCAGCGGGCCGAAGATTTCGTCCTGCATCACCTGCATGCTGTCGTTCACGTCCAGCAGCAGGTGCGGTGGCAGGCGCCGGCCCTGGCGGGTTTCGCCTGGGTACAGGTCAAGCACCTGCGCACCTTTGCTGTGGGCATCGTCCAGCAGGTGCTGCAAGCGCTGCAGCTGGCGGGGATTAATGATGGCGGTGTAGTCGGGGTTGTCGGCAATGCGCGGGTACAGGCGGCGCACGGCGCGCTGGTAGGCGTCGCTGAAGGCCGCCAGCCGTTCGCGCGGCACCAGCACATAGTCGGGGGCGACGCAGGTTTGCCCGGCGTTGAGGGTCTTGCCGAAGGCGATGCGCTCGGCAGCGCTGTCCAGTGGCACGTCGGCCGACACGATGGCCGGTGACTTGCCGCCCAGCTCCAGGGTAACCGGGGTCAGGTTCTGCGCCGCCGCCAGCATGACCTGTCGGCCCACGCTGGTGGCACCGGTGAACAGCAGGTGGTCGAAGGGCAAGCGGGCGAAGGCCTGGCCCACCGCTACCTCACCCAGCACCACGCTGACCAGATCGGAGGGAAACACCTGCTCCAAGAGTTGTTTCAAGGCCTGGGCGCTGGCGGGCGTGGCTTCGCTGAGCTTGAGCATGACCCGGTTGCCGGCGGCCAGGGCGCAGGTCAGCGGGCCGATGGCGAGAAACAGCGGGTAGTTCCACGGCACGATGATGCCCACCACCCCCAGCGGCTGATAACGCACCTGCGCGCTGGCCGGCTGGAAGGCCAGACCGACCCGTCGCCGGCTGGCGCGCATCCAGCGATGCAGGTGCCTTTCGGCGTGGCGCAGGCCCTGTACCGAGGGCAGCAGCTCGGCCAGCAGGGTCTCGTCGGCGCTGCGCCCGGAAAAATCCTCGCTGATGGCCTCGATCAGCCCAGCCTGGTTGGCCAGCAAGGCTTCGCGCAGGGTTCTCAGCCATTGCAGTCGCTGGGCCGCGGGCGGCAGGGGGTTGCCGGCGAAGGCCTGGCGCTGGGCAGCGAACATCGCAGCAAGGTCGAGGTCGGATTGCACAGGGGTCAAGGCACTGGGCGCGTTCATGGCGGCGTTTGATCCGGGCAGGAAATGTCTAGAGCCTATACTCTAATCGGGACGATGGTGCGAATTTTTCCGCGCCGCCGAACGGTGCATTCCACCTGTAATACGCCGTAAGATGACCCTTTGATGAAAGCCCGCAGACTGGGAGCTGAGCATGGCCCCGCGCATGAAGACCCGAGAGCGCATCGTGCAGAACAGCCTGGAGCTGTTCAACCAGCAGGGCGAACGCAGCGTCAGTACCAACCACATTGCCGCGCACATGGAAATCTCGCCCGGCAACCTGTATTACCACTTCCCCAACAAGCAGGCGATCATTGCCCTGTTGTTCAGCCAGTATGAAGAACTGGTAGACAGCTTCCTGCGCCCGCCGCAAGGCCGCCAGGCAACCGTGGAGGACAAGCGCTTCTACCTCAAGGCCTTGCTGGCGGCGATGTGGAACTACCGCTTCCTGCACCGTGACCTGGAGCACCTGCTGGACAGCGACGCGGAGCTGGCCGCCCGTTACCGGCGTTTTTCCGAGCGCTGCCTGCGCCAGGGCCAGGCGATCTACCGCGGCTTTGTCGAGGCGGGCATCCTGACCATGGCGCCGGCGCAGATCGAATCGCTGACCATCAATGCCTGGATCGTGCTGACGTCCTGGGTCCGTTTCCTCAGCACTACGCGTGAACATTCCGCGCACCTGGGTGAAGAAGCCTTCAAGCGGGGCGTCTACCAGGTACTGGTGCTGGAACTCGGCTACGTCACCGACCGTGCGCGCAGTGCTGTGGACGCCCTGTGCCAGGAATTCCATGTACCGTTCAACCAGGCTCTGGAACATTGACCCAGGGCCCTAGTGCCATCGATCAGGAGATTGTCATGCCCCTTGCGCAATTGATCACCCCGCAGCAGTTGGCCGAGCGTCTGGGCTCGCCCAAGTTGGTGATCCTCGACTGTCGCTTTGCCCTCGAGGATGTGGACTATGGCCAACGCAGCTATGCCCAGGGGCATATTGCCGGGGCGCATTTTGCCGACCTGGACCGCGACCTCAGCGGGCCGGTGAGCAAGGGGCGCACCGGGCGCCATCCACTGCCCGATGCGCACCGGCTGGTGGAGCGCCTGCGCGAGTGGGGCCTGGACAACGACAGCGAGGTGGTGCTGTACGACGACGGCCCTGGCGCCTTTGCCGCCCGAGCCTGGTGGCTGCTGGCCTGGCTTGGCAAGCGCAACGGCGTGGCGATCCTCGATGGTGGCCTGAAGGCTTGGCATGCGGCGCACCTGCCGTTGAGCCTGGACTCACCGTCCAAACGCGAAGGCACCTTCAGTGGTGAGCCGGATGCCAAGCTGCTGATCGATGCCGAGCATTTGGGCAAGCGCCTGGCCAGCACTGACCTGACCTTGATCGATGCGCGTGCCTTGCCGCGTTTTCGCGGTGAAGTAGAGCCGATCGACCCGGTGGCGGGGCATATTCCCGGGGCCCAGTGCGCGGCGTTTACCGACAACCTGGGGGCTGATGGGCGCTTCTTGCCTGTGGATCAACTCAAGCAGCGCTTTGCCGAAAAGCTGGCCGGGCGGGCACCGGAGCAGTTGGTGTCTTACTGCGGGTCTGGGGTGACGGCTTGCCATAACCTGTTTGCGATGGCACTGGCGGGGTACCCGCTGGGCAAGCTGTACGCCGGGTCGTGGAGCGAGTGGATCAACAACCCGCAGCATGCCGTAGCTACCGGCGAGTAAGCAGGTCCGGCCTCATCGCCGGCAAGCCAGCTCCCACAGGTACATCACTGCCCATCAGGGCTGTGCCCTACCTGTGGGAGCTATTGCCTTGCTCACATTCCAAAGCTTGCGCGATCCCTGTGGGAGCTGGCTTGCCGGCGATGAAAACTGCGGCTCTTACTGGCCTTCGACCAGCCACTGCGGAATCCGCCGCTCCAGGTAGTACCCCGGGTTGCGCAGGCTGCCATCGACAAACCCCACATGGCCACCGCGGCGGTGCAGTTCGAAGCGGGTCTGGGGTGCCAGTTCACGGGCCGTAGGCAGGCTCTGGCCGGCCACGAACGGGTCATCGCTGGAATGGATGATCAGCGTCGGCGTGCGGTTCTGGCCGAGGAAGAAGTGGCTCGATGAGCGGCGATAGTAGTCGTGCACATCGCGAAAGCCATTGAGGGGTGCCGTGACTTTGCCGTCGAAGTCCCAGAACGTGCGCAGGTTGCTCAGCTGCCCCAGGCGCTCCAGCGCCGCCAGCCGTTCATGCTCGCCCTGCTCGTGGAAGTGCCGCTGCTTGAGCTGAACATACGCCAGCATCTCGCGCATGAAATGCGCCTGGTACACCTTGGAAAAGCCCTGGCCGATACGGTCGGCACAGTGGTCCAGGCGAAAGGGCACCGACACGGCAACTGCCGCCTCCAGCTGGCTGGCAACGCCGCTCTCGCCCAGGTATTTCAACAGCACATTGCCACCCAGTGAGTAACCCACCGCATACAGCGGCGCCAACGGGCGCTGGGCACGCAGGTGGCTGACAATTTCGGCCAGGTCTTCGCTGGCGCCGGAATGGTAGCTGCGCGGCAGCAGGTTGGGTTCGCCTGAGCAACCACGCCAGTTCACCGCCACGCTGGCCCAGCCGCGGTTTTGCAGCGCTTGCTGCAAGCCTTTGACGTAGGGTGAATGGGACGAGCCCGTCAGCCCATGTAGCACGAGCACCAGTGGCGCCTGTGCCTGATGTGGGCCGTGCCAGTCGAGATCGATGAAATCGCCGTCGGCCAGCCACAGGCGCTCGCGGTTGCGCTGCAGCTCAGGCAGCTTGCGCCACAAGGGGCCCCACAGCGTCTGCAGGTGGGGATTGGACAGGCCGATGGCCGGACGGAAGGTGGCGCTTGGGCTGGGCATGCTGGGCAACTCATGATGTGCTTGCCTAGATTGCCATGAAAAAGCGCCACAGTACCTGCGCTATTGGTCGGTGGCCGGCAGTGGTTGTTGCGCGGTAGGTGGGCCGACACTGACGCGTACCGCCTGGCTCAAACCGAGCTGACGCTGCAGGACGGCGCCGACATCTGTCGGTGTCAGCCTGGCGACGCGCATCCTCGCTGCCAGAGCGCGTAATGCACCTGGCCGGTTTTCTTCTCGCGGTGCAGCCGCCAGTTGCCGGGCATCGGCAGTGTTGAGGGCGCCGCTTCGCTTTCGGTGTAGATCAGCGCCTGTTCGCCTAGCCACTGGTTCTGCTCCAGCAGGTTGCAGGTGTTGGCCAGCAGGTCCTGGTGGAACGGCGGGTCGAGGAACACCACGTCGAACTGTTGCTTGGCCGGGCCTTGCAAGTAGCGCAGGGCATCGGTTTGCAGGATTTGCCCGCGGGGGCAACGCAGGATTTCGAGGTTGTTCTTCAGGTTGCCGATCGCCGCCGGGTTGCTGTCCAGTGCCACGGCATCCTTGGCGCCGCGAGACAGGGCTTCGAGCACCAGGGCACCGCTGCCGGTGAAGGCATCCAGAACGCGGGCACCCTCGATGTGCGGCGCCAGCCAGTTGAACAGGGTTTCGCGCACGCGGTCAGGCGTTGGCCGCAGGCCTTCGCCTTCCGGTACCGCCAGGCGGCGGCTACGCCACTCGCCGGCGATGATGCGCAGGTGGCCCTGGCCCTTGCTTTGGCCCGATTGCGGGCGGGCGGGAGGGGTGGATCTTGGCATTAGTGCTCCGGTACCCCGAGCGCTTGCTCGGAGGGCTTGTCAGTGGGGGCTGGCAGCGGTTTTTGTGGCACTTTCGGGCCTACGGTGACGATCACCAGTTTATCGGCTGACAGGTGTTTGTTCATGGCCGCCTTGACCTGCTCGACGGTGAGGGCCTGGGACTGCTGCATGAAGTCCTCCAGCCAGGTCAGCGGCAGATTGTAGAAGCCGATTGCGCCCAACTGGCCGACGATGCTGGCGTTGCTGGCATTGGACAGCGGGAAGCTGCCGGCCAGTTCGCGCTTGGCATCGTCCAGCTCTTGCTGGGTGGGGCCTGTCTTGAGGTAGTCGGCAAGAATATCCTGTACCAGCTTGAGCGTGCCTTCACTGAGCTCGGCACGGGTCTGCAGGTTGATCATGAACGGGCCGCGCACCTGCATGGGGCTGAACACCGAGTACACGCCGTAGGTCAGGCCACGCTTTTCACGCACTTCGCTCATCAGCCGGGTACCGAAGGCGCCACCACCGAGGATCTGGTTACCCAGCGACAAGGCTGGCCAATCCGGGTCCTGGCGGTCGATACCAAGCTCAGCCAGCATGAGGTGGGTCTGTTTGGACGGGAAGTCGATGTGGGTCAGGCCGGCCTTGGCTTCGCTGGGCTGGGCTGGCGCGGCAAGCGCCGGGCCCTTGGGCAGGCCCGCCGAAACCTGGGCGGCAATGGCTTCGGCTTCGGCACGGCTGAGGTCGCCGACCAGGGCGATTACTGCGTTGCCGCCGGTATAAGCCTTGGCGTGGAAGGCGCGCAGTTGTGCCAGGGTAATGCCGTTGATGGTTTCTGCGGTGCCATCGCTTGGGTGGGCGTAGGGGTGGTCGCCATAGAGGTTGCCGAACAGCGCCTTGCCAGCGATCTTGCCGGGGTTCTGCTTCTCGTACTCGAAGCCGGCCAGCATCTGGTTCTTGATGCGCTTGAGGGCGTCCTCGGGGAAGGTCGGCTTGCCGGCCACTTCGGTGAACAGCTTGAGCGCAGGTTCGCGCTTGTCCTTGATGCTGAGGCTGCGCAGCGATGCCACGGCCATGTCACGGTAGGAGCCGTTGCCAAAGTCTGCGCCCAGGCCTTCGAAACCTTCGGCGATGGCGGTGACGTCCTTGCCGGCCACACCCTCGTTGAGCATGGCGTTGGTCAGCGCCGCTACGCCGGGGGTTCCGGCGTCCTGGCTGCTGCCGGCGGCAAAGGTGACGCGCAGGTCGAACATCGGCAGTTCGCGGGCTTCCACGAACAGCACACGGGCGCCCTCAGCGGTGTTCCAGTGCTGGATGTTCAGCTGCCGCCGGCTGGGTGCCTTGCCATCCAGCTCGGCCAGCGACTGCAAGGTGTTGGCCGGGCGGGCGGCGCTGGTGTCCGCCTTGGCGGCGTTGTCGGCCATGGCCGGGGCGGCCAGCACTGCCGCCAGCGCCAGGGCGCGGATGCCCGTGGCCAGCAGGGTTGGGCGCGGTGCGCGACGATCACTCATGAGCGGACTCCTCGGGCAGTACATGGGCAACGCTCAGGCGTTCGCGGGTGAAGTAGGTGCGCGCGGCGTCCTGGATGTCCTGCGGGGTGACGCGCTTGAGCTCGTCCAGCTCGCTGTCGATCAGTTTCCAGGACAGGCCGACGGTTTCCAGCTGGCCGATGGTGGTGGCCTGGCTGCTGATGGAGTCGCGGTCGTAGACCAGGCCGGCAATGACCTGGGCGCGTACGCGTTCGAGCTCTTCGGCGCTGGGCGGGGTGGTCTTGAGTTCTTCAAGCAACTGCCAGATGCCTTTCTCCACATCGTCGAGGGTTTTCTGCTTTTGCACGTTCGGCGTGGCCGAGATCAGGAACAGGCTGTCGCCGCGGGTGAAGGCGTTGTAGCTGGACGAGGCGCCAGCCACCAACTCCTGGCCACGCTCCAGGCGTGCCGGCATACGGGCGCTGTAGCCGCCGTCGAGCAGTGCCGAGATCAGGCGCAGGGCATGCACGGTGCGCGGGTCCTTGGCGGTGGGCAGGCCGGGCACGTTGAAGCCATAGATCAGGCTGGGCAGCTGGGTGCGTACGTGCAGGGTCAGCTGGCGCTGGCCAGGCTCGGCCAGCTCCAGTGGCAGTTTGGCCGGCGGTACGGCGCGCTTTGGAATGCTGCCGAAGTACTTCTGCGCCAGGCCCTTGACCTCGTCGGCGGTGACATCGCCGACCACCACCAGGGTGGCATTGTTGGGGGCGTACCAGGACTCGTACCAGTGGCGCAGTTCTTCGACCTTCATGCGCTCCAGGTCCGCCATCCATCCGATGGTCGGCGTGTGGTAGCCGCTGGCCGGGTAGGCCATGGCGCGGAACAGCTCGAACGCCTTGGAGTTGGGCTGATCGTCGGTGCGCAGGCGGCGTTCTTCCTTGATTACCTCGATTTCGCGGCTGAACTCGTCGGCCGGCAGGCGCAGGCTGGCCAGGCGGTCGGCCTCCAGCTCCAGGGCGACCGGCAGGCGGTCGCGGGCCAGTACCTGGTAATAGGCGGTGTAGTCGTCGCTGGTGAAGGCGTTTTCTTCGGCGCCCAGGTCACGCAGGATGCGCGAAGCTTCGCCGGGGCCGACCTTGGCGCTGCCCTTGAACATCATGTGTTCCAGCGCATGGGACAAACCGGTCTGGCCTGGGGTTTCATAGCTGGAGCCGACCTTGTACCAGATCTGCGAGACCACCACCGGGGCGCGATGGTCTTCGCGCACGACCACCTTCAGGCCATTGTCGAGGATGAATTCGTGGGTGGGTTGCACATCGGCGGCGAAGGCCGCGAGCGGCAGGCAGAGCGTGCCGAGCAACAGGCCAGCGGCGCGGCGGGCTAGAGCATTCATAAGGTGTTTAACCTGTTCGGCGGCCCGCTGGGTTTAGCGTCGGCGGGCCAGGAGGTGCTAGGATACTGATCCGGTTGCCTGGCGACCATGCCTGTCGCCGTTCTGGCCCGCAGGACACTAAGACAAAACGTTGCGCATGAACCAGCAGGCTTCAAGATAGTCTGTTCTGCGTAGAGAGAATTCCCGATGGGCCATTGCTGGCTCATCGCTACCCTGAGATAGCCGTCCTCCATGTTTGGTTCCAACGACGACAAGAAAGCGCCGGCCGAGGCTGGCGAGAAGAAAGGCCTGTTCAGCTGGTTTCGCAAGAAGCCGCAGCAACCTGTCGCCGAACAGCCACAAGCCCCCGAGCCCCAGGCTGCAGAGCCTGTAGCGCCGCCATCCGCCGTCGAGCACGCTGAAGCTGCTCCGGTCGAGCCGGTGGTTGCTGAAGCACCTGCACCTGCAGCTGAGGCCCCTCTGGCTGCTGAGCCAGCAGTGGCCCCTGAGCCTGTACCTGCCCCGGTGGTCGCGCCAGTCTTTGAGCCTGCACCTGCTCCGGTGGCTGCGCCGGTCCCTGAGCCTGCGCCTGCGCCAGTAGTGGTTACCCCAGCGCCTGAGCCTGCCCCCACCCCTGTGGGAGCGGGCGTGCCCGCGAATGCGGAGCCTGCCGCCCCGCAGCTCGAAACCCCTGCGCCAGTAGCAGCCCCGGCCATTCAAGCCGTCGAACCCCCGGTCAGCAACCTGGTACTGCCCGTTGCCGAGGAGCCCGTCGCTCTCGTCCCTGACCTGGAGCCAAAAGTCCCGCCAGCGATCCCCGAGCGTCCGGCAGCAGAGCCTGTGCAACCAGAGCCCGAGCCTGTGTCTGCCGTCGCAACCGTTACCGAACAAGCCAAACCCGGCTTCTTCGCTCGCCTCAAGCAGGGCCTCTCGAAGACCAGCGCCAGCATCGGCGAGGGCATGGCCAGCCTGTTCCTCGGCAAGAAGGTCATCGACGACGACCTGCTCGACGAAATCGAGACGCGCCTGCTGACCGCCGACGTCGGTGTGGAAGCCACCTCGGCCATCGTCCAGAACCTGACCCAGAAGGTTGCCCGCAAGCAGCTGGCCGACGCCGACGCGCTTTACAAGTCGCTGCAGGAAGAGCTGGCCGCGCTGTTGCGCCCGGTCGAGCAACCGCTGAAAGTGCAGGCGCAGAACAAACCCTATGTGATCCTGGTGGTTGGCGTGAACGGCGCCGGCAAGACCACCACCATCGGCAAGCTGGCGAAAAAGCTGCAGCTGGAAGGCAAGAAAGTCATGCTGGCTGCCGGTGACACCTTCCGTGCCGCCGCGGTCGAGCAGCTGCAGGTGTGGGGCGAGCGTAACCAGATTCCGGTGATCGCCCAGCACACCGGCGCCGACTCCGCGTCGGTGATCTTCGACGCCGTGCAGGCCGCCAAGGCCCGTGGCGCCGACGTGCTGATCGCCGACACTGCCGGCCGCCTGCACACCAAAGACAACTTGATGGAAGAGCTGAAGAAGGTCCGTCGGGTGATCGGCAAGCTCGACGCCGATGCGCCACACGAGGTGCTGCTGGTACTCGACGCCGGCACCGGCCAGAACGCCATCAGCCAGGCCAAGTACTTCAACCAGAGCGTCGAACTGACCGGCCTGGCCCTGACCAAGCTGGACGGCACCGCCAAAGGCGGGGTGATCTTCGCCTTGGCCAAGCAGTTCAACATCCCGATCCGCTTTATCGGTGTTGGTGAAGGCATCGACGACCTGCGTACCTTCGAAGCCGAGCCGTTCGTCAAGGCTCTGTTCGCCGAGCGAGACTGACCATGATCCGATTCGAACAGGTTGCCAAGCGCTATCCCAATGGTCATGTGGGTTTGCATGAGCTGAGTTTCCGGGCGCGCCGGGGCGAATTCCTGTTCGTCACCGGCCATTCGGGCGCCGGCAAGAGCACCTTGCTGCGCTTGTTGCTGGCCATGGAACGCCCGACCAGCGGCAAGCTCATGCTGGCCGGTCAGGACCTGGGCCAGATCAGCAACGCGCAGATCCCGTTCCTGCGTCGGCAGATCGGCGTGGTGTTCCAGAACCACCAGCTGTTGTTCGACCGCACGGTGTTCAACAACATCGCCTTGCCACTGCAGATTCTCGGCTTGTCCAAGGCCGAGATCGCCAAGCGCGTGGATTCGGCGCTGGAGCGTGTGTCGCTGTCCGACAAGGGCGAACTGTTCCCGGCCGACCTGTCCACCGGGCAGCAGCAGCGGGTGGGTATCGCCCGCGCCATCGTGCACCAGCCGGCCCTGCTGCTGGCCGACGAACCCACCGGTAACCTCGACCCGCGCCTGGCAGCAGAGATCATGGGCGTGTTCGAGGACATCAACCGCCTGGGCACCACGGTATTGATCGCCAGCCATGACCTGGCACTGATTGCGCGCATGCGCCACCGCATGCTGACCTTGCAGCGCGGCCGCTTGATCGGCGATGGGGAGGCCGGGCAATGAGCACTATACGTACGCCGAAGGTTTCCGAGCGGGTTGCGCCAAAGCCGGCCGACCCGCAACCGGAGAAGAAAAAACGCGGCGAGGACGATGACGGCCCGGATTTCCGCACATTGCTGAATGCCTGGCTGGAAAGCCACCGTGCCAGCATGGCCGACAGCCTGCGTCGTTTGGGCAAGCAGCCGATCGGCAGCTTTTTCACCTGCCTGGTAATGGCGGTGGCGCTGAGCATGCCCATGGGCCTGTCGTTGCTGCTGAAGAACATCGAGCAGCTTGGCGGCTCATGGCAGCGTGCTGCGCAGATTTCCCTGTACCTCAAGCTCGATGCCGGCAGCCGCGATGGTGAGTCCCTGCGCGACGAGATCAAGGGCATGCCCGGGGTGGCGGACGCGCAATTTGTCAGCCGCGAGCAGGCGCTGGAAGAATTCCAGCAGCAGTCCGGCTTGGGCGAGGCCTTGCGCGAACTGCCCGACAACCCGCTGCCTGGCGTGGTGGTGGTAACCCCGACCGAGGTCGACAAGCCCGCCCTGGATGCCTTGCGTCAACGCCTGTCGGAGCTGCCGCGGGTGGAAGTGGCGCAACTTGACCTGGTGTGGGTCGAGCGCCTGGCGGCCATCCTCAAACTCGGTGACCGCTTCGTCTTCGGCCTGGCCGTGATGCTGATTTCTGCCCTGCTGTTAGTAATCGGTAACACAATTCGTCTACACATTGAAAACCGCCGTGTCGAGATCGAAGTGATCAAGCTGGTAGGCGGCACTGACGCCTACGTGCGCCGGCCTTTCCTGTACATGGGCGCCTTGTATGGCCTGGGTGCGGGGCTGCTGGCGTGGGGTATCCTGGCGTTTGGCCTGAATTGGCTCAACGACGCGGTTGTAGGGCTTTCCGGACTGTACGGCAGTGACTTCGCCCTGGGCGGGGTGCCGGCGTCCGATGGTCTGTCGCTCTTGATCGGAGCGGTGCTGTTGGGGTATATCGGTGCATGGATTGCCGTCGCTCGTCATCTGAACGAGCTGGCGCCGCGATAGTTTTTACGTGCCAGCATTGACATTTTGTTCACTACGGAACTTGTACCGTCGTTCCAGGTCTATGTTGGCAGCGCCCACAAGGCGCGAGTTTTGTAAGTCGGAGGTTCTTGAATGACCACATCGTTGCAACCTGCCTATGCCCTGGTACCCGGTGCAAACCTGGAAGCCTATGTGCACACGGTCAACAGCATCCCGCTGCTGACGGTCGAGCAGGAGCGTGATCTGGGCGAGCGTCTCTATTATGAGCAGGATGTCGAGGCCGCTCGTCAAATGGTGATGGCCCACCTGCGTTTCGTCGTACACATCGCCCGTAGCTATGCAGGCTACGGTCTGGCACAGGCTGACCTGATCCAGGAAGGCAACGTCGGCCTGATGAAGGCCGTCAAGCGCTTCAACCCTGAAATGGGCGTGCGCCTGGTGTCGTTCGCCGTGCACTGGATCAAGGCAGAGATCCACGAGTTCATCCTGCGCAACTGGCGCATCGTCAAGGTGGCCACCACCAAGGCCCAGCGCAAGCTGTTCTTCAACCTGCGTAGCCAGAAGAAGCGCTTGGCGTGGCTGAACAACGACGAAGTGCATCGCGTGGCAGAAAGCCTTGGCGTCGAACCGCGTGAAGTGCGTGAGATGGAAAGCCGCCTGAGTGGCCAGGACATGGCCTTCGACCCGGCAGCGGAAGCTGACGACGACAGCGCCTTCCAGTCGCCTGCGCATTACCTGGAAGACCACCGTTACGACCCGGCGGTGCAGTTGGAGGATGCCGACTGGAGCGATAACTCCACCAGCAACCTGCACGAAGCGCTGCAAGGGCTGGACGAGCGTAGCCGCGATATTCTCTATCAGCGCTGGTTGGCGGAAGAGAAGGCCACGCTGCATGAGCTGGCAGACAAGTACAGCGTATCGGCTGAGCGGATTCGCCAGCTGGAGAAAAATGCGATGAACAAGGTCAAGGCACTGATCGCGATCTGATCGGGCCTTGGTTGTAGATAGAGCCGCTGGCCCCGATGGGGCGAGCGGCTTTTTTGTGCTCGGCGTGAATGTTGTGATGCCCGTGAGATTGAGCGCCGCCCGCGCGGCGCTCAATTTGCGCATCACCGCAAAACTCAAAGCTTGTTGCGCGAAGTATCGAGCTGCATCAGGTAGCTGGGCCCGCCCAACTGGCTCATCTGCCGGCGAATCCACCCCGCCCGGCTGGCCACATAGGCGCTCGGCCGGCTGGCACTCCACTTGATCGGACTAGGCAGCACCGCCGCCAGCTGCGCCGCCTGCTGGCGACTAAGACGACTGGCATCGACACCAAAGTGATAACGCGCCGCTGCCTGGGCGCCAAATACGCCTTTGCCCCATTCGGCACTGTTCAGGTAAACCTCAAGAATCCGCTCCTTGGACCAGAACAGCTCGATCAGGGCCGTGAACCAGGCCTCCAGCCCTTTACGGAACCAGCTGCGCCCGGACCACAGGAACAGGTTCTTGGCCACTTGTTGGGTCAGGGTGCTGGCACCGCGAACATTGCCGCCGCGCTCGTTGTAGGCCAGGGCCGCCTGGATAGCCGGGATGTCGAACCCCCAGTGGCTGGCGAACTTCTGGTCCTCGCCGGCGATGACGGCAACCTTCAGCTCATCGGAGATGTTCTCCCACGGCTCCCAGTCGCGCTGCAGGTCGATGGATTCTCCATTCACCCAAGACTGCACCTTGCGCTCGACCATCAGGGCCGTGCCGGGCGGTGGCACCCAGCGGAACACCAGTACCAGCACAATGCTGCCGGCAGCGAACCATAGCAGGGCACGGGAAAGGCGGCGGAGAAGGGTTGGCAGCATGGCGATGGCTTGGCCGTACGGGTGGAAGGGGCCATTATACAGACCCGATACAAGGAGTCGTCCCATGCTTCGCAGCTTCCTGATGCTTGCCGCCTTTTTCGGCTTTACCGGGGTCGCCCTGGGTGCCTTCGCTGCCCACGGCCTGAAAAGCCGGCTGACGGCAGACTACCTGGCGATCTTCCACACGGGCGTGACCTACCAGCTGGTGCATGCCTTGGCGATCTTCGGTGTCGCCGTGCTCTCGGTGCACCTGCCCGGGCGCCTGGTCGGCTGGGCTGGCGGCCTGTTTGCCTTAGGCATCGTGCTGTTCTCCGGCAGCCTGTACCTGCTGACCCTCAGCGGCCTCGGCAAGCTGGGCATCATCACGCCGGTCGGCGGCCTGTGCTTCCTGGCCGGCTGGCTGTGCCTGGGCCTGGCAGCCTGGCGGCTGGGCTGACCGAGTGGTCCACAATCGCGACTAATGGCGTGCACCGGCCTTGGGTTGCAGGTGGGTTCGGCGCTAGAATGCGGGCCCCAAAGAACAATGGTGGCCGTGCGCATGCGCATTCAACTGAACGGTGAACCTTACGAACTGCCTGCTGGCGAAAGCGTTGCAGCCCTGCTGACGCGCCTGGAACTGACCGGGCGCCGTGTGGCAGTAGAGCTGAACCTGGATATCGTGCCGCGTAGCCAGCACGACAGCACGCTGCTGAACGACGGCGACCAGGTCGAAGTGGTCCACGCCATCGGTGGTGGCTGACAGCAGCCCGGCGGTTTACAAGCAAGCCCAGCAACCTATTCCCGAGGAACAACGATGAGCAACGTTCGTAGCGACAAGCCCTTCACCCTGGCCGGGCGTACTTTCCAGTCGCGCCTGCTGGTCGGCACCGGCAAGTACCGTGACATGGAAGAAACCCGCCTGGCCACCGAGGCCTCGGGTGCCGAAATCGTCACCGTCGCCGTACGCCGCACCAACCTTGGGCAGAATGCGGGCGAGCCGAACCTGCTCGACGTACTGTCGCCCGACAAGTACACCATCCTGCCGAACACCGCCGGCTGCTTTGACGCGGTGGAAGCGGTGCGTACCTGCCGTCTGGCTCGTGAACTGCTGGACGGGCGCAAGTCGCACGAATCCCGCACGCTGGTGAAACTGGAAGTGCTGGCCGACCAGAAGACCCTGTTCCCCAACGTGATCGAAACCCTCAAGGCCGCCGAAGTGCTGGTCAAGGAAGGTTTCGACGTGATGGTGTACACCAGCGACGACCCGATCATCGCCCGTCAGCTGGCCGAAGTCGGCTGCATCGCGGTCATGCCGCTGGCTGGCCTGATTGGCACCGGCCTGGGCATCTGCAACCCCTACAACCTGCAGATCATCCTGGAAGAATCCAAGGTGCCGGTGCTGGTCGATGCCGGTGTGGGTACTGCTTCCGACGCCACCATCGCCATGGAAATGGGCTGCGAGGCGGTGCTGATGAACTCGGCCATCGCCCACGCCCAGCAGCCGGTGCTGATGGCCGAAGCCATGAAGCACGCCATCGTCGCCGGTCGCATGGCCTACCTGGCCGGCCGTATGCCGAAGAAACTCTATGCCAGCGCCTCTTCGCCGCTGGATGGTCTGATCAAGTAAGAGCTCCTGATGACTGAATCGCACGATACGCCGATCACCCCCGACGGCGAAGCCCGCCCACACCGCCGCATCAAGAGCTTCGTGATGCGCGCCGGGCGCATGACCGAAGGCCAGCAACGCGGCCTGGACCAGGGCGGCCCGCTGTACATCCTGCCGCTGGCCGACAGCCCGGTGGACTACGACCAGGTGTTCGGCCGTTCGGCGCCCCGCACCCTGGAGATCGGCTTCGGCATGGGCCATTCCCTGCTGGAAATGGCGGCTGCCGCGCCTGAGCAGGATTTTATCGGTGTGGAAGTGCACCGCCCGGGTGTCGGCGCGCTGCTCAACGGCGTACTGACTCAGGGCCTGAAGAACCTGCGGGTGTACGACTGCGATGCCATCGAAGTGCTGAACCGCTGCGTGGCGGACAACAGCCTCGACCGCCTGATGCTGTTCTTCCCAGACCCTTGGCACAAGGCGCGTCACCACAAGCGCCGCATCGTCCAGCTGGAGTTTGCCGAGCTGGTACGTCGCAAGCTCAAGCCCGGTGGCGTGTTCCACATGGCCACCGACTGGGAGCCGTATGCCCAGTACATGCTGGAAGTGATGAGCGCCGCCCCGGGCTATCGCAACCGTGCAGCCGACGGCACCTACGTGCCACGCCCGGAAGAGCGCCCGATCACCAAGTTCGAACGCCGCGGCGAGCGGCTTGGGCATGGGGTGTGGGATTTGAAGTTCGAGAAGGTGGATTGATCGGCTGATCTGGCCTTTCGATGTGCTGGTGCTTGCAGAAATGCGGGCGAAAAAAAACCGCCTTGAGAAAGGCGGTTTTTTTGTGAGCGACAGGACTGAGTATCCTTCGCTCTGGGACTTCACCGAAAACGCCCCCACAGTCAGGGGATCATAAGCAGCCAAAAAGCGCGCGTCAACGATCAGAAATATCCAGCATCACGTGTGTCTGCGCGGTTAACAGCTTTGATTGCGCATCCCAATTATCATCGTGTTGCTCCTGTGGGGAAAAATTCGGTGATGGGTCGGGTAGGAGAAGAATTCTGCTTTCCGGCCCCTTCGACACGGCCTGAGAACCGTGCCGGTAACTGACTTCGAAGGGCCATTAACCTGGCCACTTCACCGAAAACGTCCCCAGAGTTTTCGAAGGCATCGAAGTGCCGGTTAGATGCTGGAAGATTGGCCCGCCAACACGGAGGCCAAGGCATATGAAGCGTTTGCTTGATGCGCTGAGCCGCGTTTGGAAGCTCATTCGGATCTTGATTGTGCTCAAGACCGTTCGGGACTTCATGCGTGACCACTTCGATGATGCCCGTTAAGGGCTAGTCAGGTGGTAGGGCTGCCCTGGTTTCCCGGGGCAGCTTTTTGCAACCCTTAGCCTCGGCGATCAGCCACCACACCAATCAACACCAGCACCACCAGCAACACCGGCGCCAGCGCGTAGTTGTTGAACTGTGCCAACCCCTTCACCACCCACGGCGTGGCGTAGATCAGCGCCGCACCGCTGCCGATCATCACCATCAGCGCCATGAACGGCACCCGCAGTGCTCCCGCCAGGCCACCCAGGCGTTGTTCGGCCCAGGCTTTCACATCGCTGCCGAACAGCACCAGCAGGCAGCCTACCAAGGCCAGTGAAATCTCCGACAGGTTGCCGCGGCTCCAGCGGGAAACCGTTGCGAGCAGATCAAGTACCAGATCCATGGGTCATCCTTAGGTCAAGAAATACTGCAGCAGGTCATTGAGGAACAACTGGCCCCTTGGCGTGGCTACCAGTCGATCCGGTTCGACCTGTAAAAGGCCTTTTTGTTCGGCGGCGCGGCGTGCCTCGCGCAGCTGTGCCAGCGGCAAACCGGTGCGCTGGGTGAACAGTTCGGCTTCCACGCCATCGGTCAGGCGCAGGGCATTCATCAGGAACTCGAACGGCAGTTCGTCGACTGGCAGCAGCTTCTCGCCGGCCTTGAACGGCTTGGCCAGGTTCAGGTAGTCCTTGGGCAGGCGGGTTTTCCAGGTGCGCAGGATGCGGCCATCGGCGAAGGTCAGCTTGCCGTGGGCACCGGCACCAATGCCGATAAAGTCGCCAAAGCGCCAGTAGTTGAGGTTGTGCTGGGCTGCACGGCCCGTCTGGGCATAGGCCGAGACCTCGTATTGGCGATAGCCGTGCTCGGCCATCAGTGCCTGGCCGGCCTCCTGGATGTCCCAGAGGATGTCGTCCTCGGGCAGCTCTGGCGGCTGGTTCCAGAACACCGTGTTCGGTTCCACGGTCAGCTGATACCACGACAGGTGCGTCGGGCCCAGGTCGATGGCCTGGCGCAGGTCGCCCAGCGCGTCATCCAGCGACTGGTCGGGCAGGCCGTGCATCAGGTCCATGTTGAAGTTGTCGAAGCCGGCAGCACGCGCCATGCCGGCAGCACGGACCGCTTCGTCGCCATTGTGGATGCGTCCCAGCGCCTCCAGCTTGGCGGCCTGGAAGCTCTGAACGCCGATGGACAGGCGGTTGATGCCGGTTTGCCGGTAGGCCTTGAACTTGTCCTGCTCGAACGTGCCCGGGTTGGCCTCCAGGGTGATTTCGATGTCTGGCGCGAACGGGATGCGTTGTTCCACGCCGCGCAGCAGCCGGCCCAGGGCATCGGCACTGAACAGGCTGGGCGTACCGCCACCAAAGAAGATCGAGCTGATCGGGCGGCCCTGTACGGCGGCCAGCTCCTGGTCGAGGTCGTCCAGCAGGGCTGTGACGTAGGCGTCTTCCGGCAGTTCAGGCCCGGCAGCGTGGGAGTTGAAGTCGCAGTAAGGGCATTTGCGTACGCACCACGGGATGTGGATGTACAGCGCCAGCGGCGGCAGGCTGGTAAAGGCCGCCGCGCCGGGAGAAGACAGCATTTCGATCATGCCAGGCCCAGACGTTGGCGCAGCAGGGCCATGGCACGGGCGCGGTGGCTGAGCTGGTTTTTATCTGCCGGGGCCAGGTCGGCGCTGGAGCAGTTGCGCTCCGGTACCCAGAACAGCGGGTCGTAGCCGAAACCGTGCTCGCCGCTGGCCTCGAACAGGATGCTGCCGTGCCACAGGCCTTCGCACAGTATCGGCAACGGGTCGTCGGCATGGCGCACCAGCGCCAGGACGCAGACGAACTGCGCGCCGCGCTCCGCTTCGGGCACGTCTTTCAGGGCTTCGAGCAGCTTGGCGTTGTTCGCTGCATCACCCTTGCCGTCGGCATAGCGTGCCGAGTAGATACCCGGCGCACCACCGAGGAAGTCCACGGCCAGGCCAGAATCGTCGGCCAGGGCCGGCAGGCCGGAAATACGCGCGGCGTTGCGTGCCTTGAGGATGGCGTTCTCGACGAACGACAGGCCGGTTTCTTCCGGCTCGACCTGGCTGAACTCGCCAATCGAGCGCAGCTGCACGGACTGGCCGAGCATGGCCTGGAGTTCCTTGAGTTTGCCGGCGTTATGGCTGGCCAATACGAGTTGCTGGAAATTCATCATTCGCCTGGGAACACTTCCTGGTTGAAGCTGAGGGAGTTGCTGATGCCGCCGGTTTCGATGGTCAGGTCGAAGGTGACGGTTTCTGCTTGTTCGATCTTGAACTGGGCGATGTAGTAAACCGCGCCCGGTTCGGTAACCTGCTTGAACGACAGCGGGCTGATGCGCCCGGTCAGGTCTTTGACCTTGCCGCTGACCAGTGCTGGAGTGGGCTTGCCGGCCTTGAGCACGGCAATGTTGAGCACGCCCTGGTTCTTGCTGCGCACAAGCCCGGTGGCTGCAGCCACCTCGGGTGTGAGCATGCTCGAAGTGAATGCGCTGTAATGCACCGTCACGTCGCCAAACACTTCCTTGCGCTCGGGCCGGGCGGCATCGGCAGCCAGTACTGGCAATGCCAGGCACAGGCTGATCAGGAACAGGGCTAGGCGACGCATGGGGCAATTCCTCCGGTGGGCGTCAGACAGCGAGCTGGTGCTCTGGCAGGCCCGGGCTGCTGACGCGGTAGATGCCGATCTCACCTAGAAGATTAGGCCAAAGCCGGCCACCCCACCCGTTGCGGTGCAAGTGGTCGACGGCCAGGCGGTCAAGCACCTTGGCCCTGCGTTCGTGCACCAGCTCCTCGAAGTCGGCGAAGGTGCAGAAGTGGATGTTCGGCGTGTTGTACCAGGTATACGGCATGAAGTCCGATACCGGCATGCGGCCTTTGGTCGCCAGGTACCAGCGGCAGCGCCAGTGGCCGAAGTTGGGGAAGGTGATGATGCACTGGCGGCCCACGCGCAGCATCTCGTCGAGGATGCGGTCGGGGTACTCCACGGCCTGCAGGGCCTGGGTCATGATCACTACGTCGAAACTGTTGCTGGCGAAATTGCCCAGGCCCTTGTCCAGGTCCTGCTCGATGACGTTGACGCCCTTGGCCACGCAGGCGGCGATGTTGTCGGCGTCGATCTCCAGGCCATAGCCGGTGACCTGCTTGCGGTCACGCAGCGAGGCCAGCAGTTCGCCGCTGCCGCAGCCCAGGTCGAGTACCCGGCTGCCGGCGGGGATCCAGTCGTGGATGATTTCCAGATCGGCTCTCATGCTGTCCTCAGATGGCAATGCGGTTCATGTAGTTCGAGAAACCCTGCATGTAGCGAGGTGTGGGGATCAGGAAGGCATCGTGCCCGTAAGGCGATTCGATCTCCAGGTAGCAGACGTTCTTGCGCGCAGCCATCAGCGCGTCGACGATCTCGCGCGAACGGGCCGGCGAGAAGCGCCAGTCGGTGGTGAACGACATGATGCAGTATTGCGCCTTCACGTGGGCCAGGGTGGCGGCCAGGTCGCCGCCCTGGGCTGCGGCCGGGTCGAAGTAGTCCAGCGCCTTGGTCATCAGCAAGTAGGTGTTGGCGTCGAAACGGCCAGAAAACTCCTCGCCCTGGTAGCGCAGGTAGCTTTCGACCTGGAACTCGACGCTGTGGAAGTCGTAGTTGAGCTTGTCGCTTTTCAGCTCACGGCCAAATTTCTCACCCATCGAGTCGTCGGACAGGTAGGTGATATGGCCGACCATGCGCGCCAGCATCAGGCCGCGCTTGGGGATGACGCCCTGGTCCTGGAACGAACCCCCATGGAATTCGGGGTCGGTGAGGATGGCCTGGCGAGCGACTTCGTTGAAGGCAATGTTCTGTGCCGACAGCTTGGGTGCCGAGGCGATGTCGACGCAATGGCGCACACGCTCCGGGTAGCTGATGGTCCATTGCAGTGCCTGCATGCCGCCCAGGCTACCGCCGACGACAGCGGCCCATTGCTGGATGCCCAGGCGCTCGCCCAGGCGCACCTGGCTGTGCACCCAGTCCTCTACGGTCAGTACCGGAAAGTCGGCGCCGTAAGGCTTGCCCGTGGCCGGGTTGACGCTGCTGGGGCCGGTGCTACCGTTGCAGCCGCCGAGGTTGTTCAGGCTGACCACGAAGAAGCGGTTGGTGTCGATCGGTTTGCCAGGGCCGATGCAGCTGTCCCACCATCCCGGTTTGCGGTCGGTGGCGGCATGGTAGCCGGCGGCATGGTGGTGGCCGGAGAGGGCATGGCAGATCAGCACGGCGTTGCTCGCGCTGGCGTTCAGGGTGCCATAGGTCTCGTAGACCAGCTCGTAACTGGCCAGGGAGCGGCCACAAGCCAGTGCCAGCGGTTCATCGAACCGGGCGGTTTGCGGTACTACCAGACCGACGGAATCTTCGGGAAAGACAGTGGACATCGACCCTGCTCACGCTTGACGGAGGCGTAAGTCTAAAGAGCGCTACCCCCAGCGGCAAGCAAAGGCTTGCCGCTGGAAGCAACCAGGGTCAGATCATGCGCCACAGTTCTTGTGGCATGCCTGCGTAGGCGGCCAGGGGGGGCATGACGAACGACTGGATCACCTGGATCGCCAGGAAGGCGAAGATCGGCGAGATGTCCATGCCGCCCAGGTTGGGCACGAGGCGGCGGAACGGTGCCAGTACCGGCTCGCTGATCTGGTAGGCCAGCTCGGCGGCCGGGTTGTGGCTGTTGGGGGCAACCCAGGAGACGATCACCATGACAATCATCGCCACCCAGAAAATCTTCAGGAACAGCGAGGTGATACCGATGATCGCCCACATCAGCAGGTGCAGGACGTCACCGAAGGTGCCGTAGGTGACCATAAGCACGAAGCCCATCAGCAGGGCCTGGATGATGACCGCCAGCAGCAGCGACGAGGTGTCCAGCCCACCGATGCTGGGGATGATCCGGCGGATTGGCTTGAGCAGCGGCTGCGTGGCGCGCACTGCGAACTGGCACAGCGGGTTATAGAAGTTGGCTTTGACCAGTTGCAGGACAAAACGCAACAGGACGATCACCAGGTAGAGGCTGACCAGGGTTTGCACCACGAAGATCGCGGCGCCGGACAGTGCATTCATCTAAAGCTCCTTATTTGCCCAGTTGTTCGGCCAGTTCCGCGGAGCGCGTAGCCGCAGCCTGCAGCGCCTGCTCGACGATGGCTTCGAAGCCGCTGGCCTGGAACGACTTGATCGCAGCTTCGGTGGTGCCGGCGGGCGAGGTGACGCGGCGGCGAAGCTCGGCGGCATCGACATCGCTGGCAACCGCCATGCGGGCAGCGCCAAGGGCGGTCTGCAAGGTCAGCTGCGAAGCGGTTTCACGTGGCAGGCCGAGCTTTTCGCCTGCTGCGGTCATGGCCTCGATCAGCAGGAAGAAGTACGCAGGGCCGCTGCCGGACACTGCGGTCACGGCGTCCAGTTGTTGTTCCTGATCCAGCCACAGGGCTGTGCCCACGGCCGACAGCAGTTGTTCGGCCTGCTGGCGCTGCGTGTCGGACACTTCAGCGGTTGCGTACAGGCCGCTTACGCCTTGGCGCAGCAGCGCAGGGGTATTGGGCATGCAGCGCACCACCGGGCGAGCGCCCACCCAGCTTTGCAGGCTGGCACAGGTGATGCCGGCGGCAATGGAAACGATCAGTTGGCCATCCTGCAGGTTGGGTTGCAGGGCCTGGCACACGGCTTTCATGACCTGCGGCTTGACCGCCAGGACGATGACGTCGGCGCCGTCGATGGCATGGGCGTTGTTCTCGAACGTTTCGATGCCGTGCTCGGCCTGGATGCGGGTGCGGGTCTCGGCGCCCGGGTCGCTGGCGCGGATCTGCGAGGCGTCCAGGCCCTGGGCACGCAAACCACCGATCAGGCTGGCGGCCATGTTGCCGGCGCCGATAAAGGCAATACGTGTCTTGCTCATGTCAGGTCCTTGTGGGGAAGAGTGAGTAAAGCATGGAGTCAGTTTTGGCCGTAGTCGCGGGCACCGAACAGGGCGGTGCCGATGCGTACCCAGGTCGCACCCTGTGCAATAGCCGCTTCCAGGTCGTGGCTCATGCCCATGGACAGGGTGTCCAGGCCAAGGCCCAGGCTTTCCTGCAACTGGCGCAAGCGGGCGAAGGAAGCTTCCTGGGCGGCGCGGTCGTCGGTGGGCTCGGGGATTGCCATCAACCCGCGCAA
The DNA here is from genome assembly GCF_037993085.1 of Pseudomonas sp. YNh. Classification (NCBI taxonomy): domain Bacteria; kingdom Pseudomonadati; phylum Pseudomonadota; class Gammaproteobacteria; order Pseudomonadales; family Pseudomonadaceae; genus Pseudomonas; species Pseudomonas sp. YNh. The sequence continues at coordinate 388,279 of NZ_JBBMRJ010000002.1, read as the reverse complement.
GCGCAGGTTGGGCAGCCCGGCCACGGCCTTGGCCAAGGCCGGAAGGTCTGCGGGGGCGCAGCCAGACTTGCTGTCTTCGCCGCTCACGTTCACTTGCAGGCAGAGGTTCAGTGGCGCCAGGCCGGCAGGGCGCTGCTCGGACAGGCGTTGGGCAATTTTCAGGCGGTCCACGGAATGCACCCAGTCGAAATGCTCGGCGATGGCTTTGGTCTTGTTCGACTGAATGGGGCCGATGAAGTGCCAGATCAAGGGCAGGTCGCTTAGCGCCTGCTGCTTTGTCAGCGCTTCCTGTAGGTAGTTTTCCCCGATATCGCGCACGCCAGCGGCGTGGATTTCGCGAATGGCGCTGGCGGGCTTGGTCTTGCTCACGGCCAGCAACTGGACGCTGGCCGGATCGCGCCCGGCAGCCTGGGCAGCGCTGGCGATGCGGGCGGAAATAGCGGAAAGGTTGTCTGCTAGGGTGGACATGGACGGATGCCGGCGGCTAGAGGGTCTGCGGCATTCTACCTACTTGAAGGCCCTTGGGGAGTCTCATGGATGTGACCGACCTGTTGGCCCGGGCCGTGGATGCGGGGGCTTCGGACCTGCACCTGGCGGCGGGCCAGATCCCGATGCTGCGCATTGAGGGTGACTTGCAACGCATGAATTTGCCGGCTCTGGTGCCGGCAGACCTGGCCGAAGGCATGGCGCCCTTGCTGGCTGAACACCAACGGCGGCAATGGGCCCAGGGCGATGAGCTGGACCTGGCGCTGGAGTTGCCCGGGCTTGGCCGCTTTCGGCTGAACCTGTTTCGCCAACTGAACGGCGCTGGGGCTACCTTTCGGCTGATCCCGGGGCGGATCGCCACGCTGGATGAGCTCGACCTGGGGGATGTGTATCAAGCTGTTGCGCAATGCACTGATGGCCTGATTCTGGTCGGTGGGCCTACCGGCAGTGGCAAGTCCAGCACCCTGGCGACGTTGATCGACCAGCTGAACCGCGAACGGGCGCTGCACATCATCACCCTCGAAGACCCGGTCGAAGTTATCCACAGCAGCCAGCGCAGCCTGATCAACCAGCGTGAGATTGGCCGCCATAGCGGCGGCTTCGCCCAAGGGCTGCGCAGTGCGCTGCGCCAGGACCCGGATGTGATCATGATCGGTGAGCTACGTGACCTGGAAAGCGTTCGCCTGGCCTTGCGCGCAGCCGAGACCGGGCACCTGGTGCTGGCGACCGTGCATACGCGGTCGGCGGCCAGCAGCGTTGACCGGTTGGTGGAGGTGTTTGCTGCCGAGGAAAAGCCCTTGGTGCGAAGCATGTTGGCCGAGTCGTTGCGCCTTGTGGTGGCTCAGGTACTGGTCAGGCGTGTGGGCGGTGGGCGGGTGGCGGCGCGGGAAGTGCTGGTGGCGACGCCGGCGGTGCGCAACCTGGTGCGGGAGGGGCGAATGGCGCAGTTGTGTTCGGTGATGCAGGGCGGGGCGGCGCAGGGGATGCGGACGATGGAGGGGGCAATGCGGGAGCTGAGAGAGAAGGGGCTGATCAAAGACCTATAGTGCCTGTTCTGGCCTCTTCGCGGGTAAACCCGCTCCCACAAGTACGAAGCAGCCTTTGAAGACTGTGCGGTCCCTGTGGGAGCGGGTTCACCCGCGAAAGGGCCGGGCCTGCTCAGCGCTTGGCCAGGTTCAGCTGCTGCTGCTCCTTAGGCAGCACCCGCTTGGCTACTACGTAGTGCTTCTGCCAGTAGGGCTTGCTCAGGTTGTCGATGCTTACCCGCTTGCCACGCCGTGGTGCGTGGATGAAGCGGTCGTTGCCCAGGTAGATGGCAACATGGTTCACCCGGCGGCTCTTGATGTTGAAGAAAATCAGGTCGCCAGGCTTGAGGTCACCCTTGGCCACCTTGACGCCATGGCCCTGGGCCATGGCATTGGAGGTGCGCGGCAGGTCGACGTCTGCGACATCGTTGAAGGCGTATTTCACCAGCCCGCTGCAGTCGAACCCTTTTTTCGGGCTGCTGCCACCCCAAACATAAGGGGTACCGAGCACATTCACGGCACGGCTGAGCACATCGCTGCTCTGCTTCGGCGACATGGCAGCCACTGGCAAGCCGCGGTTGCTGGCGGCATTGGCTGGGCGTGCGCGTAGAGCGGTCTGCTTGACCGGCGCGTGTTTCACCGAGGCATTGGTGGTGTAGCCGGTGAAACCATTGGGAAGACGTTGCTCACGATTGGTGGCGTGGGCGGCCAGGGGCAATAATAGGCAGAGGGTCAGCCATGTCTTGATCAAAGGCGGCATAGATGAAGCTCTTATGAATAGTTATGTGTTGGGCGCGCAACTTTATAACAGCTTTTTGATCAATCTTTGATCCGTTGGTCGATTGCCCAGGTGCCGTACGTCGGCCTGCGACAAGAAAGTCACATTTTTTTTTAGAAAATTTTCGGATAACCCACGAGGGCTATGAATGAATACTTATCAACAGGGGGCGCCCTATCACGACACTCACAGCAAGGTCATCGGTTACCTGCTGTGGATTTTCGGCTTCACCGGGTCGCATCGCTTCTACTACGGCAAGCCCATCACCGGCACCATTTGGTTCTTCACCTTGGGCCTGCTGGGCATTGGCTGGTTGATCGACCTGTTCCTGATCCCGGCCATGGACCGTGAAGCAGACCTGCGGTTCCAGTCCGGGCGTATCGACTACAACATCGCCTGGATCCTGCTGACCTTCCTTGGGGTGTTTGGCCTGCATCGGCTGTATCAGGGCAAGTGGATCACCGCGATCATTTACTTCTTTACCGGCGGCTTGTTCCTGGTGGGGGTGCTGTATGACTTCTGGACGTTGAACAGCCAGGTGTCCGAGCGCAACGCCTTGCGTTGAAATGCTTCGCGGGTAATGAAAAAGGCCTTGTCGCACCGAAGCGGCAAGGCCTTTTTTTGTGGCTGGGTTACTGCCGGGTCTGCCGTTGTTGCAGCAGCAGGTTGCTGAACCCGGCCCCGGCCAGTTGCTTCTGCGCACCGGTCAGCTGTTCACGGTTGCTGAAGGGCCCGACCAGTACGCGGTACCACGTCTCGTCCTTGACCGTACCCGACTCCACCTTCACCGACTGGCCCAGGAGGATGATCTGCGCACGGACCTTGTCGGCATCGGCCTGCTTGCGGAACGAGCCAGCCTGCAGGAAGTACTGGGTGGTCGCAGCCGGCTTGATCACCGGTGGTGGCGGTGGCGGGGTCTGGCCCAGCAATGCCGCCTGGGCCCGCGCGGTGTCGATTTTTGCCGCTTCTGCCGGCGTCACCGGGGTCACGGGCTGGGCCGGTACCGGTGGCGTCTTCTCCGGTACCGCTTCTGGCGGCACGATCACCTCAGACTCCGGCAGCAGGGTGTAGAAGTCGTACTTCGGCTTCACCGGCTGCTGCGGGGTGGCCTGCGCAGGCTTGCTGGCTTCGGTCACCTTTTCCGTCTTCTGCTGCTCGGGCTTGGCACGCTTGATGTCATCGCCCCCCGGCTCGAGCTTCATCAGGAACACGATGAACGCGCCGACGGTGAGGCCGACGGCCATCCATACCCAACCAGGGATCGGCTGTTTGGCCGGTGCCGTCTGGCGGCTGGCGCCGCGTTTTGGGGCGGGTTTTTTCTTGGCAGCCAACTTACATGCGCTCCAGGGTTTCCAGGCCGAGCAGTTCCAGACCTTGTTTGAGGGTGCGGCCGGTCAGGGCGGCCAGGCGCAGGCGGCTTTGCTGTTGCTCCGGGGTTTCGGCGGCGAGGATCGGGCAGTTCTCGTAGAAGCTGGAGAACAGCCCGGCCAGGTCGTACAGGTAGCTGCACAGCACGTGCGGTGTGCCTTTTTCGGCGACGCTATTGAGGGTTTCGCCAAACTGCGCCAGGCGCGCAGCCAGGTCCTGCTCGTGGGCGGCCTGCAGCACGATCTTGCCTTCGACTTCGTCAAAGCCCTTGCCCAGCTTGCGGAATACGCCGGCTACGCGGGTGTAGGCGTACAGCAGGTACGGGGCGGTGTTGCCTTCGAAGTTGAGCATCAGCTCGAAGTTGAAGCTGTAGTCGCTGGTGCGGTGCTTGGACAGGTCGGCGTATTTCACTGCGCCAATGCCAACCACTTCGCCGATGTGGCGCAGATCTTCGTCAGCCAGGCTCGGGTTCTTTTCCTTGACCAGCGCGTAGGCGCGCTCCTTGGCCTCGGTGAGCAGGTCGATCAGCTTGACGGTGCCGCCGTCACGGGTCTTGAACGGGCGGCCGTCGGCGCCGTTCATGGTGCCGAAGCCCATGTGCTCCATCTGCATCGGGTGGCCGACAAAGCCTGCACGGCGTGCCACTTCGAATACCTGGTTGAAGTGCAGGGCCTGGCGCTGGTCGACGAAGTACAGGGCGCGGTCAGCGTTGAGCACGTTGCTGCGATAGCGCACTGCGGCCAGGTCTGTGGTGGCGTACAGGTAGCCGCCGTCGGCTTTTTGCACGATCACCGGCAGGGGTTCGCCTTCGCTGTTCTTGAATTCTTCCAGGAACACGCACTGGGCGCCCTGGTCTTCGACCAGCAGGCCCTTGGCCTTGAGGTCGGCCACCACGTTGGCCAGGTCGTCGTTGTAGGCGCTTTCGCCCATCACGTCGGCCATGGTCAATTTGACGTTGAGCAGCTCGTAAGTCTTCTGGCAGTGCGACAGCGAGATGTCCTTGAAGCGGGTCCACAGGGCCAGGCACTCAGGGTCGCCGGCTTGCAGCTTGACCACCAGGCCACGGGCGCGCGTGGCGAACTCTTCCGATTCGTCGAAGCGCTTCTTCGCCGCCCGGTAGAAGTTCTCCAGGTCCGACAGCTCGTCGCTGGTGATCGGGTTTTCCTGCAGGTAGGCCATCAGCATGCCGAACTGGGTGCCCCAGTCGCCGACGTGGTTCTGGCGAATGACGTTGTCACCCAAAAATTCCAGCACGCGTGCGACGCTGTCACCGATGATGGTCGAGCGCAGGTGGCCGACGTGCATCTCTTTGGCCAGGTTTGGCGCCGACATGTCGATGACGACCTTTTCGCTCGGGCCGGCCTTGCGCACGCCGAGGTGGTCATCGGCCAGGGCAGCGTCCAGGCGGTTGGCCAGGGCGTCGGTGTTCTGGAAGAAGTTGAGGAAGCCGGGGCCGGCGATTTCCACTTTGCTGATGTCGGCGCTGGCCGGCAGGGCGTTGATCAGTTTTTCGGCCAGGTCGCGTGGCTTCATGCCTGCCTGCTTGGCCAGCATCATGGCGATGTTGCTGGCGAAGTCGCCGTGGGTCTTGTCCCGGGCGTTTTCCACCTGGATCGCCGGCGACAGCCCTTCAGGCAGCACACCGTCGGTGACGAGTTGGGTGAGGGCTTGCTGGACCAGCTGGCGAATGGTGTCTTTCATGGGGATCTCTTTTCGACCGCAAGCGCGGTGAGCGCCTGGATGCGCAGGTGGAAAAACTGGGCATTATCCGTTGCCGGGAGCGGGTTGCCAACCTTTGGGGCTGCAAAGCAGCGCCAGACGTCAGTACAGGTCGACCGGGTCGACGTCCAGCGACCAGCGTACCTGCCGCCCGCTGGGCATCTGCTCCAACACTAGCAACCAGGCACTGATCAGTCGATGCAAAGGCGCCCGGGTATTGGCCTGTATCAACAGTTGCGCACGGAAGCGCCCGGCGCGGCGCTCCATGGGCGCCGGCACCGGGCCCAGCAGTTCGATGCCCGGCAGGCGCTGCTCGGCCACCAGGCGTTCGGCGGCGGCGCAGGCTTCGTCAAGGAAACCTTCGGCCTGCCCCGGCTTGTGCGCTTCGGCGCGCAGCAGGGCCAGGTGGGAGTAGGGCGGCAGCCCGGCGGCGCGGCGTTCGTCCAGGGCCTGTTCGGCAAAGGCGAAGTAGCCCTGCTCGGTAAGCTGCACCAACAGCGGGTGGTCGGCCAGGTGGGTCTGGATGATGACCTTGCCTGGCTCTTCGGCCCGACCGGCGCGCCCGGCCACCTGCACGATCAGCTGCGCCATGCGCTCACTGGCGCGAAAATCACCCGAGAACAGCCCACCATCGGCGTCGAGGATGGCCACCAGGGTCACCCGGGGGAAGTGGTGGCCCTTGGCAAGCATCTGCGTACCGACCAGGATGCTCGGCTGGCCGCGCTGTATGGTAGTGAACAGGTTGTGCATGGCGTCCTTGCGCGCCGTGCTGTCGCGGTCCACCCGCAGGATCGGGTAGTCCGGGAACAGCACCTTCAGGCGTTCTTCGGCGCGCTCGGTGCCCGCGCCGACCGGGCGCAGGTCCACGTGGTTGCACTGCGGGCACTGGTGCGGCAGGCGTTCGTCGTAGCCACAGTGGTGGCAGCGCAGCACGCCAGAACGCTGGTGCACGGTCATGCGTGCATCACAGCGCGGGCACTCGGACAGCCAGCCACAATCGTGGCACAGCAAGGTCGGGGCGAAGCCGCGGCGGTTCAGGAATACCAGCACTTGCTGGCCCGCCTCCAGGGTCTGGCGGATGGCTTGCTGCAGCGGGCCGCTGATACCGCTGTCCAGTGGCAGGCTCTTTACGTCCAGGCGCAGCATGCGCGGCGGGCGGGCGCCACCGGCGCGCTGGTTCATGCGCAGCAGGCGGTAGCGACCGGTCAGGGCGTTGTGCAGGGTTTCCAGCGACGGCGTGGCAGAACCTAGCAGGATCGGGATGTTCTCCTGGTGGGCGCGCACCAGTGCCAGGTCGCGGGCGTGATAGCGCAGCCCCTCCTGCTGTTTATAGGAACCGTCGTGCTCCTCGTCGATGATGATCAGGCCGGGGTTTTTCATCGGCGTGAACAATGCCGAGCGGGTGCCGATGATGATATCGGCCTCGCCGTCCCGGGCAGCCAGCCAGGCGTCCAGGCGCTCGCGGTCGTTCACCGCCGAATGCAGCAGCGCGATGCGGGCGTTGAAGCGTTGCTCGAAGCGCGCCAGGGTCTGTGGGCCGAGGTTGATCTCCGGGATCAGCACCAGCGCCTGCTTCCCGGCTTCCAGGGTTTCACGAATCAGCTGCAGGTAGACCTCGGTCTTGCCGCTGCCGGTGACGCCGGCCAGCAGGAATGCGCCAAAGCCCCCAAAGCCTTCGCGCACAGCGTCAAAGGCGTCGCGCTGCTCATCGTTGAGCGGCAGTTCCGGCTGCGCCAGCCAGTGTTCGTGGCGTAGCGCCGGCGAGTGCCGGCGGACTTCAATCTGCACCAGCTCCTTGGCCAGCAGCAGGTCGAGGCTGTCCTTGTTCAGGTTGAGCTTGGCCAGCAGGCTGTGGGCCACGCCGTGCGGATGCTGGGCCAGGGTCTTGAGGGCGTCGCGCTGGCGCGGCGCGCGGGCGATCCGGGGGTCTTCCAGGCGGGCACCGGGGGCAATATGCCAGAAGCGCTCCTGGCGCATCTCGGCAGGTTCGCCCTGGCGCAATAGCGTCGGCAGGGCCCAGCTCAGGGTATCGCCCAGGCTGTGCTGGTAGTACTGGGCGGTCCACAGGCACAGTTTGAATAGCGATGGCGGGATCGGCGATACCGGATCGAGCAGGGCGCTGGCCGGCTTGAGCTTGTCGGCGGGCACCTCGCTCTGCGCGCACACCTCCACCAGCACGCCTATCATCTCGCGGCGGCCGAATGGCACGCGAATGCGCATGCCTGGGGTCAAGGCCTGGCGCGCCATGCTCGCGGGTGCCTTGTAGTCGAACAGGCGACGCAGCGGGGAGGGCAGGGCAAGGCGCAGGATGACGTCGGGCACGCGGAAGGTCTCGGAGGGCGTATCAAAGACTGGCGAGCCTAGCAGACGACGGTCGGTGCAAGCGACAACTTGCACTAGCGCAGCGCTCTGGTATTATTTGCCGCCTAATTACGTGCGGTATTCAACAATTGGTGTTGGATGGCGGCACGCAGCTCGAGGAAGCGACCATGAAAGAAGGTATCCACCCGAACTATGAAGTAGTTGCAGTCACCTGCAGCTGCGGCAACAAGTTCGAAAGCCGTTCGACCCTGGGCAACACCCTGTCGATCGACGTTTGCAACCTGTGCCACCCGTTCTACACCGGTAAGCAGAAAGTCCTGGACACCGGTGGTCGCGTACAGAAGTTCGCCGATCGCTTCGGCATGTTCGGTGCCAAGAAGTAATCATGCGCATGGCGAACCCCTCGGGTTTCGCATTGCTGCAAAAAAAAGCGCCCCTTGTGGGCGCTTTTTTTATGGGCGTCATCTGGCATTTCCCAGCCCTGGCGTTCTGCCCGCTGCCGGAGCAGCCACAGCAAGTGCAGGTACGCCAGGTGGTGGATGGCGATACCTTGCGCCTGGTCGATGGCCGCAGCGTGCGCCTGATCGGCATCAATACCCCGGAAGTCGGCCGCAAAGGGCGCAGCAGCGAGCCCTATGCCGAGGCCGCCAGGCGACGCCTTCAAGCATTGGTCAATGCCAGTGACGGCCGCGTCGGGCTGGTGCCGGGCGTTGAGGGAAAAGACAAGTATGGCCGCACACTGGCGCATATCTACGGCCTGAATGGCGACAATATGGAAGCACGGTTGCTCAGCGAGGGTTTGGGCTACCGCGTGGCAGTTGCCCCCAATGTAAGCCTCAGCGGCTGCCTGCAGGTTGCCGAGCAAGCGGCGCGCAAGGGCGGTGTCGGTGTGTGGCGACGCTCGCCCGTGGTGCCTGCAGGCAATGTCAGGCAGTCGGGCTTCGCTGTGGTCGGTGGCCGCATCAAGGGTATCGAGCGCAATCGTGGTGGGGTCTGGCTCACCCTGGACGACACTGTGGTGCTGCAGGTTCCCGCTCGTCTGCAACGCAACTTCCCCGCCAGCTTCTTCGATAACCTCAAGGGACGCCAGGTCGAAGCGCGAGGCTGGGTGCTGGACCGTTCCCGCAAGGGCGGCCTGAAGCCTGGGCAGCGACGCTGGGTGTTGCCATTGACCGATCCGAGCATGTTGGAGCGTTTTTCAGGCTAAAAGATGTAGACATTTAGCTATTGGATTGTACACACTGTTAGCCGTATGCCCCCGTGGGTTATAGCGTAAAGTCGTAGGCTAAAGGCCTTGACACAAGTGACCGACCAGTCTTGTGACTCCCCGGCTCTTTGCGTATCCTCGGCGGTCCGTCAGAACAGTAAATAGCGGAATGCCCACCATGTCAGACCTGAAAACCGCCGCTCTCGAATACCACGCTCAACCTCGTCCGGGGAAACTGAGCGTCGAACTCTCCAAGCCCACTGCCACCGCCCGTGACCTCGCCCTGGCCTACAGCCCAGGTGTTGCTGAGCCCGTGCGTGAAATCGGCCGTGATCCAGAGCTGGCTTACAAATACACCGGCAAAGGCAACCTGGTTGCGGTGATTTCCGATGGCACCGCCATCCTCGGTCTGGGTGACCTCGGCCCACTGGCTTCCAAGCCGGTCATGGAAGGCAAGGGCGTTCTGTTCAAGCGTTTCGCTGGTATTGACGTGTTCGACATCGAAGTCGAATCGGAAAGCCCGCAAGCGTTCATCGACACCGTTCGCCGTATCTCGATCACCTTCGGTGGCATCAACCTCGAAGACATCAAGGCACCTGAGTGCTTCGAAATCGAGCGCACCCTGATCGAACAGTGCGACATCCCGGTGTTCCACGATGACCAGCACGGTACCGCCATCGTTACCGCAGCCGGCATGATCAACGCCCTGGAAATCGCCGGCAAGAAGCTCGAAGACGCCAAGATCGTCTGCCTGGGTGCCGGGGCTGCTGCCATCTCCTGCATGAAGCTGCTGGTGAGCATGGGTGGCAAGGTCGAAAACATCTACATGATCGACCGCAGCGGTGTCATCCACGCTGGCCGTGACGACCTGAACCAGTACAAGGCCCAGTTCGCCCACGCTACCGACAAGCGCACCCTGGCTGACGCGCTCGACGGTGCTGACGTGTTCGTAGGCCTGTCCGGCCCGAACCTGCTGAGCCCTGAAGGCCTGAAGTCGATGGCTGCCAACCCGATCGTGTTCGCCTGCTCGAACCCGGATCCGGAAATCTCGCCTGAGCTGGCGCACGCCACTCGCAACGATGTGATCATGGCCACCGGTCGTTCCGACTACCCGAACCAGGTCAACAACGTTCTGGGCTTCCCGTTCATCTTCCGTGGTGCCCTGGACGTTCGTGCCAAGCGCATCAACGAAGAAATGAAGATCGCCGCCGCCATCGCCCTGAAGGACCTGGCCAAGCTGCCAGTGCCGAAAGAAGTGTGCGAAGCCTACGGTGTCGAAGGCCTGGAGTTCGGTCGTGAGTACATCATTCCGAAGCCGCTGGACGCACGCCTGATCACTGTCGTTTCCGACGCTGTGGCCAAGGCCGCTATCGAATCCGGCGTGGCTACCCTGCCGTATCCGAAGCACTACCCGCTGACCAGCGTGGATGAAGTGTTCAACGGCTGATTGCCGCTGTAGCTGTAATGAAAAAGCCCCGGTTCTTTTGAACCGGGGCTTTTTGTTGGGGCTTGGGAATGTGCCAGGGCTGAAATGTGTTCGTCAGGGCACTTGTGGCGCTCGATGTCAGCAGCCCCACATAACCCCAGTCAGGCACCCTGCCTCAGAACAGATCCATCGGCGCCGCTTCATCGGCCGGCAGCGGGCTGCCCGGTGCTGCGCCATTGCCCAGTTCGTCCACGGAGGGTGGCGAATCTTCGGCCTTGAACAGCTCGAAGAAGGCATTCGGCGTGCTCGGGGAGGCAGCTCGGCCGCTGATCGGGTCGACGCGCAGGCTGAGGATGCCTTCCGGCTCTGCTGGCGCATGCGCCGGCTTGTCCTTGAGCGCCGCGCCCATGAAGCTCATCCAGATCGGCAGCGCCGCCGTGCCGCCGTATTCGCGGCGGCCGAGGGTTTCCGGCTGGTCGAAACCGACCCATACGGTGGTCACGTAATCGGCGTTGTAGCCGGAGAACCAGGCGTCCTTGGACTCGTTGGTAGTACCGGTCTTGCCCGCCAGGTCGGTGCGGCCCAGGGCCAGCGCCCGGCGGCCGGTACCGCGCTTGATCACGTCCTGCAGCATGCTGGTGAGGATGTAGGTGGTGCGCCCGTCGACGATCTGTTCAGCCACAGCCGGCGTTTGCGGTGCAGCGGCCGCCTGGTTGAAGGCGGATGGCGCCTCACCTGGCATGGCAGCAGTGCTGATCGGCTGTTCGGGTGCCGCCAGGCCAGCCTGGTCCTCGGCACCTTGCGGTACGCGGGGCGGGTTGGCAGTGAACAGGGTTTCGCCGTTGCGGCTTTCGATGCGGTCGATCAGGTACGGGGTGACCTTGTAGCCGCCGTTGGCAAAGGTGCTCCAGCCTGTGGCGATTTCCATCGGGGTCAGGGTGGCGGTGCCCAGGGCCAGCGACAGGTTGCGCGGCAGGTCCTGCTTGTTGAAGCCGAACTTGGCGATGTAGTCGATGGTGCGGTCTACACCCATGGCCTGCAGCAAGCGGATCGACACCAGGTTACGCGACTTGTACAGCGCTTCGCGCAGGCGGATCGGGCCGAGGAAGGTGTTGGTGTCGTTCTTCGGACGCCACACTTTGTCCACGGATTCGTCGACGAACACGATCGGCGCATCGTTGACCAGGGTGGATGCGGTGTAGCCGCTGTCCAGCGCAGCACTGTAGATGAACGGCTTGAAGCTCGAACCAGGCTGGCGCTTGGCCTGCATGGCGCGGTTGTAGTTGCTCTGCTCGAACGAGAAGCCGCCAACCAGCGCGCGGATGGCACCGTTGTAAGGGTCGAGGGTGACCAGGGCGCTTTGCGCGCCAGGCACCTGGCTGAACTTGAGCTTGCCATCTTCCAGGCGCTGCAGGCGCACCAGGTCACCGACCTGCGCCACGTCTGCCGGTGACTGCGGTGAGCGGCCCTGGGCGTTACTGTTGATGAACGGGCGCGCCCATTTCATGGTGTCCCAGGCAACTTCGGCTTGCTGGCCGTCCCGGGTCAGTACCTGGAGGCCGGTTTTGTCGACATGGGTGACGATGGCCGGTTCCAGGCCGCCAAGGATGCGCTGCTTGCCCAGCTCCTGCAGCCAGGCTGCCTGGGTGCGGCCCGGGAAGCGTGCTTCGGGGCCACGGTAGCCGTGGCGTTCGTCGTAATCAGACAGGCCTTTGAGAATGGCCTTGTTGGCCATGTCCTGCATGTCGCTGGGCACCGTGGTGGTGACGCGGAAGCCTTCGGTGTAGGCGTCGCTGCCGTAGCGGCCGACCATTTCGGCGCGGGCCATTTCGGCGATGTAAGGCGCATTCACCTCAGGCGTCGGCACGTGGTAGCTGGCATTGAGCGGCTCGGCCAGGGCGGTCTGGTAGCTGGCCTGGTCGATCTTGCCCAGCTTGTACATGCGGCCGAGGATCCAGTCGCGGCGCTCCTTGGCGCGCACCGGGTTGGCCAGCGGGTTGAAGCGTGACGGTGCCTTGGGCAGGCCGGCGATCATCGCCATCTGCGCCAGGCTCACGTCGCGGATCGATTTGCCGTAGTACACCTGCGCGGCGGCATCGATGCCGTAGGCGCGGTTGCCCAGGTAGATCTTGTTCACGTACAGCTCAAGGATTTCGTCCTTGGTCAGTTCACGCTCGATCTGCAGGGCCAGCAAGATCTCGTTGGTCTTGCGCGAGAAGCTGCGTTCGCTGGTGAGGAAGAAGTTCTTCGCCACCTGCATGGTGATGGTGCTGCCGCCGGTCTGGATGTGCCCGGTTTTCACCAGCTGGGTCGCTGCACGCATCAGGCTGCTGGGGTCGACACCGTAGTGATTGAGGAAATTGTCGTCCTCGGCTGACAGAAGCGCCTGAATGAACTGTGGCGGAATTTCCGCGAAACGGATCGGCGAGCGGCGCATTTCGCCGAATTCGGCAATCAGTTTGCCGTCGCTGCTGTACACCCTGAGGGGGATCTGCAACTGGATGCTTCTGAGGGACTCGACCGAGGGCAGGCTGGGGCTAAGATACAGAAACGCACCGCTCACACCGAGTACGAGCGCGCAAATGACTGCGACGGAAGACCACCAGAAGAACTTCAGCAGACGTATCAAGGCTTTTCGGTGTCCAGGTTGAGAGTGGGTAGCACGCAGGCCCGGCGGACCAGAAAGCGCTGGGCATTATAAGCATTTTTTCGCCTCTCCGGGTTACCGGCCAGGCTGCCCGTCGCCTCGATGGGCAGGCCGGGCCTAGTGTTGACGCGGGGTTGCGACCGACCGCTGCAGCAGGCAGCAAGGAAGCCGCATGTTAGGACGCTTTGGCAAGGATGCCAGTTCACTCGTGGGGGTGGAAATTGCCCCTGACGCTGTTCGTGTTGTGCAACTTCAGCGGCGCAATCGGCGCTGCCGGGTGCTTGCATCGGCACAAGAGCCGTTCGAATTACTGGCAGGCAAGGATTGGGTCGCGGAGCCCGCTACCGTGGTGGCAGCCCTGCGCCGTGCCTACCTGCGCAGCGGCCTGAGGCAGCGTCGGGTAGCGTTGGCGTTACCGGCCAGCCAGGTGATCTGCAAGCGGTGTCATTTGCCGATGGAGCAGGCCGGGGCAGAACTGGAGACGCAGTTGCTGGCCGACGCCGAGCGGCTGTTTCCGTTTCCGTTGGAGGACTTGGCCCTGGACTTTCAAGTCCTGGGGGCATCCCCCACGCAACCGGGGTGCGCCGAGGTGATGGTGGCCGCGTGTCGGCAAAGTGCGTTGGCGTCTCTTGATGCCATCGTCAAAGAGGCCGGGTTGCAACTGGAGGCTATCGAGGTCGACAACATTGCCTTGTGCCGCATGTTGCCTCAGGGCTGCCTCGAAGGTTCGGCACTGCTGCGGGTCGAAGCGCACAGCGCAGTGCTTTATGACTGGCAGCCCGACCGGCCTTACCAGCGTCGTGAGCTTCAAGTGCAGGGGCTGAACAACATGGGGCAGTTGTCGGAGCAACTGCACGCGCTGCTTGCCGATGAGCATTTGCCTGGTGGCCTGTGGATTACCAGCAGCTCATCGGTGGACCCAACCTGGTTGCAAAACCTTGGTCACCAGCTGACTACGCCGTGCAGGCATTTACCTGGCCTGGAGGGGCTGGAACACGTTGACGGCACGATGCTCCTGGCGTGCGCCCTGGCACTTGGAGGGTTGCGCCCATGATGCGGCTTAACCTGATGCCCTGGCGTGAACGGCAGCGCGAGGCGGCGATTCGGCGCTTTCGTAGCCAGCTGATTGCCGGCGCACTGCTGGCGCTGTGCGCCGTGACGCTGGTCGACCAGTTGGCCCGTCAGCGCGGGCAGCAACAGGTGGTGGCCAATGCCCAACACCATGCCGCCCTTGAGGTGCTGGCCGGGCAACTGCAGCCGCTGGCTGATGTGCGTGCACAGCATGAGGCACTCATCGCACGGTCGGCAGCGCTAGAGGGCTTGCGTGCCCAGCAGGGTGTTCTAGGCGATGTATTCGCTGACCTCGAAAGGGCGCTACCGGTTGGGGTCCAGCTTCTCGACCTCAGCCTGGAAAACGGCCATCTGCAGATGACCGGGCTGGCTACGTCCGGCGCAGTGGTTGCGCAGTTCATGCGCGATCTGGATCGGTCGGGTGTTCTGCTCGATCTGGCGCTCAAGCGCGTCAGGAGCATGCCGGGTGGCGATGAATTTCTGCTCGTTGCGCGCGTTTCGGCGTTCTGGTCGTGAATGCAGCACCGATCCTTGCCTGGCTGGCGGTAGCCGAGCGTTCCAGAAGCATCAGGCGTATCGCGCCAGTGCTGGTCGCTGTGCTGGTGTTCGGCCTGGGTTGTGCGTTTCGCCTGCCGGCAGGGTTACAGCAGCAGGTGCAGGAGGCGGTCAGGCACGCCACATTGAACGAGCAGCAGGCAGCCAGTGCGGCGCAACTGGTCGAGCTGGAGCGATTGCAGGCGTCTCTGGTTTTTGCCGAGCGGCGGTTGCTGGAGGCCCACTGGTACCTGGCCGCAGGGGAGGGCATGAGCGACCTGCTTGAGCGCCTGGCGGCTTCGGGGCATGCGCACGGGTTACTGGTCGAGCGGTTCGACGTACAAGAAGCCGAGCAACAGGCAGGCTATTGGAAAGTGCCGCTGGAAGTACAGGTGGTGGGGCGGTACGTGGACTTGCGTCAGTGGCTGGGCGACTGGCTGGGCCAGGCACGCCTGCTGCGCAGCGGTGACATGAACCTGGCCGCAGTCGAGGGTCAGCCCGGCCTATTGCGTCTGCAACTGCGGGTCGATGCCTTCCAGGCCACCGCGCCCGTACCGGCACCTGACGTGCTTGCGCATATGCCGGCCATGGCCGCGACGCCAGTGCCTGCGGTCGACCCCTTCGCGCCAGGGGCGACGCGAACGGCTGGCTCAGGGCTGGCCAGCGTGCCGCTGGCGCAACTGGAAATGGTCGGCAGCCTGTCGCGAGGTGCGGCGCATGAGGCTCTGTTGATGGCGGCTGGCAGGCTCTATCGCGTGCGGGCAGGTGAGCGCTTGGGGCGTAACCACGGTGTGGTGGCGCGGATTGATCAAGGCCAGGTCGAAGTGCACGAACGGCTATTCATGGCAGGGGTGTGGCACGAGCGCACGGCGTTCATCACCCTTGCAAACCGCGTGGGCAAGGAGGCCCCGAACCAGAATGAAGAGAGTGATGAAATGGATGTTGGCAGCCCTGCTGCCGATCCCGCTGGTGTGGGCGACGCCTTACCAGGGTGAACCCCTGTCGTTGAACTTTCAGGATGTGGAGGTGCGTTCGGTGCTGCAGGTACTGGCCGATTATGCGGGCGTCAACCTGGTTGCCAGCGATGACGTGCAGGGCAGCGTGACCTTGAGGTTGCAGGACGTGCCCTGGGACCAGGCCCTTGACCTGGTGCTGCGCAGCAAGGGCCTTGCCCGGCAGCAAGAGGGCAATGTGCTGCTGGTGGCGCCTGCGGCAGCGTTTGCCCCACAGCCGTTTGATGCCCATGTCGGCCTGTTGCCGGATGCACAATTGCAGCCGTTACGTCGTGAATTGATACCGATCCACCATGCTAACGCCGCGGAACTGGTCGAGCTGTTGATGACCAGCCTGGCGGATGACAGCACACTCGCCGTTCGTGGCAGCCTGGGTGTCGATGAGCGCACCAATACCCTGGTGGCGCACCAGCCCGCCGACCGACTGGCCGAGTTGCGACAACTGGTTGCGCAACTGGATGTGCCGGTGCGCCAGGTGGCGATCGAGGCACGTATCGTCGAGGCCAATGTCGACTACGAGAAAAGCCTGGGGGTGCGCTGGGGTGGGCCGCTGTACGGTGAAAGCCTGCGGCCGGGCAAGGAGCTGTTCATCGACCTCGGCGTGGAGCGGGCGGGCAGCAGTGTCGGCCTGGGCCTGCTGCGCGGCGGCGTGCTCCTCGACCTGGAACTCAGCGCCATGGAAAAAAGCGGCAACGGCGAAATCATCTCGCAACCCAAGGTGGTCACGGCCGACAAGGAAACGGCCAGGATCCTCAAAGGCACCGAGGTGCCATACCAGGAAACCAGTAAGAGCGGCGCCACCTCGGTCGCCTTTCGCGAAGCCTCGCTGTCGCTGGAGGTGACCCCGCAGATTACACCGGACAACAAGGTGATCATGGCGGTCCGGGTGACCAAGGACGAGCCGGATTACGTCAATGCCTTGAACAACGTACCGCCGATCCGCAAGAACGAGGTCAATGCCAAGGTTCGGGTGGCGGACGGCGAAACGATCGTGATCGGTGGCGTGTACTCGACTTCGCAAAACAATGTGGTCGACAAGGTGCCATTTTTAGGCGATCTGCCGTATGTTGGGCGGCTGTTTCGACGCGATGCATTACAAGAGAAAAAATCCGAGCTGCTGGTCTTCCTGACTCCGCGTATCATGAGTGACCAGGCGATTGCTGTGAGTCGTTGATTCTGTGCGAAATTTGATACTTGTGGGGCCCATGGGCGCTGGTAAAAGCACCATCGGACGCCTATTGGCCAAAGAGCTGCGCCTGCTGTTCAAGGATTCCGACAAGGAAATCGAACTGCGATGCGGCGCCAACATCCCGTGGATTTTCGACAAGGAAGGCGAGCCAGGTTTCCGTGAGCGCGAGCAGGCGATGATCGCCGAACTGTGCGCACTTGACGGCGTGGTCCTGGCCACCGGCGGTGGCGCTGTAATGCGCGAAGCCAACCGCCAGGCATTGCGCCGGGGCGGCCGGGTGATCTACCTGCATGCCTCGGTGGAACAGCAGGTGGGCCGTACCGCGCGTGATCGCAATCGCCCGCTGCTGCGCACCGCCAACCCCGAGGCGACCCTGCGCGCCCTGCTGGAAGCCCGCGACCCGCTCTACCGCGAGATCGCCGACGTGGTGGTGGAAACCGACGAGCGGCCGCCGCGCATGGTGGTGATCGATATTCTCGAACGCTTGCAGCAGTTGCCGCCCCGTTAACCCGGGACTATTCTCGGCCACCAGCGCCGAGGCGAGGTTCAACGATAGCGCGTGGGTTGCCCGAATGGCGCCGCGCCCAAGTACATTGTGGGGATACATGCAGACACTTAAGGTCGACCTGGGCGAGCGCAGCTACCCGATCTACATTGGCGAAGGCCTGCTGGACCAGCCCGAGCTGCTGGCACCGCACATTGCCGGCCGGCAGGTCGCCATCGTTTCCAACGAGACCGTCGCGCCCCTGTATCTCGAACGTCTGAGCAAGACCCTGGGTGCCTACTCGGTGCTGCCGGTGGTATTGCCCGATGGCGAGGCCCACAAGAACTGGGAAACGCTGCAGCTGATCTTCGACGGCCTGCTGACAGCCCGCCATGATCGTCGCACGACTGTGGTTGCCCTGGGCGGCGGCGTGATCGGTGACATGGCCGGCTTCGCTGCCGCCTGCTACCAGCGCGGTGTCGACTTCATCCAGGTACCGACCACCCTGCTTTCCCAGGTCGACTCGTCGGTGGGCGGCAAGACCGGTATCAACCACCCGCTGGGCAAGAACATGGTCGGTGCCTTCTATCAGCCCAATGCGGTGCTGATCGATACCACCAGCCTGAAGACCCTGCCGGCGCGCGAACTGTCTGCAGGCCTGGCCGAAGTGATCAAGTACGGCCTGATTTGCGACAAGCCGTTTCTCGGCTGGCTTGAAGACAACATGCAGGCCTTGCGCACCCTCGATTCCGCTGCCTTGACTGAAGCCATCCGCCGCTCCTGCGCGGCCAAGGCTGCAGTGGTCGGTGCCGACGAGCGCGAGTCCGGCGTACGGGCCACCCTGAACCTGGGGCATACCTTCGGGCATGCCATCGAGACCCACATGGGCTACGGCGTGTGGCTGCACGGCGAAGCCGTGGCAGCGGGCACGGTGATGGCCCTGGAAATGTCCATGCGCCTTGGCTGGATCGACCAGGCCGAGCGCGATCGCGGAATCCGCCTGTTGCAGGACGCAGGTTTGCCGGTGGTGCCACCACAGGAAATGACCCCGGCGCATTTCATGGAGCACATGGCGGTCGACAAGAAAGTGATCGACGGCCGCTTGCGTCTGGTGCTGTTGCGCCAGATGGGCGAAGCCGTTGTGACCGACGACTATCCGAAAGAGATTCTTCAGGCCACGCTGTCGGCGGATTACCGCGCGATCGTGGCCCAGCTTTGAGGTTGTGACAGCGCAATGACCAGTTTGCATGCCGATGAGGCCTTTCTCGACCATTACCAGTTGAGCCACGATCCGTTCGCGCCCCGTGTGCCCGGCTTCAAGTTCTTCCCGGCCCAGCGCAAGCCCGTGCTTGGCCAACTGCACCACCTGGCGCGCTACAGCCAGCTGATGCTGGTGGTCAGCGGCCCGCTGGGCAGCGGCAAGTCGCTGCTGCGCCAGGCCCTGGTGGCCAGCACCAACAAGCAGGCTGTGCAGAGCGTGGTGGTGTCTGCCCGCAGTGCCAGCGATGCTTCCAGCATGCTTGCCCAGGTCGCGCAGGACCTGGGTGTGGCCCAGCCCGAAGTGCAGGCGATCCTGTCCAAGGTGGTGCAGCTGGCACTGACCGGGCAGGAAGTGTATTTGCTGGTGGACGATGCGGAACAACTCGACGAGTCGGCACTCCAAGCGTTGCTGGAGTTGGCGGCGGGGGTACCGGAAGGGCGCCCGCACGTGTTCCTGTTCGGTGAGCCTTCACTGATTGCCGGGCTGGACGAGCTCAATGTCGAGGAAGAACGCTTCCACATCATCGAGCTTGCCCCCTACAGTGAAGAAGAAACCCGCGAGTACCTGGAGCAGCGCCTGGAAGGGGCTGGCCGGGGCATCGAGGTGTTCAGCCGTGAACAGATCGTCGATATCCATGAACACTCCGACGGCTGGCCTGGCAACATCAACCAGGTCGCCCGTGACACTTTGATCGAAGCCATGATCGCCAGCCGTTCGACGGTCAAGCGACCATCCATGGGGTTCAAGATGCCTAAAAAACATGTGCTCGCGCTGTCCGCTGTGGTCGTGGTCGCTGTGGCGGCCGCGGTGTTGATGCCCAAGAAAGGTGACAAACCACCCGCTGAGGCGCCGGCCGCCCAAGCCCAGTTGCCGCTTGGCGATGGCAAGCAGGGTGCCAATATCGAGTTTTCCGGCTCTTCCCAGCCGATGCCGTTGCCGCTGGTTGGTCAGTCCCAGCCTGTAATGCGCGAACCGCTGGCCCAGGCCGCGGGCATGGGTGAGGGTGAAGAAGGCAGCCCGGCGGGTGACACTGCCCTGCAGCCTGGCAACCCGCCCCCAACCGTGACCACCATTGCGCCGCCGCAAGGCGTGCCAGCTGGCCCGGCACCTGTGCCTGCACAGCCTGTGGCTACTGCGCCGGTACAGCCGGTTGCGCCTGCGCCCAAGCCTGTTGCAACCCAGCCTGCGAAGCCGGTTGCACCTGCCAAGCCTGCACCCGCGCCTACCCAGGTCGCCGTTGCCAAGCCGGCCGCCAAGCCTGCCGAAAAACCTGCCGTCAGTGGCAGCGGCAACAGCGGCTGGTACTCCGCGCAGAAACCGGGCAATTACGTGGTGCAGATCCTGGGCACCAGCTCTGAGGCCTCGGCCCAGGCGTTCGTCAAGAACCAGGGTGGCGACTATCGCTACTTCAAGAAAAACCTGCAGGGCAAGCCGCTGTACGTAGTCACCTACGGCAGCTTCGCCAACCGCGATGCAGCGGTTGCGGCAATCAAGAACTTGCCAGAGAAGGTCCAGGCTGGTAAACCTTGGCCACGTACCGTCGGCAGCGTCCAACAAGAGCTGGCCACGGCCCGCTGATACCTTCCGGGCGGCATCACCCCGCCGCCCAGTTGCTGAGCGATTACTGACTTTCGAATAGCCTGCTGCGTTTCAACGCGGCAGGCTTTTCTGTCCCAGACTGCCGGCCACAAGCCCCTAGTTGCAGTCATGGCTGAAACGCTTCAGACTCGAGCCAAGCCGTTATCACGGCGCATGGCGCAAAAACATTCAAAATTGCGACATAAATTTTCAATGGTGAGACATGAAAATTTGTGGGCATCGCTGTCGCTGTGCAACAATGGTTTTCCATGACCACCGCAAAAAAGCTGGCGTTTGATCGGCGTGGATGGTAAGTGGTTGTTAAAAAAGAGATTTGCCTCCGTTGAGAGGTGAACCTGGTGAGAATGTGTCTATGAAAACAGGTCTGTACCATCCCGAAGAATTCAAGGACAACTGTGGTTTTGGCCTGATCGCCCATATGACGGGCGTACCGAGCCACCACCTTCTGCAAACCGCCATGCAGGCGCTGACTTGCATGACCCACCGCGGCGGTATCAACGCCGACGGCAAGACCGGCGACGGTTGCGGTCTGCTCATGCAGAAGCCCGATCAATTCCTGCGAGCCGTGGCCCAGGAACACTTCGCCGTCGAACTGCCCAAGCAGTACGCCGTCGGCATGGTGTTCTTCAACCAGGACCCGGTCAAAGCCGAAGCTGCCCGCGCCAACATGGACCGCGAAATCCTCGGCGCTGGCCTGAAACTGGTCGGCTGGCGCAAGGTACCGATCGACACCAGCGTACTCGGCCGCCTGGCCCTGGAGCGCCTGCCGCAGATCGAGCAGGTGTTCATCGGCGGTGAAGGCCTGAGCGACCAGGAATTTGCTATCAAGCTGTTCAGTGCCCGTCGCCGTTCGTCGGTGGCTAACGCCCACGACAGCGACCACTACATCTGCAGCTTCTCGCACAAGACCATCATCTACAAAGGCCTGATGATGCCGCGCGATCTCGCGGCGTTTTATCCAGACCTGGGTGACGAGCGCCTGCAAACCGCGATCTGCGTGTTCCACCAGCGCTTCTCCACCAACACCCTGCCGAAATGGCCGCTGGCGCAGCCATTCCGCTTCCTCGCCCACAACGGCGAGATCAACACCATCACCGGCAACCGCAACTGGGCCATGGCCCGTCGCACCAAGTTCGCCAATGACCAGATTCCCGACCTCGAAGAGCTCGGCCCGCTGGTCAACCGCGTCGGTTCCGACTCGTCGAGCATGGACAACATGCTGGAGCTGATGGTGACCGGTGGCATCGACCTGTTCCGCGGCGTGCGCATGCTGGTACCGCCAGCCTGGCAGAACGTCGAGACCATGGACGCCGACCTGCGCGCCTTCTACGAATACAACTCCATGCACATGGAGCCGTGGGATGGCCCGGCCGGTATCGTCATGACCGAAGGCCGCCACGCGGTGTGCCTGCTCGACCGCAACGGCCTGCGCCCGGCGCGCTGGGTGACCACCACCAATGGCTACATCACCATCGCCTCGGAAATCGGCGTATGGGGTTACCAGCCTGAGGAAGTGCTGGCCAAGGGCCGTGTCGGCCCGGGTCAGATCCTCGCCGTGGACACTGAAACCGGCCAGATCCTCGACACCGACGCCATCGACAACCGCCTGAAGTCGCGCCACCCGTACAAGCGCTGGCTGCGTCAGCACGCTACCCGCATTCAGGCGACGCTGACCGACGACCAGGGCGCGGCCAGCTACGACGCTGACCAGCTCAAGCAATACATGAAGATGTTCCAGGTCACCTTCGAAGAGCGTGACCAGGTGCTGCGCCCGCTGGGTGAGCAGGGCCAGGAAGCCGTTGGCTCGATGGGTGACGACACGCCGATGGCCGTGCTGTCGCAGCGTGTGCGTTCGCCGTTCGACTTCTTCCGCCAGCAGTTCGCCCAGGTGACCAACCCGCCGATCGACCCGCTGCGCGAAGCCATCGTGATGTCGCTGGAGATCTGCCTGGGCGCCGAGCGCAACATCTTCCAGGAGTCCCCGGAGCATGCTTCGCGGGTCATCCTCAGCTCGCCGGTCATCTCGCCCGCCAAGTGGCGTTCGCTGATGAACCTGGAGCGTGAAGGTTTTGACCGTCAGCTGATCGACCTCAACTATGAGCAGAGCGTCGGCCTGGAAGCGGCCATTCGCAACATCGCCGACCAGGCTGAAGAAGCCGTGCGCGCTGGCAAGACCCAGCTGGTGCTGAGCGACCGCTACATCGCCCCGGGCAAGCTGCCGGTGCACGCATCGCTGGCCGTTGGCGCGGTACACCACCGCCTGACCGAACAGGGCCTGCGTTGCGACAGCAACATCCTGGTGGAAACCGCCACCGCCCGCGACCCGCACCACTTTGCCGTGCTGCTGGGCTTCGGTGCCTCGGCCGTTTACCCGTACCTGGCGTATGAAGTACTGGCCGACCTGATCCGTACCGGCGAAGTGCTGGGCGACCTGGACGAAGTGTTCAAGTACTACCGCAAGGGCATCTCCAAGGGCCTGCTGAAGATCCTGTCGAAGATGGGTATCTCCACCATCGCCTCGTACCGCGGTGCGCAGCTGTTCGAAGCCATCGGCCTGGCCGAGGAAGTGGTCGGCCTGAGCTTCAAGGGCGTTTCCAGCCGCATCAAGGGCGCGCGCTTCGTAGACCTGGAAAGCGACCAGAAGCTGCTGGCGGCCGAAGCCTGGAGCGCGCGCAAGCCGATCCAGCAAGGTGGCCTGCTGAAGTTTGTCCACGGTGGCGAGTACCACGCCTACAACCCTGACGTGGTCAACACCCTGCAAGCCGCCGTGCAGCAGGGCGACTACGCCAAGTTCAAGGAATACACCACGCTGGTCGACCAGCGCCCGGTGTCGATGATCCGTGACCTGCTCAAGGTGAAAGTGGCCGACCAGCCACTGGCGCTGGAGCAGATCGAGCCGCTGGAGGCCATCCTCAAGCGCTTCGACTCCGCCGGTATCTCGCTGGGTGCACTGTCGCCAGAGGCTCACGAAGCGCTGGCCGAGGCGATGAACCGCCTGGGCGCGCGTTCCAACTCCGGTGAAGGCGGTGAAGACCCGTCCCGCTACGGCACCATCAAGAGCTCCAAGATCAAGCAGGTGGCCACCGGCCGCTTTGGTGTGACCCCGGAATACCTGGTGAACGCCGAAGTGCTGCAGATCAAGGTTGCCCAGGGCGCCAAGCCGGGTGAAGGCGGCCAGTTGCCAGGCGGCAAGGTCAACGGCCTGATCGCCAAGCTGCGTTATGCGGTACCGGGCGTGACCCTGATCTCGCCACCGCCGCACCACGACATCTATTCGATCGAAGACCTGGCCCAGCTGATCTACGACCTCAAGCAGGTCAACCCGCAGGCCCTGGTGTCCGTCAAGCTGGTGGCAGAGGCCGGCGTGGGCACCATCGCCGCTGGCGTTGCCAAGGCCTATGCCGACCTGATCACCATCTCCGGTTATGACGGTGGTACCGGTGCTTCGCCGCTGACCTCGATCAAGTACGCCGGCGCCCCGTGGGAACTGGGCCTGGCCGAAACCCACCAGACCCTGCGCGGCAACGACCTGCGCGGCAAGGTACGGGTACAGACCGACGGCGGCCTGAAAACCGGCCTGGACGTGATCAAGGCGGCCATCCTCGGCGCCGAAAGCTTCGGTTTCGGTACCGCGCCAATGATCGCCCTGGGCTGCAAGTACCTGCGCATCTGCCACCTGAACAACTGCGCCACCGGCGTAGCCACCCAGAACGACAAGCTGCGCAAGGACCACTACATCGGCACCGTCGACATGGTGATCAACTTCTTCACCTTCGTCGCCGAAGAAACCCGTGAGTGGCTGGCCAAGCTGGGCGTGCGCAGCCTGGGCGAGCTGATCGGCCGTACCGACCTGCTCGAAATGCTGCCAGGCGATACCGAGCGCCAGCAGTACCTGGACCTGTCGCCGCTGCTGGGCAGCTCGCACATTCCTGCGGACAAGCCGCAGTTCTGCGAAGTCGACAAGAACCCGCCGTTCGACAAAGGCGAGCTGGCCGAGAAGATGGTGGACATGGCCCTGCCGGCGATCCGTGATCAGGCCGGTGGCGAGTTCAACCTCGACATCTGCAACTGCGACCGTTCCATCGGTGCCCGTATCTCTGGCGAAATCGCCAAGCTGTACGGCAACCAGGGCATGGCCGCCAACCCGATCACCTTCCGCTTCAAGGGTACTGCCGGCCAGAGCTTCGGCGTATGGAACGCCGGTGGCCTGAACCTGCACCTGCAAGGCGATGCCAACGACTACGTCGGCAAAGGCATGACCGGTGGCAAGGTCACCATCGTGCCGCCAGCCGGCAGCCCGTTCGAAACCCAGCACAGCGCCATCGTCGGCAACACCTGCCTGTACGGTGCCACTGGCGGCAAGCTGTTTGCCGCAGGCACTGCGGGCGAGCGCTTCGCTGTGCGTAACTCCGGCGCCCACGCTGTTGTCGAGGGCACTGGCGATCACTGCTGTGAGTACATGACCGGCGGCTTTGTCTGCGTCCTGGGCAAGACCGGTTACAACTTCGGTTCTGGCATGACTGGCGGCTTCGCCTACGTGCTCGACATGGACAATAGCTTCGTCGACAAGCTCAACCACGAGCTGGTGGAAATCCAGCGTATCAGTGGTGAAGCGATGGAGGCCTACCGCAGCCACCTGGCGCGCGTCCTTGGCGAGTATGTGGAAGAAACCGGCAGCGAGTGGGGGCGTGAGCTCTCCGAGAACCTGGACGACTACGTGCGGCGCTTCTGGCTGGTGAAGCCGAAGGCAGCCAACCTGAAGCAACTGTTGTCCAGTACTCGTGCCAACCCGCAGTAAAAACAGCTGCAAGTGGCAAGCCTCAAGCTGCACGTAAAGGCAGTACGAGGTTTGCCCGGCTTAAGTGATCGTCTTGCGGCTTGCAGCGTGTAGCTTGCAGCTGCTGTAAAGAGGTTTTGAAAAATGGCTGAACGTCTGAATAACGACTTCCAGTTCATCGAAGTGGGCCGCAAGGACCCGAAGAAAAAGCTGCTGCGCCAGCGCAAGAAGGAGTTCGTGGAAATCTACGAACCGTTCAAGCCGCAGCAGTCCGTAGACCAGGCGCACCGCTGCCTGGGCTGTGGTAACCCGTATTGCGAATGGAAGTGCCCGGTGCACAACTTCATCCCCAACTGGTTGAAGCTGGTGTCCGAAGGCAACATCCTGGCTGCGGCGGAGCTGTCGCATCAGACCAACACCCT
Source organism: Pseudomonas sp. YNh (assembly GCF_037993085.1). Classification (NCBI taxonomy): domain Bacteria; kingdom Pseudomonadati; phylum Pseudomonadota; class Gammaproteobacteria; order Pseudomonadales; family Pseudomonadaceae; genus Pseudomonas; species Pseudomonas sp. YNh. The sequence continues at coordinate 362,951 of NZ_JBBMRJ010000002.1, read as the reverse complement.
GCCGGAAGTGTGTGGCCGCGTGTGCCCGCAAGACCGTCTGTGTGAAGGTGCCTGTACCCTGAACGACGGCTTCGGCGCGGTGACCATCGGTTCGGTGGAGAAGTACATCACCGACACCGCCTTCGCCATGGGCTGGCGCCCGGACATGTCCAAGGTCAAGCCAACCGGCAAGCGCGTCGCCATCATCGGTGCCGGCCCGGCTGGCCTGGGCTGCGCCGACGTGCTGGTACGCGCTGGGGTAACCCCGGTGGTCTTCGACAAGAACCCGGAAATCGGCGGCCTGCTGACCTTTGGCATCCCTGAGTTCAAGCTGGAAAAGACCGTGCTCAGCAACCGCCGTGAAGTGTTCACCGGCATGGGCATCGAGTTCCGCCTGAACACCGAGGTGGGCACCGACATCACCATGGAGCAGCTGCTCGCCGAGTACGACGCAGTCTTCATGGGCATGGGCACCTACACCTACATGAAGGGCGGCTTCCCGGGCGAGGACCTGCCGGGCGTGCATGACGCGCTGGACTTCCTGATCGCCAACGTCAACCGCAACCTGGGCTTCGAGAAGTCGCCGGAAGACTTCGTCGACATGCGGGGCAAGAAGGTTGTGGTGCTGGGCGGTGGTGACACCGCAATGGACTGCAACCGCACGTCGATCCGCCAGGGCGCGCAAGCGGTCACCTGCGCCTATCGTCGTGACGAGGCCAACATGCCGGGTTCGCGCAAAGAGGTGAAAAACGCCAAGGAAGAGGGCGTGAAGTTCCTCTACAACCGCCAGCCCATCGCCATCGTCGGCGAGGACAAGGTGGAAGGTGTGAAAGTGGTGGAGACCCGTCTCGGCGAGCCGGATGCCCGTGGCCGCCGCAGCCCTGAGCCGATCCCGGGTTCCGAAGAGATCCTGCCGGCCGATGCCGTGGTGATCGCCTTCGGCTTCCGCCCAAGCCCGGCGCCGTGGTTCGAGCAGCACGGCATCCAGCTGGACAGCCAGGGCCGCGTGGTAGCGCCGGAGAAGGGCAAGTTCAAGCACCAGACCAGCAACCCGAAAGTGTTTGCCGGTGGCGACATGGTGCGCGGTTCGGACTTGGTGGTGACGGCGATCTTCGAAGGGCGTACGGCTGCGGAAGGTATCCTGGACTATCTGGAAGTCTGATCCATTGTTGGGGCAGCTTCGCGGCCCATCGCGGCCCATCGCGGCACAAGGCCGCTCCTACAGGAGATATGCGATTCCCTGTAGGAGCGGCCTTGTGCCGCGAATAGGGCTGCAAAGCAGCCCCCAGGGCATTTTTGTATACAAAAACGCTTGATCTGTGGCATCCAATAGACAAAACGCATGGCCATGGCCGTGCCTTTTGCGCTGGCGTCTGAGAAAATGCCCGCACTATTTTTCCGGATGCCGACATGACTGCCCTGAAGAACGACCGTTTCCTGCGTGCACTGCTCAAGCAACCTGTAGACGTCACCCCGGTGTGGATGATGCGCCAGGCCGGGCGCTACCTGCCGGAGTACCGCGCCAGCCGCGCCAAGGCCGGTGACTTCATGAGCCTGTGCATGAACCCGCAGTTTGCCTGCGAGGTCACCCTGCAGCCGCTGGAGCGCTACCCGCTGGACGCGGCGATCCTGTTCTCGGACATCCTCACCATCCCCGATGCCATGGGCCTGGGCCTGTACTTCGAAACCGGCGAAGGCCCGCGTTTCAAGAAGGTCATCAGCACCCCGGCCGACATCGAAGCGTTGCCGATCCCCGACCCGCAGAAAGATCTGGGCTATGTGATGGACGCGGTCAGCACCATCCGCCGCGAACTGAACGGCCGCGTGCCGCTGATCGGCTTCTCGGGCAGCCCGTGGACCCTGGCCACCTACATGGTCGAAGGCGGCTCGTCGAAAGACTTCCGCAAGACCAAGGCCATGGCCTACGACAACCCGCAAGCCCTGCACCTGCTGCTGGACAAGCTGGCCCAGTCAGTCACCAGCTACCTCAACGGCCAGATCCTTGCCGGCGCCCAGGCTGTGCAGATCTTCGACACCTGGGGCGGCAACCTGTCTGCGGCGGCCTATCAGGAATTCTCCCTGGCCTACATGCGCAAGATCGTCAGCGGCCTGATCCGCGAACACGAAGGGCGCAAGGTGCCGGTGATCCTGTTCACCAAGAACGGCGGCCTGTGGCTGGAGAGCATTGCTGAAGCCGGTGCCGACGCGCTGGGCCTGGACTGGACTTGCGAAATCGGCGATGCCCGCCGCCGCGTGGGCGACAAAGTAGCCTTGCAAGGCAACATGGACCCGACCGTGCTTTACGCCAAGCCGGAAGCCATCCGCCAGGAAGTGGCGCGCATCCTGGCCAGCTACGGCCACGGCACCGGCCATGTGTTCAACCTTGGCCACGGCATTACCCCGGAAGTCGACCCGGAGCACGCTGGCGTGTTCATCAATGCCGTTCACGAGCTGTCTGCGCAGTACCACCAGTGAGTTGAATGCTGAAAACAAAAAGCCCGGCCCTGTGCCGGGCTTTTTGTTGCATTAAGTTTTAATTCAGCGATCGTCGTTAATCTGGTCCCATCGAAATCGAAACAGGACCCGTTCCCCATGAAAGCCCGTTACCTCGCCCTGATCCTTGCCCCTCTGTTCAGCACCGCTGCTCTGGCCGCAACCTATACCGGCCCTGGCGCCCAGTCTGTCACCACTGTTGCGGCTGCCAACGATGCCGCCGATGACACGCCTGTGGTGCTGCAGGGGTATGTGACCAAGAAGATCAACAACGACGACAAGTACGAGTTCAAGGACAACACCGGCACCATCACTGTTGAAATCGACGACGAAGACTTGCCACCGACGCCGTTCAACGACAAGACCAAGGTGAAGCTGACCGGTGAGGTGGAAAAGCACCTGATGAGCCGGGAAGTGGATGTGGATATTGTCGAGATCATCAACTGATCTGATGGCCCAATCGCCGGCAAGCCAGCTCCCACAAGTACTCCACAGGTCATGAGCCTTGTGGGTTCCTGTGGGAGCTGGCTTGCCGGCGATTGGGCTGCGAAGCAGCCCCATGCTCAGGCTGTCTTGGGTGGTAACTTGCTCAGGTGCAGCGCCACCAGCAATGCCACGGCCAACAAGCTGCCAATGAACAGTCCTATGCCGTTCCAGCCCCACTGGTGCCAGAACACCCCGCCCGCCGTACCCGCCACGCTGGACCCTGCGTAATAGCTGAACAGGTACAGCGACGATGCCTGCCCCTTGGCCTTCAGCGCCCGGCGGCCGATCCAGCTGCTGGCCACCGAGTGCGCGCCAAAGAAGCCGAAGGTGAACACCAGCATGCCCACAATCACCATCGCCAGCGGGCTGGCCAGGGTCATTAGCAAGCCACCCGCCATCACCACGATACTGGCCCAGAACACCTTGCGCCGGCCCAGCTTGTCCGCCAGCGCGCCGACTTGTGCCGAGCTGTAGATGCCGGACAGGTAGACCACCGACAGCAAGCCCACCAGCGCCTGGTTCATATGGTAAGGCTCGGCCAGCAAGCGGTAGCCGATGTAGTTGAACAAGGTGACGAAGGCGCCCATCAGCAGGAAGGCTTCAAGGAACAGCCAAGGCAGCCCGGCATCCTTGAAGTGCATGACAAAACCGTCCAGCAGGCTGCGCGGGCTCATCATCTGCGGGCGGAAGTTGCGCGATTCGGGCAGCACCTTCCAGAAAACCAGTGCGGCGACCAAGGCCAGGCCACCGATGGTCAGCATGGCCGTGTGCCAGCTGACGAAGTCGATCAGCACGCCGGTAATCAGCCGGCCGCTCATGCCGCCAATGGCATTGCCGCCGATGTACAGGCCCATGGCCAGGCCGATGTGCTGTGGGTGGATTTCTTCGCTCAGGTAGGTCATGGCCACGGCAGCCAAGCCGCTCAGTGACAGACCAACCAAGGCGCGGGTGGCCAGTACCAGTTCCCAGCTTGGCATCACCGCGCTGGCCAAGGTGGAGAGGGCGGCGCAAACCAGGGCAAAGACCATCACCGGCTTGCGCCCGATACGGTCAGAAATGGGGCCGGTGATCAACAGGCCGAACGCCAGCATGGCGGTGGACACCGACAGTACCAGGCTGCTCTGGGCCGCGTTGATGGAAAACTCCTTCGACAGCAGCGGCATCATCGGCTGCACGCAGTACAGCAGGGCGAAGGTGGCGAAGCCGCCGCTGAACAGGGCCAGCACGGTCTTCATGAAGGCCGGGGTGCCTTTTTCAATCCACATTTCGTTCAGTAGAGCAGGCTCTGGCTCGGCGGGAAGGGGGGCTACAGCAGTTTTCACGGGCGGGTACCTCTGGCGCAATGAAAAAAGCATATAGCTGGCTAATGATTAGATCCAATATATTGTTCGACCTATTTAAGACGTTTTTCGAATCATTTGGAGCTGATCATGGAGCTGCGTCATCTGCGTTACTTCATCGCCGTGGCCGAAGAACTGCACTTTGGTCGTGCCGCCCAGCAACTGGGTATTTCCCAGCCGCCCCTGAGCCAGCAGATCCAGGCCCTGGAACAGGAACTGGGGGCCAGGCTGTTCGAGCGTACCAACCGTCGGGTGGAACTGAGCGAGGCAGGGCGGCTGTTCCTCGAAGAGGCCCGTCAGGTGCTGGCGCAGGTGGAGAAGGCCGCCGACGTGGCTCGGCGCGCGCAGTTGGGGGAGCTGGGCGAGATGAAGATCGGCTTTACCTCGTCGGCCCCGTTCACCTCGAAGATTCCCAAGGCCATTCATGCCTTCCGCCAGCGCTTCCCGGCGGTGCACCTGAACCTCAAGGAAATGAGCAGCCGCGATGTGGCCGAAGGGGTGTTCGACGAGTCCATCGAAGTGGGGCTGATGCGGCCGATGCCGTTGCCAGAAGGGTTGGTGGCCACTGAGTTGTTCCGCGAGCCGCTGGTGGCGGTCATCAACGCATCGCATCCGCTGGCTGAAAGCACTGAGCAAGGGGTGCACATGGCGGCGCTGGCCCACGAGCCGTTCGTATTCTTCCCGCGCAGTTATGGCAGCGGCCTGCATGCCCAGTTGCTCAGCCTGGCGCGGCAGGCAGGCTTCAGCCCGCACTTTGCCCAGGAGGCCGGGGAGGCGATGACCATCATCGGCCTGGTGTCGGCGGGGTTGGGGGTGTCGGTGTTACCGGCGTCGTTCCAGCGCATGCGCATCGAAGGCGTGGTGTACCGCACGCTGCTGGATGAGGGGGCGATGTCGGCGGTGTGGCTGGTGCAGCGCGAGCGCGGCAATTCGGTGATGGCCAAGGCGTTTGCCGAGCTGTTGACGGGGCAGGTGGTCGGCCAGGGGTGATGCAGGCCAAATGGCGCTGGCCATTGCCGCAGTGCCGCCACATACTCGGGCATTCGTTGAAACACGGAGGTCAATCATGCGGCGCGTGGTGTTCAATCAGAAAGGTGGCGTGGGCAAGTCGAGCATCGCCTGCAACCTGGCGGCGGTCAGTGCCAATGAAGGCTATCGGACCTTGTTGATCGACCTGGATGCCCAGGCCAACTCGACCCAGTACCTCACCGGCCTGACCGGCGAGGACATCCCCATGGGTATCGCCGACTTCTTCAAGCAAAGCCTGTCCAGCGGGCCGTTCAGCAAGAAAAACAAGGTCGACATCTACGAAACCCCGTTCGACAACCTGCACGTGGTCACGGCCACTGCCGAGTTGGCCGACCTGCAGCCCAAGCTTGAGGCCAAGCACAAGATCAACAAGCTGCGTAAGTTGCTCGACGAGCTGGACGAGGACTACGAGCGTATCTACATCGATACCCCGCCGGCGCTTAACTTCTACGCGGTTTCCGCGTTGATCGCGGCTGATCGTGTGCTCATCCCCTTTGACTGCGACAGCTTCTCGCGCCAGGCCCTGTACGGCCTGCTGGCCGAGATCGAAGACCTCAAGGAAGACCACAACGAAGACCTGATGGTCGAAGGCATCGTGGTCAACCAGTTCCAGTCGCGTGCCAGCCTGCCGCAGCAGATGCTCGACGAGCTGCTGGCCGAAGGCCTGCCGGTGCTTCCGGTGTACCTGGGCAGCTCGGTGAAGATGCGCGAATCGCACCACGCCAGCCTGCCGCTGATTCACCTGGAGCCGCGGCACAAGCTGACCCAGCAGTTTGTCGAGTTGCACGATTTGCTTGAGCGCAGCGAATAGCGCCTGCCTGACGCTTGCACTTTATCCAAGTCCCGAGCACAATCTCCCAAAACGGGAGATTTGCTTGGATGCGCGTCATTGCCAAAAGCAGCTTGGTGAAGTTCTGGGAATTGCCTGGGCATGAAGATGCCAAAGCGGCCTTGGAAAGCTGGCACGATATGGTGCTCAAAGCTATCTGGCGAACGCCACAGGATGTAAAAGATCAGATTGGCAATGCCAGCATCTGCGGCAAGAACCGCGTGGTTTTCAACATCGGGGGGAACAAGTATCGGCTTGTGGTCGAGATGCAGTATCGAGCCGGTATTGCCTAGGTGAAGTTCGTCGGTACGCACAAGCGCTACGACGAGATTGACGTGGAGACAGTCTGTGAATATTAAGCCGATCCGCAATGATGACGACCTTCGAGCCGCGTTCCAGCGGCTCGAGGCCATTTTCCAGGCAGAAGCGGGCACGCCAGAAGCTGATGAAATGGAGGTGCTTGTGACACTGATTGAAGTGTACGAAAACAAGCACTATCCCATTCATCCCGCCAATCCCATCGAGGCCATCAAATTCTGCATGGATCAGCAGGGCCTTACCCCACGTGATCTTGAGCCATATATCGGCCCAAGCGGCCGAGTATCGGAAGTATTGAATGGGAAGCGTGGGCTAAGCCTTTCGATGATCAAGCGCCTGCATGATGGCCTTCGTATTCCCTATGAGTCGCTACTGGCAAATGCCTGAGAATTAGACCCCTTGGCTACGCACCCACTCCAGCAACGACTGGAGTGGAAACGCCCCGGCCTGGCGGCTGATTTCGCGCCCGTTCTTGAACAGCAGCAAGCTGGGGATCGAGCGTATGCCCAGTTGCCCGGCGAGGTTGCGGTTGGCTTCGCTGTCGAGCTTGGCCAGACGGCAGCGGCCGGCAAGTTGGCGGGCAGCCTGTTCGAAGGTGGGGGCGAAGGATTTGCACGGGCCGCACCAGTCGGCCCAGATGTCGACCAGCAGCGGCAGGTCGCCTTTGATCTGGCTGGCGTAGCTGGCTTCGGTGAGCTCAAAGGGGGTGCTCAACAGCACCTCCTGTTTGCAGCGGCCGCATTTCGGTGCATCGCCCAGGCGCTCGGCGGGCAGGCGGTTCAGGCCGTTGCAGTGGGGGCAGGGGATTACCAGTGGGTCGGACATATCAATTCCTTGTGTTGTTTGTTCGGGCCCTATCGCCGGCAAGCCAGCTCCCACAGGGGTACCGCTTGCCTCAAGTCTGGCACGTTACCTGTGGGAGCTGGCTTGCCGGCGATAGGGCCGTTAGAGCAATCATCAATCAGGAAGAGCAGCTGATTTCCAGGTGCTTGCCCCATTCCGGCGGCCGCTCGGTGTAGGCCTGCATCCCGGGCTGCTCCTCGAAGGGTCTGGTCAGTACCTGGTGCAATTGCCGCACCTCACTGTAGTCCCCCGCTTCAGCCGCTTCGATGGCTTTCTGCGCCAGGTAGTTGCGCAGCACATACAGCGGATTCACCGCATGCATCCGTTCACGGCGGCCTTCGGCATTGCCGGGTTCACGTTCACAGCGGGCCAGGTAATCTGCACCCCAGGCATCGAAGCCGGCCAGGTCGATGAAGTCGTCGCGCACCACTTTCAGCGCATCGGCCACCGGCTGCTCACCGAGTTTTCGGAAGAACAGACTGTAGTCCACGCCGCCACGCTGCATGCACTGCAGCAGGCGCTCGACCAGCGCCATGTCGTCGTCCTCGGCAGTGGTCAGGCCCAGACGCCGGCGCATCAGGTCCAGATAATGGGCCTGGTACAGCGGCAGGAACAGCCCCAACGCTTCCTTCAACGGCTCAACTTCGATCACGGTGGTCAGGGCTTGGGCCAGCGCGCTGAGGTTCCAGTGGGCGATGGGCACCTGGTTGGCGTAGCTGTAGCGGCCACGGTCGTCGGAGTGGTTGCAGATGAAGTTGGCGTCGAAGTCGTCCAGGAAGGCGTAAGGGCCGAAGTCGAAGGTGATGCCCAGGATCGACATGTTGTCGGTGTTCATCACCCCGTGGCAGAAGCCATAGGCCTGCCAGCGGGCAATCAGTTCGGCGTTGCGCTCGACGATGGTGTGGAACATGGCCAGGTACGGTTGTTCGGCGTCACGGCATTCGGGGTAGTGCTGCTCAAGGACATGGTCGATCAGCACGCGCTGCTGCTCGGGCTGCTTGGTGTAGTAGAAATACTCGAAATGGCCGAAACGCACATGGCTCTGCGCCAGGCGCGTGAGCATGGCGGCGCTTTCGCGGGTTTCACGCCACACCGCGGTGCTGGAGCCGATCACGCACAACGCCCGGCTGCTTGGGATACCCAGGGCGTGCAAGGCTTCCGAGGCAAGGAATTCGCGTATCGACGAGCGCAGCACGGCGCGGCCATCGCCCATGCGTGAGTAAGGGGTCTGGCCGGCGCCCTTGAGGTGCAGGTCCCAGTGCTCGCCTTTGTCGTTGAGTACTTCGGCCAGCAGCAGGCCGCGGCCATCGCCCAGCCGTGGGTTGTACGAGCCGAACTGGTGGCCGGAATAGACCATCGCCCGTGGGTCGGCTTCTTCCCACAGCTTGTGGCCGCTGAACAGCTCGGCGAACACCGGCAGGTCGGCCTGGGCGGGGTCGAGCTCGAGCAAGGCCATGGCCGACTCGCTGGCTACCACCAGGCGCGGGTCTGCAATGGGCTCGGGCAGCACCTGGGTGGAGAACGCATCGCCCAGTCGGGCGAAGCGGTTGTCGAAGGTGAGTTGGTCGAGGGCTTTCACGGGCTGCTCCTGAGATTCAGCACAGAATAAAGCATTCGAGCCCACTCAGGCCGGTGCAGTGCCATCCGGTTTAGGTTGCTCCAGCGGAATCAGCTGCTGCTTGCCGCCCTTCTGGTCCATCAGGAACACCTCGACCTGGCGTACCGAGATCTTGATGTTGTGAGCCTTGAACTCGCGGTTGATGTAGCGGTTGATCTCGTCGAGCGTCGGGTTGCGGTCGCCCAGGTCGCGCACGTGCATGCGCAACTCGTGGTCCAGCGAGCTTTCACCAAAGTTGAGGAAGTACACGATCGGTTCCGGGTCCTTGAGCACGCGCGGGTTTTCGTGTGCACCCTTGAGCAGCAGGTCGCGCACAAGGTCCAGGTCGGAGCCGTAGTCGATGCCCAGCTTCAGCGTTACCCGGGTGACCGTGTCGGTCAGCGACCAGTTGATCAGCTGGCCGGTGATGAAGGTCTTGTTGGGGACGATGATGTCCTTGCGGTCGAAGTCGGTGATGGTGGTGGCGCGGATGCGGATCTTGCTCACCGTGCCCGACAGGTTGCCGATGGTGATGGTGTCGCCAATGCGTACCGGGCGCTCGAACAGGATCATGATGCCGGAGATGAAGTTGGCGAAGATTTCCTGCATGCCGAAGCCCAGGCCCACCGACAACGCGGCCACCAGCCATTGCAGCTTGTCCCAGCTCACCCCCAGGGTCGACAGGGTGCTGACGATACCGATGCCGACAATGGTGTACGACAGCAGCGTGGTGGTGGCATAGGCGCTGCCCTGGGCCAGGTTCAGGCGTGACAGCACCAGCACTTCCAGCAGGCCCGGCAAGTTGCCGGCCAGGGCGAAGGTGATGCCGACGATCACCAGCGCACCCAGCAGGTCGCCAAGACTTATCGGCACCATGCTGGCGGCGGCGCCGGTGCCGCTGGTGTATTCGTACAGGACGAAGTTGTTGAGGTAAGCGAACACCGAGATCAGGTCTGCCCACACCCAGTACAGGCCGGCGATGAAGCCGCCGAGCAGGGCCAGGCGGATCAGGCGCAGCGACTGCTGGTTGACCTGCTCGATGTCCAGCGTCGGCTCTTCGGTGATGACTTCGCCATCCAGCCCTTCCTTGGCCGCTGCCCGTTTGCTGAGCGCGCGCTGGTAGGCCAGGCGCCGTGCCGCCACCGACAGGCCGCGCACGAACGCCGCCTCGATCACCAGCCAGAACAGCAGCAGGTACAGGGTGTAGATGAGTCGGTCGGTGAGCTTCAATGCGGTGTAGTAGTAGCCGAAACACACGGCGACGAACAGGGCGATGGGCAGTGCGGTGAACGCTACGCCCACTGCCCTGCGGAACAGCGAGGTGTCGCGGTGCGCGGGGCTGCTGAGTAGCAGGCGGCTGAGCAGCCAGGCCATCAGTGCGTAGCAGGTCAGCACCACGCCGATACCCAGCACATCGTCGGCCAGCGCCGAAGGCTGGTGCTCGGCCACCGCCACCACGCCCACCAGCGCCAGCACCACGGTGCCCAGGCGGCGTACCCAGCCACGCAGGAACTCGACTTGCGGCTTGTGCCAGCGGAAGTGGATTTCGGCCACGCCACCGGGGGCCAGGATGCGGTAGGCGGTGTAGAACACCAGCCAGGCCTGGGCCAGTTGCCAGAGGGCGGCACCGAGGTTGGCGTTTTGCCCGCGGGCGTCGATCTGCAGGGCGTAGCTGCACAGCGCCAGGCCAAGGCTGACCGGCATCGCCAGGAGGATGTTGATAAGGATCGCCTGGGGCGTGTGCCACTGGCTGTCACGGCGGAAGTGGCCGATGTCCTGGTGCACCTTGCCCAGCCGTTGGTACAGGTACTTGCGCCGCCACAACAGGGCGCCGATGACCAGTAACAGCGGCAGGAACAGCAGCGGGCGCTGGCTCAGGCCGTCGGCCAGCTCTTTCAGGCCCGAACCCCATGGCAGGTTGGCGACCTGGTCGGCCAGGCGCTGGGGTACATAGCTCAGCCAGTCCCAGTCCAACGGCTTGTTGCTGGGGATCCAGAACATCTGTTCGTCGAGGGTGGTGCGCAGGCTCTGCGCGGTGCCCAGCAGCTGCTTCTGGTTGAGTTGCAGGGTAATCGACTCGTTGAGCAGTGCCGACAGTTCGCGGTTCAGGCGCTCGAGCAGATCGCTGCGGGTGATCGCCACCTCCAGCAGGGCTTTGCGCAAGGCCGGGGTGACGTCTGCCTGCGGCTGGCTGGCCAGCAGTTTGTCGACGTAGGTAACCGGGCTGCTCATTTGTTCGCGTTGCTGGTTGATCTCGAACTGGTACAGGCGGATATCGGCGATCTGATCGGCCAGGTCACGGTCGAGCTTGAGGTGCGGTAGCGCCTGCTTCTGTTTGTAGAGGATCTTCGACAGCAACAGGCTGCCCTTGAGTACGCTGATCTGCTCGTCCAGCGCCTGATCGGCCTGGGTCAGGCTGTCGAGTTGCTGCTTGGTGCGCAAGTTCTGTTGGGTCAGCTCGTTGAGGCGGTCGGTGCTTTTGAGCAGGTAGTCGGAAAGTTTGAGGTTGGCCGCGCTCTCGCTGGCCAGCAGGCTGCTGCCGCCGGCTTTCTGGGCCTCGATCGATTGCTGGGTAACCGCCTCTTGCGACTGGGCCAGCCGTTTATCGTTGATCAGCGTCTGCAGGTCCTGGATTTCCTGCTCCAGGCGCGCGGCACGCTCGATCAGCAGGTCGTGGCGGGCGTTGCCCAGGTCTTGCAGCAGGCTGTTGCCAGCCAGTTCCTGGCGGCGCAGCAAGGTAAGTGCGTTGAGTGAGGCCAGCTCGGCATTGAGCTGGTTGCGCTGGTCGGCGTTGATCGATTTGCCGCCATCCTTGCCGGTTTTGAGGATGCTGTTGATCTGCTGGGTACGGGCCTGGCTGTTGCTGATTTCGGCCTGGGCGCGTTCCGGGCGGGTTTGTGAATTGATGATCAGGCTGTTGGCTTCGGACAGCGCCTTCTGCAGCTCGCCCTGCTGGGTGTTGCGTTCGCTGAGCATTTGCTCGAGCTGTGGCACGCTGAGGGCGGCGTAGCGTTGAGCGACAGGCTGCGCCTTGCTTTCCTTGAGCCTGGCCAGTTCCTTCTGGCTGTCACTGGTTTCCTTGGGGGCGCTGGTCAGCTGCTGCTTGAGCGCGGCGAGCTTCCTTTCGTTGTCTTCCTTGCTGGCAAGCAGGCTCAACGTCTGTTCGAGCACTTGCTGCAGGGCCTTCTGGTCAGCCTCGGGCAGTTTGCGCTCGGCGATCTTGTCGAGGCTGTTCTGGATGCTGGCGGTGGTCGGGGCCTCTGCTGCGGTGGCCGCAAAGGAAAGGGACAGGCACAGCCCGAGCAGGGCTGTGCGAAGGTACACGCGCAGGGACATAGGCAGACTACTTGTGGATCCGGCAGAAACGAAGTTTAGAGGAACAATCCTGGTCCGGGTCGCGTTCCTTCGGGGAATCTGACGCCTACTTTCTGGATCTTGTTCCCGTCCATGGTTGCCACGGTCCAGATCGTGCCATGCCAATCGACCTGGTCACCTACTACTGGAGCGCCTCCGACCTTCTGTCGGATGAACTGCGCCAGCGGCATTTTCGCGTCCAGGCCATCGAGTTTCAGGCCGTAAAGCGCTGCCACCGCACCCAGTTCGGCATCGCCTTCGAGCACGAAGTCGCCAAAGAACCGCAGGTCCAGGCCACGCTGTGGTGCCTGGCTGAACAGTTTGCCCAGCGCCGGCAGGTTATGCTCGTGACCGATCACGCAGAGCATGTCGCCCACTTCCAGCACGGTACTGCCGGAGGGGTGCAGCAGTTGCTCGCCACGGAACAGGGCGGCAATCCGGGTGCCCTCGGGCATTTTCAGCTCGCGCAAGGCGGCACCGATGCACCATTTTTCGGCGCCCAGGCGGTAGACGAACATTTCCCACTCGCTGGTGATGTGCACTTCCAGGGCTGAGCGGGAGATCGGCGCCGGGTCTGGCGGCACGGTCACTTTCAGCAGTTTGGCCATCCACGGCAGGCTGGTGCCTTGCACCAACAGCGACACCAGCACGATGAAGAACGCCAGGTTGAAGAACAGCTGGGCGTCTGGCAGGCCCGCCATCAGCGGGAACACTGCCAGGATGATCGGTACCGCGCCGCGCAGGCCTACCCAGGAGATAAAGCCCTTTTCGCGGCCATGGAAGGCCTTGAACGGCAGCAGTGCAGCGACCACCGACAGCGGCCGCGCCACCAGAATCATCCACAATGCCAGGCCTAACGCCGGCAAGGCGATGGGCAGCAGGTCGTGGGGCGTGACCAGCAGCCCCAGCACCAGGAACATGCCGATCTGGGCCAGCCACGCCATGCCGTCGAGCATGTGCAGGATACCGTGGCGGCTGCGGATAGGCTTGTTGCCCAGCACCAGGCCGCACAGGTACACGGCGAGGAAGCCGCTACCGTGCAGGGCGTTGGTCAGCGAAAACACCACCAGGCCGCCGGCTACCACCAGGATCGGGTACAGGCCACCGGCCAGGTTGATGCGGTTGACCAACTGCAGCATCACCCAGCCGCCACCCAGGCCCAGCAGCCCGCCAATGCCGAACTCGCGCAACAGGTGGCCCAGCAGGCTCCAGTGCAAGCCGGTCTGGCCGCTGGCGATCATGTCGATCAGGGTGACCGTGAGGAAAACCGCCATCGGGTCATTGCTGCCCGACTCGATCTCAAGGGTGGCGGTAACCCGCTCGTTCAGGCCTTTGCCGCCCAGCAGCGAGAACACCGCAGCGGCGTCGGTTGAGCCGACGATGGCGCCGATCAGCAGGCCCTGTATCAGGCTCAGGTTGAACAGCCAGGCGGCGACCAGGCCGGTGAGGGCGGTGGTGATCATTACCCCGACCGTGGCCAGCGACAGTGCCGGCCACAGCGCCACGCGGAAGCTTGCAACGCGCGTGCGCAAGCCACCGTCGAGCAGGATCACGGCCAGTGCCAGGTTGCCCACCAGGTAGGCGGTCGGGTAGTTGTTGAAGATGATGCCGCCACCATCGACACCGGCGACCATGCCGACGGCGAGGATGATGACCAGAATGGGGATGCCCAGCCGCGACGACAGCGAGCTGACCAGAATACTTGCACCCACCAGCAATGCGCCGATCAAGAACAGGCTGTTGATGGTGCTTGCATCCAAAGGCAGGTACTCCGAGACAGCGGCGGGAAGGGACGTGGTAGCGCGTTTTTCAGCAAAAGCTAGCAGGTCGCGTGCCAATCGATTCTAACCCGAGGCCAGCGCAGGCTGTAAAGCGATACCGCATCGTTGCTGCGGCTTGCGGCTGCAATGGTGCGCCCACTATCAGGCAGCCGCGTAACATGAACGTCAAAGCACCCATTTCTCTCGCCCAGGTGGCCCAGCGCCTGCTCGGGCAATTTCCTGATTTGCACAACTTGGCGCGCCAGGCGGCGGGCCATGTGCTTCGCCGCCAGCTAGGTTACTGGCTGGATCCGGACGGGCTTTACTGGCACGAGTTCCAGTCTGCGGCCAGTGGTTCGTCGAGCTTCACTGGCTGGTGCCACAACGGGCCGCCACTGCGGTCCTTGAGCCTGACCGAGCTGGTCATCCAGCGGTTCAGCCCGCAGCAGCAGGCCAGTGCTGACGAGCTGAGTATTTACGGTGGCTTCTACCGGGTCGATGCCAGCCACAGGGTCTATGACGAGCGCAACGAGGTGCGGCTCGACCCACAGGAGGTCTTGGCGGCGTTCTGGCGATTGGATTTTGCGGGGCGCTACACCGAGGCACTGCGCCAGTTTCGCTCGCGCCATGGCGAAGACTATTGTGTCTTGGCCCGCGCCCGCTTCCTTGCCGCTGTGGGCCGATCTACGTTGAGCGACCCTGAGCGCCAGGAGCTGGTAATGGCAACGGTCGCTGTACCCGGTTTGCCGAGTACCGTGCAAGGCTTGCGACAGGACCAGCAAGCGAATGCCCAACATGGATGGAGCGCACTGGCCATCGGCGATATCAGCGCCAGGATGCTGTTCCTGCATAAGCTGAAGACTGGCAGGTTGTGCCTCTATCTTGCCGATGCACAGGATGTCGTGCAGGTATTCGACGATCGCCACGCGTTTCAGGAATGGATGGCTGACCAGGCAGCCACGGAGGTGGGGCGAGAGCGGCTGGTCAGGTTGTTCGTCGGGGACGGGGTACTGGCGCAGTCGTTGCGCCCGCGTTTACGCAATTACTTCAAGTTGTTCGCGCAGTCGCGGGGCGACACCATGATTTCCGGGCCGGCCATTGCAGGGGACCTGTTCGTACATCTGCGCGATGCGGTCATGGATGATCTGGCCAGCGATGCTCATGAGCGGCTGATCACCAACGCACAACTGCGCAAGGCCGATTGGCTGGCGGGCTTGCAAGCAGCGAGTTTTATAATCGCGCCGATGACGCCGCTTGGCTGGCCAGTGATATTGGCATCGCTCGGTCTGGGTACCGCAAGCCTGGCTCTGCACCTGGACCGGGCAATCAATGGCAAGCAGGCCTGGCGCACAGCTGCATGGTGGTCAGTACTGACGGATATTCTGTTCATTCTGCTTGATATAGCCATGATGCGTGCCAGCGAGCTGTTCACCGATGGCCACATCCCCCCGCGTGTGGCTGGCCAGGCGCAAGCCTCTGCCGCCAAGGTCGACTGGGGGCCTTACATGGCCCCGGCGGCAGACGAATTGCTGGCTACGTCGGATAAGGCGCTGGCGCGGCAGGAAGCCCTGTTGGGCGCGGTGCCGTGCGCTGATCTCGATGCCGTGGGGGCCAATGGCGAGTATCTGGATGCATTCAGTGAGCCGTACCCCGTCTATCGCGATGAGCAGGGCTTTGGTTCGCCCGCCATTGCCGAGTACACCAGCTCGCCGGAGCGCTACAACAACCTGTGGCGGGGCATGCCGCTAGAGGGCAGTCGCGCCGGGAATATCCAGCGCAGCCACGACCTTGCCCGCGCACTGGGGCAAATTGGTGTCAGTAATCAGGTGAGGCTGTACCGGGCGGCTTCCAGCCTGCGGGGCACGGGTTTTCAGGTATCTGGTGAGGGTGCCATTGAAGTGGGTGATGTACTGGTGACCACCGACTTCACGTCATTCACGGAAAACCCCTATGCCCTCTGGGAGGTTTTCAATGACCCTCAGACCCAGGTCAGTGGCCGGAGTGCTTTTGATGAAAATGCCTTGGTGTATGTATTGGAACCAGGCGAGGACATGCAGGCGACGCCGATCGGGCCCTTTTCAAGGCGACCAGATGAGGCAGAGTCTTTGATGATGCCCGGGCGCTACCTGCAAGTGGAAAAGGTAACGGCCGTTCAAGGGCACAACTATCACTTTACGGAGGTGTGCCTGAAGGCACTGGCGCAGGCGCCAAGCGGGAATACCGTGCGTGAGATGCGCACCGGAATGTTGTTCGACCGCCAGGCACTGGCTGTGCGACTGGGCAGTGAGGATGACTCGTTGATGCGCACCTTCTTTGCGGTGCCCACCTGAGCAAAAGTGAAAGGGGCCGCTGTGCGGCCCCTGATCAAGGTCTCAACCCTGCTTCACTTCACGCATCGGCTTGCCTTTCACCGGCGCATCGCCCGCCACATAGTACTTGGCAGTGCTGCGCGGCAGCGGCTTGCGGCCACGGATCTTGTCCGAGATCTTTTCGGCAATCATGATCGTGGTGGCGTTGAGGTTGCCGGTGATGATCAGCGGCATGATCGAGGCATCGACCACACGCAGGCCTTTCATGCCATGCACGCGGCCTTCGCCGTCGACCACTGCCATGTCGTCGGTGCCCATCTTGCACGAGCAAGACGGGTGGAAGGCGGTTTCGGCGTGCTCGCGGATGAACTTGTCCAGCTGCTCGTCGGTTTGCACGTCGGCGCCCGGGCTGATCTCGCGGCCACGGTACGGGTCCAGCGCCGGCTGGGCCATGATCTCGCGGGTCAGGCGGATGCCGTCGCGGAATTCCTGCCAGTCCTGCTCGGTGGACATGTAGTTGAACAGGATGCTCGGGTGCTGGCGCGGGTTTTTCGACTTGGCCTGGATGCGACCACGGGCAGGCGAACGCATGGAACCCATGTGCGCCTGGAAGCCGTGTTCCTTCACGCCATTGGAGCCGTTGTAGTTAATGGCCACCGGCAGGAAGTGGTACTGAATGTTCGGCCACTTGAATTCAGGGCGGGTACGGATGAAACCGCCAGCCTCGAACTGGTTGCTGGCGCCGATGCCGGTGCCGTTGAACAGCCACTCGGCACCGATGGCCGGCTGGTTCCACCACAGCAGCGATGGGTACAGCGATACCGGCTGGGTGCAGGCGTACTGCAGGTACAGCTCAAGGTGGTCCTGCAGGTTTTCACCAACACCCGGCAGGTCGTGTACAACCGGGATGTCGAGGCTTTCCAGCAGGTGACGCGGGCCGACGCCGGAGCGCTGCAGCAGCTGCGGCGAAGCGATGGCGCCGGAGCTGACGATCACTTCCTTGCGGGCACGGGCTTCAACACGCTCTTCGCTGTCGCCGACCAGGTAGGTCACGCCAACGGCGCGCTTGCCGTCGAACAGTACGCGGTCGCTCAGGGCGTGGGTGACGATGGTCAGGTTCGGGCGCTTCTTGGCCTGGTCAAGGTAGCCACGGGCGGTGCTGGAGCGGCGGCCGTTCTTGGTGACCGAACGGTCCATCGGGCCGAAGCCTTCCTGCTGGTAGCCGTTGAGGTCTTCGGTGCGCGGGTAACCAGCCTGCACGCCGGCCTCGACCATGGCGTGGAACAGCGGGTTGTTGCCGGCCTTTGGCGTGGCAACGCTGACCGGGCCTTCACCACCGTGGTAATCGTTCGGGCCGATGTCACGGGTTTCGGCTTTACGGAAGTACGGCAGGCAATCCAGGTAGGTCCAGTCTTCCAGGCCTGGCAGCTCTGCCCAGCCGTCGAAGTCCATGGCGTTGCCGCGGATGTAGCACATGCCGTTGATCAGCGACGAGCCACCCAGGCCCTTGCCACGGCCACATTCCATGCGGCGGCCGTCCATGTGCGGCTCCGGGTCGGTCTCGTACGCCCAGTTGTAGCGGCGGCCTTGCAGCGGGAAGGCCAGGGCGGCTGGCATCTGGGTGCGGAAGTCGAAGCGGTAGTCGGGGCCACCGGCTTCCAGCAGCAGTACGGTGACGCCGGCGTCTTCGGTCAGGCGGGTAGCCAGGGTGTTACCGGCCGAACCGGCACCGACGATGATGTAATCGAATTCTTGGGACATGAAAGTACCCTCGTGTTGGCGGTGATCAGGGAGCGGGAACGCCCGTGCACAGTGGCACGGGCGTGGCTAGACAGGGCTTAGAAAACCGAGTTGTAGCCGCCCAGCTCGACCTGGACCGACTTGATGCGAGTGTATTGAGCCACCGAGCTGACGCCGTTCTCACGGCCGACGCCCGACTGCTTGTAGCCACCGACCGGCATTTCGGCCGGCGATTCACCCCAGGCGTTGATCCAGCAGATGCCGGCTTCCAGCTTGTGGATGATGCGGTGGGCGCGGGTGATGTCGTTGGTGCACACACCGGCGGCCAGGCCGTACTCGGTGTCGTTGGCACGACGGATCACTTCTTCTTCGGTCTCGTAGGACAGAATGCTCATGACCGGGCCGAAGATCTCTTCCTTGACGATGGTCATGTCGTCGGTGCAGTCGGTGAACACGGTCGGGGCCACGAAGGCGCCCTTGGCGAATTCACCTTCGGTCACACGCTCGCCGCCGCACAGTACGCGGGCACCTTCTTCTTTACCCTTGGCGATGTAGCCCAGCACGTTTTCCATGTGGGCGAAGCTGACCAGCGGGCCGAAGTTGGTGTTCTCGTCTTCCGGGTTGCCAACACGGATGCGGGCAACGCGCTCGGCGATCTTGGCTTCGAAAGCAGCTTTCATTTCAGCCGGGATGAACACGCGGGTGCCGTTGGTGCACACCTGGCCCGAGCTGTAGAAGTTGGCCATCATGGCGATGTCGGCGGCCTTGTCCAGGTCGGCGTCGGCGCAGATGATCAGTGGCGACTTGCCGCCCAGTTCCATGGTGACTTCCTTCAGCGAGGAACTGGAGGCGCTGGCCATGACTTTCTTGCCGGTGGTGGTGCCGCCGGTGAAGGAGACTTTTTCGATGCGCGGGTGCTCGGTCAGCCAGGTGCCGACTTCGCGGCCGCTGCCGGTCAGAACGTTGAACACGCCATTTGGCAGGCCGGCTTCGGTGTAGATCTCGGCCAGTTTCAGGGTGGTCAGCGAGGTGACTTCCGACGGCTTGAAGATCATCGCGTTGCCGGCGGCCAGGGCCGGGGCGGATTTCCACAGGGCGATCTGGATCGGGTAGTTCCAGGCGCCGATACCCACAGTCACGCCCAGCGGCTCGCGGCGGGTGTAGACGAAGGACGATTCGCGCAGCGGGATCTGCTCGCCTTCGATGGCCGGCACCAGGCCTGCATAGTATTCCAGCACGTCGGCGCCGGTGACGATGTCGACGTAGCGGGTTTCGGAGTACGACTTGCCGGTATCCAGGGTTTCCAGCTGGGCCAGCTCATCGTTGCGCTCGCGCAGGATGTCGACGGCGCGGCGCAGGATGCGCGAACGCTGCATGGCGGTCATCGCAGCCCAGACTTTCTGGCCACGCTCGGCGCTTTCGACAGCTTTCTCGACGTCAGCCTCGGTGGCACGTTGCACGTGGGCGAGGACTTCGCCGGTAGCCGGGTTGATGGCTTCGAAAGTGGCATCGCTGCCAGCGTCGACGTAAGCGCCATCAATGTAGAGTTTTTGCGTTCCGAAACGGGCCATAGTGTCCTCGCAAGTGCAGTGTGTGGTTTGGCTTGCGCGTCACGCTCCTGCCGGGTTGGCAAGGGCCGTGCGTGCTTGTTCAGCGGCCTGGTCGTTTGTGCCCAGGGTGTGCTGTTTAGCCAGTTGTAGATCCATGTATTCGTAAGCAATCCGTATCGCCTGGCCGGTGTCGAATGCATCACCCGACAGGGCGCCACGCAGCCACAGGCCGTCGATCAGGGCTGCCAGGCCGCGGGCTGCCTTACGCGCATGGTAGAGCGGCAGGGCGCGGCGGAACTGGCAGCACAGGTTGGAATACAAGCGGTGGTCGTTGATCCGCTGCAACCTGTGCAAATCGGGCTGGTGCATGCTGGAAGCCCAGAAGGCCAACCAGGTTTTCATTGCCGGGCCGTTCACCTGGCTGGCATCGAAGTTGCCCTCGATGATCACTTTCAGGTGAGCGCGCGGGCTGTCGTCCGTCAGGGCCTGACGGCGTGCTCTGACGCCTTCGTTGAGCATGCTCATGATGTAACCCATCGTCGCTGCTATCAGGCCGTTCTTGTCCCGAAAGTAGTGACTGATGATGCCGTTCGACACACCGGCCAAACGGGCAATCAGCGCAATGCTGGCGTCCCCCAGACCGACCTGATCGACCGCCTGCAGCGTGGCTTCGATCAACTGCTGGCGGCGGATGGGTTGCATACCGACCTTGGGCATCTTGCTATCTCCTCAGGCCTGCGAGCAGACGACGGGCGGCTGACTCGGCGAAGGCCAGTCTATTTTGTTTTGATTGAACGTTCAATCAATAAAGAATAAGCTCTGCGACAATTTGTGCCATTGACAGTTTTTCAGGCGGTCAAGAAGGCACGGATTGACACCCCAGGAAATCGCGTAACCCCCGGAATACAAGGCGTTGACGGGCATGAGCGATGCGAAATGCAGATTCTGCCGTACGGCCACTGGCCCTGCGACAGGCCCTTGGAGCGGGCGGGGTGATCTGTGACGAATGCGCGCACCTCTGCGGATGCGTGGGCATTTTCTGCAGGCCACCTGTCTGTTTTTTTGCAACGTATCGATTCGGGATCACGGTTTCCAGGGTGCTTTTATAACACCTGACGCAGTGGGGATATTCCACCAATTGCTCGGGAAAGAATGATTAGCCTCCACAAAGCCGTACTGCCCGGAGCATTCGTGCAATGAGTTCTGCCTCACTTACCAAGCCCCCCGCCGAGAGGGTACGGGTCAACCGCGTAGTGTTCTTCACCTCCGCGCTGATGATCCTTGTTCTGACTGCCTTGCTGATCGCTGTACCCGATACTGCCGGCCAGGTGCTGGGCGTGGCCCAGAAATGGCTGACGCGTACCTTTGGCTGGTACTACATGCTGGTGATCTGTGGTTACCTGCTGTTCGTCGTCTACCTGGCCTTCTCCGATTACGGCAAGCTCAAGCTGGGTGGCAAGGACGACCAGCCTGACTTCAGCTACGGCGCCTGGGCCGGCATGCTGTTCTCTTCCGGCATCGGCATTTCGCTGCTGTACTTCGGCGCTTCCGAGCCGCTGGACCACTACTTCAACCCACCGGAAGGTACCCCGGCCAGCCTCGAAGCTGCGCGCCAGGGCCTGCAGCTGACCTTCCTGCACTGGGGCCTGCATGGCTGGGCGATCTACGCCCTGGTCGGCCTGGCCGTGGGTTACTTCGCCTACCGTCACAACCAGCCGCTGGCACTGCGCTCGGCGCTGTACCCGCTGGTGGGTGAGCGTTGGGTCAAGGGTGCTGCCGGCAACGCGGTGGACATCTTCGGCATGTTCGTGACCCTGCTGGGCCTGGTGACCAACCTGGGGATCGGCTCGATGCAGGTGTCCTCGGGCCTTGAGTACCTGTTCGGCATGGAGCACAGCCAGACCAACCTGTTGGTGGTGATCCTGGTCATGGCCGGCGTGGCCACCGTGGCAGCGGTATCGGGCGTGGAAAACGGCATTCGCCGGCTGTCCAACCTGAACATCCTGCTGTTCAGCGGCCTGCTGCTCTTCGTGCTGCTGGCGGGCAACACCCTGCACCTGTTCAACGGCTTTGTGCAGAACGTTGGCGACTACCTCAACGGCATCGTGCTGAAAACCTTCGACCTGTACGTGTACGAAGGCGAAGCCGGCAAGTCCGAGCGCTGGCTGGGCCTGTGGACCGTGTTCTACTGGGCCTGGTGGATCTCCTGGGGCCCGTTCGTCGGTATGTTCATTGCCCGTATCTCCAAGGGCCGTACCGTGCGCCAACTGGTCAGCGGTGTGCTGTTGATCCCGCTGGGGTTCACCTTGGCCTGGCTGTCGATCTTCGGCAACACCGCACTGGACCTGGTGATCAACCAGGGGGCGGTGGAGCTGGGCAAGACCGCGCTGGAACAGCCGTCAATGTCGATCTACCAGCTGCTGGAATACTTCCCGGCGGCGAAGATCGTGATTGGTGTGGCGGTATTTGTCGGCTTTGTGCTGTTCCTTACCCCGGCTGACTCCGGTGCGGTGATGATGGCCAACCTGTCGTGCAAAGGCGGCAAGGTCGACGAAGACGCCCCGCACTGGATGGTGGTGTTCTGGTCGGTGGTCATCACCCTGGTCACCATCGGCCTGCTGTTTGCCGGCAACTTCGAAGCCATGCAGACCATGGTCGTGCTGGCGGGCCTGCCGTTCTCGGTGGTGCTGGTGCTGTTCATGTTCGGCCTGTACAAGGCCATGAAGCAGGACGTTGCAGTAGAAAGCGAACGCGCCGAGCTGGCCGCCCGTGGCCGTCGCGGTTTCAGCGAGCGCCTGACCCAGCTGGAGCTGCAACCGACCCAGGCTGTGGTGCAGCGCTTCATGGACAAGCAGGTCAGCCCGGCGCTGAAAGAAGCGGCCGCGCAGTTGCAGACCCTGGGCTTCGAGGTGGAAACCCGTGTTGGCCAGTCGCGCAACATGATGGGCCTGCGGGTGATGATGGACGAGGGCAACCCGTTCGTTTACGAAGTGAGCCTGGACGGCTACATGGCCGCGCCGAGCGAGGCGCCGGTTGAAGGCGAACCGGAAGTGCGTCAGCGCTACTACCGCGCCGAGGTGTACCTGCACGACGGCAGCCAGGAGTATGACCTGATGGGCTTTGCGCCGGAGCAGATCGTGCGTGATGTGCTGGATCAGTTCGAAAGCCACCGCCAGTTGCTGGGGCGTGTGTACAGCTGATTGCTGTTGATGCAAAAGAAAACCCCGCTCACTTAGCGGGGTTTTTTTATTGGGGCCGCTTTGCGGCCCTTCGCGGGCATGCCCGCTCCCACAGGGATCGCGCAGGCTTCCGGCCCTGTGACAATCTTGTGGGAGCGGGCGTGCCCGCGAAGGGCTGCAAAGCAGCCCCAGCTTCTCAGCGATTGGTGTAGCGGCCATTCTTGCCATGCCCAGGCATCGCTTGGTTGCTGCGCACGGCGATCATCTGGCTGAGCCTGATCAGTTCGATGCCCTGGGCCTTGAGCTGTGGCAGTGCCCGTTCCAGCACTTCGAGGGTTTGTGGGTAAGGATGCCCGATCAATACTGCAGACCCTTGCTTGCGCGCCAGGGCGATGCCTTGCTGCAACTGCCCGGTGATCGCCTCGGTTGTGCGCACATCGTCGAGGAACACATCCCGCGAAACGTGGGCCAGGCCGATGCGCTGGGCCTCGGCTGCGGCCACGGTGGCGGCGCTGGTGCGGCTGTCGACGAAGAACAGGTGGCGTTGCTGCAGTTCACCCATCAACCAGGCCATCGGTTCGCGCTGTGCCGTCATGCGGCTGCCCATGTGGTTGTTGATGCCGGCGGCGTAGGGCACCTTCGCCAAGGCCGCCTCCAGGCGGCGGGCCAGTTCGTCGATGGCGATGCCCGGGTGCCAGGCATACGGCCCGGTGGCCGGGTCCATGGGCATGTGCAGGATCACCGTCTTGCCCGCCTTGTGGGCTTGGCGGGCGAAGTCGCTGGCGTGCGGGGTGTCGGGCATGATAGCCATGGTCACCGGCCCAGGCAGGGCAAGGGTTCGGCTGTCACGGTCGGGGCTCTGGCCCAGGTCGTCGATGATGATGCTCATGTAGGCCTTGCCGGCCGGCGCCGCTTGCGCGACCCCGGCCAACAGGCAGAACAGCAGACACAGCAGGTAACGCATCGTGTGGATCATTTGCCCGAGGTGATGTTCAGCCCTTTGAGCAGGCTCAGGGCCTGGCTCAGCTGGAAGTCATCATCCTGCGGGCGTTCCTTGCGCTTGCTGCTGCCGGTCGGGCGGTCGGCGCCGCCGTTGCCGTTGCCCAAGTGGCCCTGCAGGTCGGCTTCCTTGAAGTTTTCGGTGTCGACTTCGGCGGTGAGCTTGGCCGGGCGCACTTCGATGTCCGGCACGATGCCCTGGGCCTGGATCGAGCGGCCGTTGGGGGTGTAGTACAGCGCGGTGGTGAGTTTCAGGGCGCGGTCGTTGGCCAGCGGCAGCACGGTCTGCACCGAGCCTTTGCCGAAGCTGTCGGTACCCATCAGCACGGCGCGCTTCTGGTCCTGCAGGGCACCGGCGACGATCTCGGAGGCCGAGGCACTGCCGCCGTTGATCAGCACCACCAGTGGTACGCCTTCGCTGGCGTCGGCCGGGTCGGCCGAGAAGCGCAGTTCGGAGTTGGCGATGCGGCCCTTGGTGTAGACGATCAGGCCCTTGGTCAGGAAGTGGTCGGCCACTTCTACCGCCGACTGCAGCACGCCGCCCGGGTTGTTGCGCAGGTCCAGCACTACCCCGCGCAACTTCTTGCCGTTGTCCTTGCGCAGCTTGGCCAGCGCCTTGCCCACTTCGTCGCCGGTCTTGACCTGGAACTGGGTGATGCGGATGTAGCCGTAGTCGTTCTCCAGCAACTGGCTCTTCACGCTCTTGACCTGGATGACTGCGCGGGCCAGCGTCACGTCGAACGGATTGCCGCCGTCGCGCACCAGGGTCAGGGTGATCTTCTCGCCGATCTTGCCGCGCATCTTGTCGACCGCTTCGGTCATGGTCTGGCCACGGGTCGGGGCGCCGTTGATCTTGACGATCAGGTCGCCCGCCTGCACACCGGCACGCGAAGCCGGGGTGTCGTCGATGGGCGAGACCACCTTGATGAAGCCGTCTTCCTGGCCCACTTCGATGCCTAGCCCACCGAACTCGCCGCTGGTGCTTTCCTGCAGCTCCTGGAAGTCCTCGGGGCCGAGGTAGGCGGAGTGCGGGTCAAGGTTGCTGAGCATGCCCTTGATGGCGTTTTCCAGCAGGGTCTTGTCATCCACCGGTTCGACGTAGGCAGCCTTGATGCGGTCCATGACCTCGGCGAAGGTGCGCAGCTCTTCCAGCGGCAGCGGTGCCTTGGCGGTCACCTCGGTGGCTGGCACTGCGGCGGCCTTGGCCGGCTCTGCGGCGGTGGCCAGGGGCGCGCCGACCGCCAGGGCGATGGACAGGGCCAGCTGGGTGAGACGAGGCGAGTGCAGCATGTCGAACGAACTCCTGATCCTGTAAGCGCTCCGTGGGGAGCATCGGCGCAGCATTCAGGCTACGCCGTAGAAATTTGACTAGCCCCGGCACCACTGCGAAGGGTCGGTAGGCCGACCCTGCTGGCGGATGGCGAAGTACAAGCCTGCCGCGTCCTGGCCACCGCTGTCGCCAACGGTGGAAATGGCTTCACCGGCCTTGACGATATCACCGGCGCTCTTGAGCAGGCTCTGGTTGTGGCCGTACAGGCTCAGGTAACCGTTGCCATGGTCGAGAATGACCAGAAGCCCGGCGCCGCGCAACCAGTCGGCGAACACCACGCGCCCGCCGTGCACCGCACGTACCTGGGTGCCCGGGTTGGCGCTGATCATCACCCCGTCCCACTTTGCACGGGCGTCGCTGCCGCGGGCATCACCGAAGCGTGCCAGCAATCGACCGTTCACGGGCCATGGAAGTTTTCCCCGCGCCGAAGAAAATGCGCCGCCGTAGCTTGCACCGTCGGTGGAAACCATCGGGCCGAGGGTGGTACGAGCCTTTTTCGGTGGCTCCACGGGCTCCACAGGTGCCTGGGCCCGTTCGCGGGCAGCGGCAGCGGCCAGGGCCTCCTGCTGGCGGCGTTTTTCCGCTTCCTGCTGGGCCAGCAAGGCTTTCTTGCGCGCCTCTTCAGCTTCGCGGGCCTGTCGGGCCAGGGTTTCCTCGATGGTCTTGAGGACTTTGGCCAGGTCGGCCTGGTCCTGCTCGCGGGCCTGCAACTTCTGGTCGCGGTCCTTCATGTCGCCATTGAGCTTGGCCAGCACCTGCTGGCGCTTGCCTCGCTCGGCTTCCAGGGCCTGGCGGCGGCTGTCGAGGTCGGCGCGCTGGGCCAGCAACTGTTGCTGCTGGCCGGCAATGTCCTGTTCGACGTTGGCCAGCTGGCGCAAGGTCTCGTTGAAGGTGCGCAATTGCTCCAGGCGCGCCTTGCTCAGGTAATCGTAGTAGGTGAGGGTGCGCGCGAACTTCTCGGGGTTCTGCTGGTTGAGCAGCAGCTTGAGGTATTCCTCGCGGCCGTTGTTCTGGTAGGCCGACCGGGCCTGAATGGCGATCAGTCGCTGTTGTTCAACGCGGGCGCTCTGGAGTTTTTTTTTCTCGGTTTCAAGGCGCTCCAGATCGCCCTCGGTCTTTTTTAGCTCTTGCTGTAGAGCCTCCACCTGTTTTTCGAGATTGCCGATGTCGGTCTCGGTGGCTTTGAGGTCCTTTTGCACGCCGGCCTTTTCTTCCTGGAGCTTGCCCAGCGTCTTCTTGAGCTCGGCAATGTCCTGGCGGGTGGCGTCCAGTTGCTGCTGGGTCTGCGCACGCTCATCGGCGAAGGCCGGGCTGAGCAGGCAAGACAGGGCTAGGAGGATCAGGGCGCGAAGCATGGGGTTTGGCGTACCAAGGATGGAGACTGGCCTAGTATGCCCGCCCGGGCGGGCAAAAAAAACGCCTCGCTGCGGGAGCAGGGGGGCGTTGGTCTGGAATTCATGTGCAATTGGGGCCGCTTCGCGGCCCTTCGCAGGCATGCCCGCTCCCACAAAAGCAGCGAGTGCAGCCGGTTCTGTGGGAGCGGGCGTGCCCGCGAAGGGTCGCGAAGCGGCCCCGATACACCGAATCAGGCGTCGACCAGGATCGACGTACCGGTCATTTCCACCGGCTTTTCCAGCCCCAGCAGCTTCAGCATGGTCGGCGCCACGTCGGCCAGCACGCCGCCATCGCGTACCTTGACGTTGCGCTTGCCCACATAGATGAACGGTACCGGCTCGGTGGTGTGCGCGGTGTGCGCCTGGCCGGTGCATTCGTCTTCCATCTGCTCGACGTTGCCGTGATCGGCGGTGATCAGCGCTTCGCCGTCCACCTTGTCCAGCGCTTCGACAATGCGCCCTACACAGGTATCCAGCGCTTCGACCGCCTTGACCGCCGCCTCGAACACGCCCGTGTGGCCGACCATGTCGCCGTTGGCGTAGTTGACCACGATCACGTCGTACCGCTGCTGCTCGATGGCTTCGACAATGCGGTCGGTCACTTCTGGCGCGTTCATTTCCGGCTGCAGGTCGTAGGTGGCAACCTTTGGCGACGGGATCAGGATGCGTTCTTCGCCTTCGAACGGCTCTTCACGCCCGCCCGAGAAGAAGAAGGTAACGTGAGCGTACTTCTCGGTCTCGGCGATGCGCAGCTGGGTCTTGCCGTTCTTGGCCAGGTACTCGCCCAGCACATTGTTCAGGCTGGACGGTGCAAAGGCTGCGGGGGCGGGGATCTTGGCCGAGTACTGGGTCAGGCCGATGTAGGCCGCCAGTTTTGGCAGGCGGGCACGCGGGAACTCGTTGAAGTCGGCTTCGACGAACGCACGCGACAGTTCGCGGGCGCGGTCGGCGCGGAAGTTCATGAAGATCACGGCATCGCCATCTTCAACCTTGACCGCTTCACCAATGCGCGTGGCTTTGACGAACTCGTCGCTTTCGTCACGGGCGTAGGCCGCTTCCAGGCCGGCCTGGGCGGTGTCGGCGGTGTACTCGGCGGCGCTGTCGACGATCAGGTTGTAGGCGGCACTGACACGGTCCCAGCGGTTGTCGCGGTCCATGGCAAAGTAGCGGCCGATCAGGGTGGCGATGCGGCCCTTGCCCAGCTTGGCGAACGTGCCGTCGAGCAGTTCGATGGACGACTGTGCGCTGCGTGGCGGGGTGTCGCGGCCGTCGAGGAAGGCGTGCAGGTAGATTTTTTCTGCACCGCGCTGCGCAGCCAGTTCGGCCATGGCCACCAGGTGGTCCTGGTGGCTGTGCACGCCACCATCGGACAGCAGGCCGAGGATGTGCACGGCCTTGCCGGCACTGGCGGCCTTGTCCACGGCAGCGGTGAGCACCGGGTTCTCGAAGAACTCGCCATCGCGGATGGCTTTGGTGACGCGGGTGAAGTCCTGGTAGACGACGCGGCCGGCCCCCAGGTTCATGTGACCGACTTCGGAGTTGCCCATCTGCCCGTCCGGCAGGCCGACATCCATGCCCGAGCCGGAAATGAGGCCATGCGGCTGGGTGGCGCGCAGGCGATCATAGACCGGCGTTTTGGCGGCAAAGATAGCGTTGTGTTCGGGGATTTCGCTGTGGCCGAAGCCATCCAGGATAATCAGGACCAGGGGTTTGGGCGTGCTCGTCATCAATCAAACTCACGGTTGTTCAAAGATGATAAAGACACGCATTTTAGGGCAAATACGCCACCTGCGGCGAATATTCGTCCTGTTCCCTGACCAGCGCGGCCCATGCGGCAACATGAAGGTACCTTTGCGGCCGGCCCGTCGGGCTTTGGTGGTACTGGGGGGCTGTGTATACTGGCCGGCATTTTCAATCGCCTGGAACACCGCTGATGGTTGCTCACCTGATTCAATTCGCGACAGATCACTACATCCTGGTTGCGATCTTCGTTGTTCTGCTGGTCCTGCTGCTGCTCAATGAAATCCGCCGCGGCGGCCAGAGCCTGAGCAATGGCCAACTGACCGCCCTGGTCAATGCCGACAAGGGCCTGGTCATCGACATCCGTACTGCCAAGGAATACGCCGCCGGCCACATCGTCGGTGCGATCAACATTCCGCAGGACAAGCTGGCCGCCCGCATGAGCGAGCTGGACAAGCACAAAGAGAAGACCCTGATCGTCGTCGACGCGATGGGCCAGCAGTCCGGCACCCACTGCCGCGAACTGCTCAAGGCTGGTTACACCGCCGCCAAACTGAGCGGTGGCGTTTCCAGCTGGAAAGCCGATAACCTGCCCCTGGTGAAGTGATATGAAGCCCGTCATCGTCTATTCCAGCGACTACTGCCCCTACTGCATGCGCGCCAAGTACCTGCTCGAGAGCAAGGGCGTGGCCTTCGAGGAAATCAAGGTCGACGGCAAGCCGCAGGTTCGTGCCGAGATGAGCCAGAAGGCTGGCCGTACGTCGGTGCCGCAGATCTGGATCGGCAGCACCCATGTCGGTGGATGCGATGACCTTTATGCCCTGGAGCGCGCCGGCAAGCTCGACGCGCTGCTGGCGGCCTGATTTGCACTGCATTCAAAAACATTAGGATAAGGACCTGCCATGACTGACCAACAGACCAACGGCGCTGCTGCAGAAGACAACAGCCCTCAGTTCTCCCTGCAGCGCATCTATGTGCGCGACCTGTCGTTCGAGGCCCCGAAAAGCCCGCAGATCTTCCGTCAGACCTGGGAGCCGAGCGTTGCGCTGGACCTGAACACCAAGCAGAAAGCCCTGGAAGGTGACTTCCACGAAGTGGTGTTGACCCTGTCGGTAACCGTCAAGAACGGTGACGAAGTGGCTTTCATTGCTGAAGTGCAGCAGGCCGGTATCTTCCTGATCGCCAACCTGGATGCGGCTTCGATGAGCCACACCCTGGGTGCGTTCTGCCCGAACATCCTGTTCCCGTACGCCCGCGAGACCCTGGACAGCCTGGTGACCCGTGGTTCGTTCCCGGCCCTGATGCTGTCGCCGGTCAACTTCGACGCCCTGTACGCGCAAGAAATGCAGCGCATGCAGGAAGCCGGCGAAGTGCCGACCGTACAGTAATCACTGCCGGTATCAAGAAAGCGCCTCTCGGGGCGCTTTTTGTTGCCCGCTCCCCCTACGGATTGGCGTACACATTTCAATGTGGGAGCGGGCGAGCCCGCGAAAGGGCCCTTGCAGGTAAGAAATCAGCTCCCGGCAAACCCGTTTTGCCGCCAGGCCTCATACACCGTCACCGCCACGGTATTGGACAGGTTCAGGCTACGGCACCCCGGCCGCATCGGCAGGCGCAGACGCTGTTCGGCCGGCAGGCTGTCCAGCACCTCGGCCGGCAAACCGCGGCTTTCTGGCCCGAACAGAAAGGCGTCGCCCGGCTGATAGGCCACTTCATGGAACGGGTGCGAGCCCTTGGTGGTAAAGGCGAACAGCCTTGGATTACCGAGGCTTTCCAGGCATCCGGCCAGACTCTCATGGCGCTTGAGCGTGGCATACTCATGGTAATCCAGCCCCGCGCGACGCAGGCGCTTGTCATCCAGTTCGAAGCTGATGGGTTCGATCAGGTGCAGGTCGCAGCCGCTGTTGGCGCACAGGCGAATGATGTTGCCGGTATTCGGCGGAATTTCTGGTTGAAAAAGGATGACGTGAAACATGCACGGCTCCAAGCGTGAAGATGACGGGCATTCTACTCCTGAACCGGACGTGCGTTCGAAGGCCTTCCCTCGGGTAATGCTGTCACTGGCGATTGTCGGTTTGATGGTAGGGCTGATGATTGGCCGCCTGACCGCGCCCGACGAGCGTGAGCTCCAGCAGGTGGAGGTGATGCAGGATGGCCTGACGTTGTGGTTCAACGAAGAACCCAAGCTGCATGGCGAGAATGTGGAAGGTACGGTTGCGCTGCTGTTCCAGGCCCAGGGCAAGAGCCAGCAAGGGCAATTGAGCCTGCAAGGCAAACCGGTCAGTTGGCGGGTGCAGAACAGTGACGAAGGGTTGCTGCTGACTGTGATTGCCGCGCGTCCCCTGCACGGCGAGTGGGCCGGTGCAGAGGACGATGGGCGTTGGCGGGTGCAGGTGAAACTGCACGAATAAAAGAGGGGATATCCCGGCCTGCCTGTACCAGGGTCCCCAAAAGGGGTTACTGCGTATAAAGGGGGGATGACCCGGCCTGCCTGTACCGAGGTCCCCAAAACGGGCGGTGCTGCGAATAAAAGAGGGGTTCACCCGGCCTGCCTGTACCAGGGCCCCCGAAACTGGGTATGTATTAGCTATTGCAGGGGGCGTGCCAATTTTGCAAAGCCCGTGAATGTTGGGCTTTGAGGGGGATTTGGCCGGGTTTTGAGGGGGTTTGTGCCTTCCGGAGGTGCATTGGGCACAGGATCGGTGCATCCGGGCTGAAATAGCTGGGGCCGCTTTGCGGCCCACCGCGACACAAGGCCGCTCCCACAGGACGCCGCTCAGTTCGGAGGCGGCGCCATCCCTGTGGGAGCGGCCTTGTGTCGCGATGGGCTGCGCAGCAGCCCCAAAGATCGGGAGATTTACCGGCTAATCAGTGCTCGTCCCCTTCCTCGTCATCCCCACCCGCCACATTCATGCCCAGCTCCTTGATCTTGCGCGTCAAGGTATTACGCCCCCAACCCAGCAACAGCGCCGCATCCCGGCGCCGTCCTGCGGTGTGCTTGAGCGCAGTCTCGATCATGATCCGTTCAAAACTCGGCACCGCGCTGTCCAGCAGGTTCGACTGCCCGCGTGCCAGCGCCTGGTCGGCCCACTGGCGCAGGGCCTGCTCCCAGTTGGTGACCGGTGCGGCATCCTGTGGCAGGTTCAGCAGCTCGGGCGGCAGGTCGCCGATCAGCACCTCGCGGCTGGAGGCCATCACGGTGATCCAGCGGCAGGTGTTTTCCATTTGCCGCACGTTGCCTGGCCACGGCAGGTTGCGGATGAACTCTTCGGTTTCCGGCTTGAGGATCTTCGGCTCGACTGCCAGCTCTTGCGCAGCGCGCGCGAGGAAGTGGCGGGCGAGGGCAGGGATGTCCTCGCGGCGGTCGGCCAGCCGCGGAATGTGGATGCGGATCACGTTCAGGCGGTGGAACAAGTCCTCACGGAACTTGCCCGCCTGCACCAGCGACTCCAGGTTCTGGTGGGTCGCAGCGATGATGCGCACGTCGACCTTGACCGGCACATGGCCGCCAACGCGGTAGAACTCGCCATCGGCCAGCACCCGCAGCAGGCGGGTCTGGGTGTCGGCGGGCATGTCACCGATTTCGTCGAGGAACAAGGTGCCGCCATCCGCCTGTTCGAAGCGGCCCCGGCGCAGGTTGGCAGCACCGGTGAAAGCACCTTTCTCATGGCCGAACAGCTCGGACTCCATCAAATCCTTCGGGATGGCCGCCATGTTCAGGGCAATGAACGGCGACGATGCACGCGGGCTGTGACGGTGCAAGGCGTGGGCGACCAGCTCTTTGCCGGTACCGGACTCGCCGTTGATCAGTACGGTGATGTTGGAATGGCTGAGGCGGCCGATGGCGCGGAACACCTCCTGCATCGCCGGGGCTTCGCCGATGATTTCCGGTGTGCGCGCCAGGTTCTGCGGCACATCCAGGCCTTGTTGCTCCTGGGCGTGCTGGTTGGCGCGCTTGACCAGCGAGACGGCTTCGTCCACATCGAACGGCTTGGGCAGGTACTCGAAAGCACCGCCCTGGTACGACGCCACGGCGCTGTCGAGGTCGGAATGGGCGGTCATGATGATGACCGGCAGGCGCGGGTGGTGCTCGCGGATCTGTGCCAGCAGGTCGAGGCCGCTGGCGCCCGGCATGCGGATATCGGAAATGATCACATCCGGCTGCTGGCGTGCCAGGCGGCCCATTACGCCATCTGCGCTGTCGAAGCTCTGGGTGGTCATGCCTTCTTGTTGCAGGGCTTTTTCCAGGACCCAGCGGATGGAGCGATCATCGTCGACGATCCATACGGTTTCACTTCGGCTCATGAGGCGGTGGCTCCTTGTTCCAGGGGCAGGTAGATCGAGAAGGCGGTGTGGCCTGCGTGGCTTTCACACTCGATCAGGCCCTGGTGCTGGCTGATGATGTTCTGGGTAATGGCCAGGCCCAACCCGGTACCGTCCGGGCGGCCGCTGACCATGGGATAGAAGAGGGTGTCTTGCAGTTCCGGCGGAATGCCCGGGCCGTTATCGATGATCTCCACCCGCGCGACCAGGCGGTGGCGTACATGGCCGATGGTGAACTGGCGCAAGGCGCGGCTGCGCAGGGTGATGCGGCCCAGGCGCAGTTCGTTCTGCGAACTGATCGCCTGCATGGCATTGCGCACGATGTTGAGTACGGCCTGGATCATCTGCTCGCGGTCGATCAGCACGTCCGGCAGGCTTGGGTCGTAATCGCGCACCAAAGTGATGCAACCCTGGCTTTCGGCATCGACCAGGCTGCAGACCCGCTCCAGCACTTCGTGGATGTTGGTCATGGCCAGCGACGGCAGCTTGTTCGAACCGAGCATGCGGTCGACCAGGTTGCGCAGGCGGTCGGCCTCTTCGATGATCACATTGGTGTAGTCGCGCAGGCCTTCCTCGGGTAGCTCGCGGGCCAGCAACTGGGCTGCGCCGCGAATGCCGCCGAGGGGGTTCTTGATTTCGTGGGCCAGGCCGCGCACCAGCATCTTGGTGGTTTCCTGCTTGCTCAGCTGGGCCTCTTCCTTGGTGATGCGCAGCAGCCGGTCGCGCGGGTGCACCTCCAGCAATAACAGGGTCTGGCCCTGGTTCAGGATGGGGGTTACCGCGTAGTCGACGGTAATGGTCTGCCCGGTCAGCGAGGTGAGCTGCGCTTCGCGCTTGGTGAACGGGTGCGCCTGCTCCACCGCCTGGCGCAACGAACTGAGCGCTTCGGTCGATTCGGTAAACAGCTCGCTGATGAACTGCCCATGGCTACGTTGACCACTGACGGCCAGTAGCATTTCCGCGGCCGGATTCATGTACTCCAGGCGCAGCTCGGCGTTGAGCAGCAACGTGGCGGTGGTCAGGTTGTCCAGAAGCAGACGGTGCTGCGCATCGCTGATGGTCATAAGGCGTCGTTGACCTCTTTTGGCGCTTGCCTGGCACTTCTTT
The DNA here is from genome assembly GCF_037993085.1 of Pseudomonas sp. YNh. NCBI lineage: Bacteria > Pseudomonadati > Pseudomonadota > Gammaproteobacteria > Pseudomonadales > Pseudomonadaceae > Pseudomonas > Pseudomonas sp. YNh. Next base: position 329,252 of record NZ_JBBMRJ010000002.1, on the reverse strand, counting down.
GGCCAGGTCCGGGCTCGGGGTGCATCTGCTGATGCCAGTCTCTCCACAGAAAAATGCAAGAAACAAACCAAAGCTCCGAAAAGAAGCGGGATTTGCCGATAAAGGCCTGGATCTGCGCAAATTCGGATCAGAATGTCTTGGTGAAACGTTTAATGTGAACCAGATTGGGGAGCAATTCGGGGCACTGCACTCAATCTTGCACCAAGATAGAGCATAGCGTGAGTGGCGAGGGTTCTGCGTGGGGCGCAAACGAAAACGGCCTCCCGAAGGAGGCCGTCGTGATCATTTTACCGGCGCGAGGCGCCGATCAGATCAGCAGCTGTAGTACAGCTCGTATTCCAGCGGGTGCACGAAGGTACGGACCTTGATCTCTTCTTCCGACTTCAGCTCGATGAAGGCATCGATGAAGTCATCGGAGAACACGCCGCCCTTGGTCAGGAACGCACGGCCTTTGTCCAGCTCTTCCAGGGCTTCTTTCAGGCTGCCGCACACTTGCGGAATGTCCTTGGCCTCTTCTGGTGGCAGGTCGTACAGGTTCTTGTCGGCAGCATCGCCTGGGTGGATCTTGTTCTGGATGCCGTCCAGGCCAGCCATCAGCAGGGCCGCGAAGGCCAGGTACGGGTTGGCCGATGGGTCCGGGAAGCGTGCTTCGATACGGCGGGCTTTCGGGCTGCCGACGTAAGGAATACGGATCGAGGCGGAACGGTTGCGAGCCGAGTAGGCCAGCATTACCGGGGCTTCGAAGCCTGGGACCAGACGCTTGTAGGAGTTGGTCGACGGGTTGGTGAAGCCGTTCAGGGCCTTACCGTGCTTGATGATACCGCCGATGAAGTACAGGGCGGTGTCGGACAGGCCGGCATAGCCTTCACCCGAGAAGGTGTTCTTGCCGTCTTTCCAGATCGACATGTGCACGTGCATGCCCGAGCCGTTGTCGCCGTACAGTGGCTTCGGCATGAAGGTAGCGGTACGGCCGTAAGCGTCGGCAACGTTGTGCACGACGTATTTCAGGGCTTGTACTTCGTCAGCTTTCTTCACCAGGGTGTTGAACTTGACGCCGATTTCGTTCTGGCCGGCAGTCGCCACTTCGTGGTGGTGAACTTCAACGGTCTGGCCCATTTCTTCCAGTGCGTTGCACATGGCAGTACGGATTTCGTGGTCGTGGTCGAACGGCGGAACCGGGAAGTAGCCGCCTTTCACGCCTGGACGGTGGCCTTTGTTGCCGCCTTCCACGTCAGCGCCGGTCATCCACGAGCCTTGCTCGGAGAAGATCTTGAACATCGAACCGGAGATGTCCGAGTGGAACTTCACTTCGTCGAAGATGAAGAACTCTGGCTCCGGGCCTGCGAATACGGTGTCACCGATGCCGGTGCTCTTCAGGTACTCTTCGGCGCGCTTGGCGATCGCACGTGGGTCGCGATCGTAGCCCTGCATGCTCGACGGGTCGACGATGTCGCAGGTGATGATCAGGGTAGGTTCTTCGGTGAACGGGTCCAGGACGGCAGTGTCGTCAACCGGCATCAGGATCATGTCGGAAGCTTCGATGCCTTTCCAGCCAGCAATGGAGGAACCGTCGAACATCTTGCCGACTTCGAAGAAGTCTTCGTCCAGCGCATCACGCGACGGCATGGTCACGTGGTGCTGAATGCCTTTGGTGTCCGTGAAACGCAGATCAATCCACTTGACGTCATGATCTTTGATGAGTTGAACCGACTTCGACATGTTGTCCTCCGGAGGGTCTAGAGCGCGGTGGGCCGCTGCCCTGGAAAAAGGGTGTTGCCGGGCGCGGATAGTCGGCCAAGCTTACCTGCCTCACAAGGGAGCAAATTGCATGCCAGTGCCCGAAAATGGCGAGGGTAGGATAAAAGCAGGCGTTTGCGGGCATTTGGCGGCGGGTTGGTGGGGAAAAGTGCACCCTTACGATGCGGTTTTTGGCATCAACGCACCAATAGGGTGCATTGGTTGGGTTGGGTGCTTCCTTTAAGGTCCTCATCGCCGGCAAGCCGGCTCCCACAGAGAGGGCGCAGATCTTGAGGCCTGCCGAAGTCCTGTGGCAGCAGGCTTGCCGGCGATGAGGCCGGTACAGGCAATATAAATCCAACCTTCTGTACAAAAGTTGGTCAAATCCTGAGCAGTTTCCGCTATAATTCGCGCCCCACATTTTCGGCAGGCCCTGCGCGCGCTGTTAACCAATGAAACTTATCGTCAAAGTCTTCCCAGAAATCACCATCAAGAGCCGGCCGGTGCGCAAGCGCTTCATCCGCCAGCTCGCCAAGAACATCCGCAACGTGCTCAAGGACCTCGATCCTGAGCTCGCGGTCGATGGTGTCTGGGACAATCTCGAAGTGGTCACCCGCATCGAGGACGAAAAGGTCCAGCGCGAGATCATCGAGCGCCTCACCTGCACACCGGGTATCACCCACTTCCTGCAGGTTGAGGAATACCCGCTGGGTGACTTCGACGACATCGTTGCCAAGTGCAAGCACCACTTCGGCCACCTGCTGGCCGGCAAGCACTTCGCCGTGCGCTGCAAGCGCGGTGGCCACCATGACTTCACCTCGATGGACGTCGACCGTTACGTCGGCAGCCAGCTGCGCCAGCAGTGTGGCGCCGCCGGCATCGAGCTGAAGAAGCCTGAAGTGCTGGTGCGCATCGAAATCCGCAACCAGCGCCTGTACGTGATCCACAACCAGCACCAGGGCATCGGCGGCTACCCGCTGGGCGCCCTGGAGCAGACCCTGGTGCTGATGTCCGGTGGCTTCGACTCCACCGTGGCGGCCTACCAGATGATGCGCCGTGGCCTGATGACCCACTTCTGCTTCTTCAACCTCGGCGGCCGTGCCCACGAGCTGGGTGTGATGGAAGTGGCCCACTACCTGTGGAAGAAGTACGGCAGCAGCCAGCGCGTGCTGTTCATCAGCGTGCCGTTCGAAGAAGTGGTCGGCGAGATCCTCAACAAGGTCGACAACAGCTACATGGGCGTGACCCTCAAGCGCATGATGCTGCGCGGCGCCGCGCACATGGCTGACCGCCTGGAGATCGACGCCCTGGTAACTGGCGAGGCCATTTCCCAGGTGTCCAGCCAGACTCTGCCGAACCTGTCGATCATCGACTCGGCCACCGACAAGCTGGTGCTGCGCCCTTTGCTGGCCAGCCACAAGCAGGACATCATCGACCAGGCCAACGAAATCGGCACCGCCGACTTCGCCAAGCACATGCCAGAATACTGCGGCGTGATTTCGGTAAACCCGACCACTCACGCCAAGCGCCACCGCATGGAGCATGAAGAAAAGCAGTTCGACATGGCCGTGCTGGAGCGCGCCCTGGAGCGCGCCAAGCTGATCTCCATCGACCATGTGATCGACGAGCTGGGCAAGGATGTCGAAATCGAGGAAGTGGCCGAGGCACTGTCGGGCCAGATCGTCATCGACATTCGTCACCCCGATGCCCAGGAAGACGAACCCCTGGTGCTGGAAGGTATCGAAGTCCAGGCCATGCCGTTTTATGCCATCAACAGCAAGTTCAAGCATCTGGATCCGACGCGCCAGTACTTGCTGTATTGCGACAAGGGTGTGATGAGCCGTTTGCACGCACACCATCTGCTCAGTGAGGGACATGCCAATGTGCGTGTTTATCGTCCGACATAAGACGCCGGGGCTGTTTGGCGGCAGTATCCGCCATCGCCCTCCCGACCGCCGGGCCCGCTGAGCCTTAAACAGTACATATTGGCCGCCTACACTGGCGGCAACCGAATCCTCTGATCGAGATACACTTGTGATCGAAAATCTGCGTAACATCGCCATCATCGCCCACGTTGACCATGGTAAAACCACCCTGGTCGACAAACTCCTGCGTCAGTCCGGCACTCTGGAGCGTAACGAGCTCAACGACGAGCGCGTCATGGACTCCAACGACCAGGAAAAAGAGCGCGGTATTACCATTCTGGCGAAAAACACCGCCATCAACTGGAACGGCTACCACATCAACATCGTCGACACCCCCGGCCACGCCGACTTCGGTGGCGAGGTTGAGCGTGTAATGTCGATGGTCGACTCCGTGCTGCTGCTGGTCGACGCTCAAGACGGCCCTATGCCGCAAACCCGCTTCGTGACCAAGAAGGCCTTCGAAGCCGGCCTGAAGCCAATCGTCGTGATCAACAAGGTTGACCGTCCGGGCGCACGTCCTGACTGGGTTCTGGACCAGATCTTCGACCTGTTCGACAACCTCGGCGCTACCGACGAGCAGCTGGACTTCAAAGTGGTCTACGCCTCGGCCCTGAACGGCATTGCCGGTCTGGACCACACCGAAATGGGCGAAGACATGACTGCTCTGTACCAGGCTGTCATCGACCACGTTCCAGCGCCAGCTGTTGACCGTGACGGCCCGTTCCAGATGCAGATCTCCGCACTGGACTACAACAGCTTCCTGGGTGTTATCGGCGTTGGTCGTATTGCCCGTGGTCGCATCAAGCCGAACACCCCGGTTGTTGCCATCGACGCTGACGGCAAGAAGCGTAACGGCCGTATCCTCAAGCTGATGGGCCACCACGGCCTGCACCGCGTTGACGTTGAAGAAGCCCAGGCTGGCGACATCGTCTGCATCAGCGGTTTCGACGAGCTGTTCATCTCCGACACCCTGTGCGACCCGACTGCCGTTGAGGCGATGAAGCCGCTGACCGTTGACGAGCCAACCGTTTCGATGACCTTCCAGGTCAACGACTCGCCGTTCTGCGGCAAGGAAGGCAAGTTCGTCACCAGCCGTAACATCAAGGACCGTCTGGACAAAGAGCTGCTGTACAACGTTGCCCTGCGCGTTGAAGAAACCGATTCCCCAGACAAGTTCAAGGTCTCGGGTCGTGGCGAACTGCACCTGTCGGTACTGATCGAAACCATGCGTCGCGAAGGCTTCGAGCTGGCCCTGGGTCGCCCGGAAGTAATCATTCGTGAAGTAGACGGCGTCAAGCAAGAGCCGTTCGAGAACGTCACCATCGACATCCCTGAAGAAGCCCAGGGCAAGGTGATGGAAGAAATGGGTCTGCGTAAAGGCGACCTGACCAACATGGTTCCGGATGGCAAGGGCCGTGTACGCCTGGAATACAACATCCCGGCGCGTGGTCTGATCGGTTTCCGTAACCAGTTCCTGACCCTGACCAACGGTGCAGGCATCCTGACCTCGATCTTCGACCGCTACGACGCGGTGAAGTCCGGCCACATGTCCGGCCGTCAGAACGGCGTACTGGTTTCGGTCGAAACCGGCAAGGCGCTGACCTACTCGCTGGAAACCCTGCAGGCGCGTGGCAAGCTGTTTGTCGAGCACGGTCAGGAGATCTACAACGGTCAGATCATCGGCCAGAACAGCCGCGACAACGACCTGGGCGTCAACCCTACCAAGGGCAAGAAGCTCGACAACATGCGTGCTTCGGGTAAAGACGAAGTCATCGCTCTGGTTCCGCCAGTTCGCTTCACCCTGGAACAGGCTCTGGAATACATCCAGGAAGACGAGCTGTGCGAAGTAACGCCGAAGTCCATCCGTCTTCGCAAGAAGATCCTGGACGAAAGCGAGCGTACCCGCGCTGCCAAGAAAGCCAAAAACAGCTAAGTTAGCTTTGGCTGAATGAAAACGCCCCCGGTCGAAAGGCCGGGGGCGTTTTTTTATACCTTCAGGATTTGCGTTGGCCCCTTCGCGGGCTTGCCCGCTCCCACAGGTGCTGCACAGGTTCTGAATGTTGTGAACAGCCTGTGGGCGCGGGCAAGCCTGCGAAGAGGCCCTTGAAGGCTGACGATCAGCGCCCGACTACCTTGGGCTTATAGGCGCAATACCCTGGCCGCGGCCCGACCTTGGGGTGGTTGCGGCAGGTATCCGGGCGCTTGTCATAAATGGTGCACAGCCGGCTCTTACGATCCAGGTACATGCAGTCATCGTTGCTCATCCGGGTCAGGGTGAAGATTCCCGACTTCTGGTTGAAGCGCTCGATGATGCCTTCTTTTTGCAGGCGCTTGGCCACGTTCTTCGGCGGCTCGTCTTTCTCGAACTCGTCTACCACGCCGATGCGGATCAGATCCTTGATCTTCACCTCCACCGGCAGGGTGCAGCAGGTCGAATGGCAGCCATGGCACATGTTGCTGGTATAGCGCTGCCAGGTCTCCAGGCGGTCGACTTCGGCCGCGGCGATCAGGGTCGTTTTCATCTTTATAGGGTGGATCACGGTCTTGGGGCGCGCGATGATACCGGAATTGTTCAATTTATGAACAACCTTTTGCCGGATTGGCAAAGTGGGCATGAAAACTGCGAACAGTAACTGTCACTCCCTGTCGAAGGGGCTAGTCTCATCAATCTCCCTCCGCTTTCGTCAACTTGCCAGAGGATGCCGCATGTCCCAGGAACCCGAAGCACGTGACGCCGAGGTGGCCGAATTTCGCGCCGCTGTACTGAACAAGCTGACCTACGCGGTCGGCAAGGACCCGGAGCATGCGTTCGACCACGACTGGTTCGAAGCCATTGCCTTGGCCGCTCGCGATCACATGGTCGACCACTGGATGGACCATACCCGTCTGGCCTACCGCCGTAGCCAGAAGCGGGTCTATTACCTTTCCCTCGAGTTCCTCATCGGGCGTTTGCTGTACGACAGCCTGAGCAACCTTGGGCTGCTGGACATCGCCCGTGATGCGCTGCAAGGGCTGGATGTGGACCTGGAGCGTATCCGCCTGCTCGAGCCCGACGCCGCGCTGGGTAATGGTGGCCTCGGACGGCTGGCGGCGTGCTTCATGGAAAGCATGTCCACCCTGGGCATCGCTGCCCATGGTTACGGCATCCGCTACGAGCATGGGTTGTTCCGGCAGGCCGTGGTCGATGGCTGGCAGCAGGAACAGACCGAGAACTGGCTGGACTTCGGTAACCCTTGGGAGTTCGAGCGTGCCGAGGTGATCTACCCGATCAGCTTCGGCGGTAGTGTCGAAACCGTGAACGACGCCAGTGGTACCCAGCGCCAGGTCTGGTCGCCTGGCGAAACGGTGCGGGCGGTGGCCTACGACACGCCCGTGGTGGGCTGGCGTGGGTCCAGCGTCAATACCTTGCGCCTGTGGCGTGCGCGGGCGCTGGAAGAGCTGCACCTGGAGCGCTTCAATGCCGGTGACCACCTGGGGGCGGTGGCCGAAGTGGCGCGGGCCGAGAGTATTTCCCGCGTGCTGTACCCGGCCGACAGCACCGAGGCCGGGCAGGAACTGCGCCTGCGCCAGGAGTACTTCTTCGTGTCGGCTTCGTTGCAGGATTTGCTGCGCCGGCACCTGAACATGCACAAGGACTTGCTCAACCTGCCCGACGCAGCCGCCATCCAGCTCAACGACACGCACCCGTCGATTGCCGTGGCAGAGCTGATGCGGCTGCTGGTGGACCAGCACGAGGTGCCGTGGGACAAGGCCTGGGAGCTGACCGTTGGCACGCTCGCCTACACCAACCACACCCTGCTGCCCGAAGCCCTGGAAACCTGGCCGGTAGCCCTGATGGAGCGCATGCTGCCGCGGCACATGCAGATCATCTACCTGATCAACGCCTACCATATCGACGCATTGCGGGCCAAAGGCATGCACGATTTCGACGTGCTGCGCGCGGTGTCGCTGATCGAGGAAGACAACGGCCGTCGGGTGCGCATGGGTAACCTGGCGTTTCTCGGCTCGCACAGCGTCAACGGCGTGTCGGCGCTGCACAGCAAGCTGATGAAGAGCACTGTGTTCTCAGAGCTGCACAAGCTCTACCCGCAACGAATCAACAACAAGACCAACGGCATTACCTTCCGCCGCTGGCTGTACCAGTCCAACCCACTGCTGACCGAGATGCTGGTCGAAGCGCTCGGGCCGGGGCTCAAGGACGACCCTGAAGGGCTTCTGGCTGGCCTTGTGCCGTTTGCTGACAAGGCGGGCTTCCGCAAGCAGTTCGCCGCTCAGCGCCTGCACAGCAAGCGCGCCCTGGCCAGCATCATCCAGGACCGCATTGGTGTCACGGTGAACCCCGAGGCGCTGTTCGATGTGCAGGTCAAGCGGATCCACGAGTACAAGCGCCAGTTGCTCAACCTGCTGCACACCGTGGCACTGTACCAGGCCATACGCAACGACCCTGGCACCAACTGGGTGCCGCGGGTGAAGATCTTCGCCGGCAAGGCTGCGGCCAGCTACCACCAGGCCAAGCTGATCATCAAGCTGGCCAACGACATCGCCCGGGTGGTGAACAACGACCCGACCGTGCGCGGCCTGCTCAAGGTGGTGTTCCTGCCCAACTACAACGTCAGCCTGGCTGAAAGCATCATCCCGGCGGCAGACCTTTCCGAGCAGATTTCCACGGCCGGTTATGAAGCCTCCGGTACCAGCAACATGAAGTTCGGCCTGAACGGTGCGCTGACCATCGGCACCCTGGACGGTGCCAACGTGGAAATGTGCGAACAGGTAGGCGCCGACAACATGTTCATCTTCGGCCTGACCGCGCAGCAGGTCGAGGCGCGCAAGCGTGCCGGTGACTTTGGTGCCAATGCCGCCATTGCCGCTTCCAACCGCTTGAGCGACGTGCTGCAGGCCATTCGCAGCGGTGTGTTCTCGCCAGACGACCCTTCACGCTACGCCGGGTTGATCGACGGGCTGGTGGCCTACGACCGCTTCCTGGTGTGTGCCGACTTCGATGCCTACTGGGATGCCCAGCGGCGGGTCGAGGAACTGTGGCACACGCCGCAGGAGTGGTGGCGCATGGCGGTGTTGAACACGGCACGGATGGGCTGGTTCTCGTCGGACCGCACCATTCGCGAATATGCCACCGAGATCTGGAAGGCGTTGGATTGAGGTGAGGCCGTTCGCGGGCGTGCCCGCGAACGGGCGCATTACCGGACCACCGGCCTGGCGAAGGCTGAACTAGCGACCTATTGTGCCGTCTGAGAGCCGTGGCGAGTCTCATTGCTCGCTAGCCCGCCACTCTCCCTGTAAACTGCGGGGGTTTTTACTCCCCCAATCCTTTCGGAGCCATACATGTCCCGCGTTACCCTGAGTCGCTATCTGATTGAGCAGACCCGCAGCAACAATACCCCTGCCGATCTGCGCTTCCTGATCGAAGTGGTGGCGCGTGCGTGCAAGGAAATCAGCCATCACGTGTCCAAGGGCGCCCTCGGCGGCGTGCTGGGCAGCATGGGCACTGAAAACGTGCAGGGCGAAGTCCAGAAGAAGCTGGACGTGATTTCCAACGATATCCTGCTGGAAGCCAACGAATGGGGCGGCCACCTGGCCGGCATGGCTTCCGAAGAAATGGACAACGCCTACCAGATCCCGGGCAAGTACCCGAAAGGCGCGTACCTGCTGGTCTTCGACCCACTGGACGGTTCGTCGAACATCGACGTCAACGTCTCGGTCGGCACCATCTTCTCGGTGCTGCGTTGCCCTAACCAGTACCTGAGCCAGAACGAAAGCCTGAACGAAGAAGCTTTCCTGCAGCCAGGCACCGAGCAGGTCGCCGCCGGTTACGCCATCTACGGCCCGCAGACCATGCTGATCCTGACCCTGGGCAACGGCGTCAAGGGCTTCACCCTGGACCGCGAACTGGGCAGCTTCGTCCTGACCCACGAAAACATCCAGGTACCGGCTACCACCGCCGAGTTCGCCATCAACATGTCCAACCAGCGTCACTGGGAAGCCCCGGTACAACGCTACGTGGGCGAACTGCTGGCCGGCGAAACCGGTCCGCTGAAAAAGAACTACAACATGCGCTGGATCGCCTCGATGGTGGCCGACGTGCACCGCATCCTGACCCGTGGCGGCCTGTTCATGTACCCACGTGACGCCCGCGAGCCAAGCAAGCCAGGCAAGCTGCGCCTGATGTACGAAGCCAACCCGATGTCGTTCATCATCGAACAGGCAGGCGGCGCCTCTACCAACGGTTACGATCGCATCCTCGACATCAAGCCAGAAAGCCTGCACCAGCGCGTGTCGGTGATCCTTGGCTCGAAGGAAGAGGTAGAGCGCGTCACCGCCTACCACAAGGAGTAAGTCATGCTCGCACCTTGGCAGCCGTTGCTGGAATGGTGGTTCGGTTGGGGCACCAGTGCCCAGGCCGTGGCTGACGAGAAGAGCACGCTGTGGTTCGGCAAGCATCACGATGCCGATGCCCATGCGCTGTTTGGCGACCTGGTCGAGCACGCCCTGGCGGGTGGGCTCGAAGAGTGGCAGCAAAGCCCGCAGGGCTGGCTGGGCCTGCTGATCTTGCTGGACCAGCTGCCGCGCATGCTCTATCGCGACACGCCGCGCGCCTTTGAAGGCGACCGGCGTGCCCAGGTGGTCGCCATGCAGGGCCTGCAGAAGGGCTGGGACTACCAGCTGCTGCCGATCCAGCGTGTGTTCGTGCTGCTGGTGCTGGAGCATGCCGAGGTGCTGGACTGGCAGAACCTCTGTGTCGAGCGTTATCAGTTGTTGCTGGACGAGCAGCCCGAAGCCAGCCGGCGGCTGTTCGAAGGCTTCCTTGACTATGCCGAGCAGCACCAGCGGGTGATTGCCCGGTTTGGGCGCTTCCCGCACCGCAACCTGGTGCTGGAGCGGCCGAGCACCAGCGAAGAGATGGACTTTTTGCTGGAGCCCGGGTCCAGATTCTGAAGCCCACGGGGCCTGCTGCGCAGGCCGTCGCGACACGAGGCCGCACCTGAAAGGGTGCGGCCTTTTTATTTGCGCGTGATTAATGCTTTGTGATTAATCGCACAGTAATGGCCATCCGACCAATGGTGTAGGTGCAAAGGGGGTAGGGCAGGGAACCCGGGAGGGATTTTCCCGTCGAAGGTCACTGCAGGCCACTCGCCTGTTTCCCCTCTTCAGGAGTGTCCTTCATGTCGTTGCGTTCCCTCGCCCTGTTGTCGCTGTGCGTCGTCCTGACTGCCTGCAGCAAGATCAATCAGGAAAACTATTCCAAGATCAAGGCCGGTATGAACAAGGCCGAGGTCGAGCAGTTGCTCGGTACGCCGACCGAGTGCTCTGGCGCGCTGGGCATGAGCAGCTGCACCTGGGGGGACGAGAAGAGCTTCATCAGCGTGCAGTACGCGGCTGACAAGGTGCTGATGTATTCAGGGCAGGGCCTCAAATGAGGCGTCTGTACCTGCTGATGGGGGTATGCCTGGCGTTGCTGCTGGGTGGTTGCGCGGGCTCCGTACACGACCCGCTGGCGCCGAAGACCGCTGGCAACGTCGACCTCAAGCGCTACCAGGGCAAATGGTTCGAACTGGCGCGCCTGCCCATGCGCTACCAGACCGGCTGCGAGCAGTCCGAGGCGCACTACAATCTCAAGCCTGATGGCACGTTTGGTGTGCTCAACCGCTGCCGCACCATCGGTGATGAGTGGCTGCGTGCCGAGGGGCACGCAAGCATCCAGGAGCCCGGGCACACCGATAAACTGTGGGTAGAGTTTGATAACTGGTTTACCAAGCTGGTGCCTGGCGTGGCTCGGGGCGAATACTGGATTCTGTACGTGGACGATCGCTACCGCACGGCAGTGGTCGGCAGCCCGGACCGCAAGTACTTGTGGATACTGTCACGCACGCCGACGCTGCCGGCCTGGGAGCGCGAGCACCTGCTGGCCAAGGCACGCCAGCAGGGGTATGACACCAGCCGGCTGATCTGGCGGGCGTCCGATCAGCAAATCGTAAAAATGCACTGATTTTTGGGGCCGCTTTGCGGCCCTTTCGCGACACAAGGCCGCTCCTACAGGGATACGCGTTCCCCTGTAGGAGCGGCCTTGTGCCGCGAAAGGGCTGCAAAGCAGCCCCAATACGCTCAGCCCAAGAGCTGCCGCAGCACCCCGGCAAACGCCCCCGCGCTTTCCTCTTCCTGGGCATGCCGCCCCTGACGCACCACCCATTGCCCGTTCACCATCACATCGCGCACTTGGCGATCCCCGCCAGCAAACAGCCAGCGGTTGAGAATGGCATCGCCATCCGCCAGGGCGATGTAGGGGTCCTGTCCATCCAGTACCAGCCAGTCGGCGCGCTTGCCCACGGCCAGTTCCCCGACCGCTTGCCCCAGTGCCTGTGCACCGCCCGCGAGCGCAGCGTCGTACAGCGTGCGCCCGACCATCGGCTGATCGCCGCGGTACAAGCGGTTGCGTCGCTGGTCACGCAGCCGCTGGCCATATTCCAGCCAGCGCAGCTCTTCCACCACGCTCAGCGACACATGGCTGTCCGAGCCAATACCCATACGCCCGCCCTGGGCCAGGAAGTCCACCGCCGGGAAAATCCCGTCGCCCAGGTTGGCCTCGGTGGTCAGGCACAACCCGGCCACCGCGCCACTGCGGGCCATGGCGGTGATTTCATCCGGCTCGGCATGGGTGGCATGCACCAGGCACCAGCGACGGTCCACCTCTACATGCTCGTACAACCATTGCAGCGGGCGCAGGCCGCTCCACGCCATGCAGTCGTCCACTTCCTTCTGCTGCTCGGCAATATGGATATGCACCGGGCATTGCTTGTCGCTGGCCGCCAGCACTTCGGCAATCTGCCCAGGCGTCACCGCACGCAGCGAGTGGAAGCACAGGCCCAGATGCTGAGCGGGTTGCGCGGCCAGTAACGGGGCCAGTTGCGTTTGCAGTTGCAGGTACTGTTCGGTGGAGTTGATGAAGCGCCGCTGCCCGTCGTTCGGAGCCTGCCCGCCAAACCCGGCGTAGCTGTACAACACCGGCAACAAGGTCAGGCCAATGCCACTGTCGGCAGCGGCCGCGCTGATACGGCGGGACAGCTCGGCCGGGTCGGCGTAGGCCTTGCCTGCCTGGTCGTGATGCACGTAATGGAATTCGGCCACCGAGGTGTAGCCGGCCTTGAGCATCTCGATATACAACTGGCGGGCGATGACCTGCAGCTGCTCCGGGGTGATCTGCCCGACCAGGCGGTACATCAGGTCGCGCCAGGTCCAGAAGCTGTCGTTGGGGTTGCCGGCGACTTCCGCCAAACCCGCCATGGCGCGCTGGAAGGCGTGCGAGTGCAGGTTGGGCATGCCGGGCAGCATCGGGCCGGCCAGGCGCTCGGCGCCTTCGGCCGAAGCGCCCGGCTCGATGCGGGTCACATGGCCATCGCTGGCGACCTCGATACGGACATGGCTGGCCCAGCCCGTAGGCAACAGAGCGCGTTCGGCGAAGTAGGCGGACATCGGTCAAATCCTGTTATTGTTAACTTGTATATACATATACAGGCGTTTGCCTGCCTGGTAAACTGCGGCAAGCTACCGTTCATTCCCTATGCACAAGGATCCAACGCCGTGCCGACACCTCCTGTCTCCGCGCTGGTTGCCCAGATGGGCGAGGGCCCGGCGCCGCTGTATGCCCGGGTCAAACAGATGATCATCCAGCAGATCGACAACGGCAGCTGGCCGCCGCATCACCGGGTCCCCTCGGAGAGTGAACTGGTCAACGAGCTAGGCTTCAGTCGCATGACCATCAACCGTGCCCTGCGCGAACTCACGGCCGACGGCCTGCTGGTGCGCATGCAGGGGGTCGGCACGTTCGTAGCCGAGCCAAAGGGCCGTTCGGCGTTGTTCGAAGTCAACAACATTGCCGATGAAATTGCCGCGCGCGGCCATCAGCATAGCTGCCAGGTGATCACGCTCACCGAGGAAGCAGCCGGTTCCGAACGTGCCCTGGCCCTGGACATGCGTGAAGGCCAGCGGGTGTTCCACTCGCTGATCGTGCATTTCGAGAACGGCGTGCCGGTGCAGATCGAGGACCGCTACGTCAACGCCGCGATCGCACCCGACTATCTCAAGCAGGATTTCACCCGGCAGACGCCATATGCCTACCTGTCCCAGGTAGCGCCGCTGACCGAGGGTGAGCACGTGGTCGAAGCCATCCTGGCCGAGCCGGAAGAATGCCGCCTGCTGCAGATCGAGCGGGGCGAACCTTGCCTGCTGATCCGCCGTCGTACCTGGTCCGGCCGCCAGCCGGTAACCGCAGCCCGGCTGATCCACCCCGGTTCCCGTCATCGCCTGGAAGGACGTTTCAGCAAATGAGCCAGCTGCAGTTGTTGCGCGCACAGGATTACCCGCGCATGCCGTGGAAGAACGGTGGCGGTTTCACCGAAGAGATCACCCGCGACAGTGGAGAGGGCCTGGACGGCTTTGGCTGGCGCCTGTCGATTGCCGATATCGAAGAGTCTGGCGGCTTTTCCACCTTCGCCGGTTACCAGCGGATCATCACCGTGCTGCAGGGCGATGGCATGCGCCTGTTGGTCGATGGCCAGCCCAGCCGGCCGTTGCTGCCATTCGATGCCTTTGCCTTCAGCGGCGAAAGCCAGGTCAGTTGCAAGCTGCTGGGTGGGGCGATCCGCGATTTCAACCTGATCTATGCACCGCAGCGGTACCGGGCGAGGTTGCAGTGGTTTGATGGCACGAGCCGTTTGTACAGCTCGGCGTCGACAGTGCTGTTGTTTGCTGCCAGCAGCCACGTGGAAGTGACCATGGCGGGGCGTGAGGTGCAGCGGTTGGGGTTGTATGACTGCCTGCGGCTGGAGGGCAACGATGAGTTGCTTGGGCTGGAGGGTCAGGGGCGGTTTTGCTTGATTGAGCTCATTTCTCGCTGATGGGCTTGGCGATACATTTTCATCGCCTGTGAGATCGAGCGCCGCCGCAAAACTCAAGCCGGACCGACGCTCGCTTCACCCCCCCCCAAAAAAAATCAAAGCAGGAACAACAGGTCCGAATATTTTGGTTGTCCATGCTTGTACATACAAGTAAAGGTGTGTTTGTATATTGACCACGACATACCCGCCCGCGGACGACCGCAGAGGACCTTTCCCGTGACCGACAACAACAAATACCGTGACGTTGAAATCCGTGCCCCACGTGGCAACAAGCTGACCGCCAAAAGCTGGCTGACCGAAGCGCCACTGCGCATGCTGATGAACAACCTCGACCCACAGGTTGCGGAAAACCCGAAAGAACTGGTGGTGTACGGCGGTATCGGCCGCGCCGCCCGCAACTGGGAATGCTACGACAAGATCGTCGAAACCCTGACCCGCCTGGAAGACGACGAAACCCTGCTGGTGCAGTCGGGCAAGCCGGTCGGCGTGTTCAAGACCCACAGCAATGCCCCGCGCGTGCTGATTGCCAACTCCAACCTGGTGCCGCACTGGGCCAACTGGGAACACTTCAACGAACTGGACGCCAAAGGCCTGGCCATGTACGGCCAGATGACCGCCGGCAGCTGGATCTACATCGGCAGCCAGGGCATCGTCCAGGGCACTTATGAAACCTTCGTCGAAGCCGGTCGCCAGCACTACGGCGGCAGCCTGAAAGGCAAGTGGGTACTCACCGCAGGCCTCGGCGGCATGGGCGGCGCCCAGCCACTGGCTGCTACCCTGGCTGGCGCCTGCTCGCTGAACATCGAATGCCAGCAGAGCCGCATCGACTTCCGTCTGGAAACCCGCTACGTCGACGAGCAGGCCACCGACCTCGACGACGCCCTGGTGCGCATCGCCAAATACACCGCCGAAGGCAAGGCCATCTCCATCGCCCTGCACGGCAACGCTGCCGAAATCCTGCCAGAGCTGGTCAAGCGTGGCGTGCGCCCGGACATGGTCACCGACCAGACCAGCGCCCACGACCCGCTCAACGGCTACCTGCCTGCCGGCTGGACCTGGGAGCAGTACCGCGACCGCGCGCAGACCGAACCGGCTGCAGTGGTCAAGGCCGCCAAGCAGTCGATGGCCGTGCACGTGCAGGCCATGCTGGACTTCCAGAAGCAGGGCGTCCCGACCTTCGACTATGGCAACAACATCCGCCAGATGGCCAAGGAAGAGGGCGTGGCCAATGCCTTCGACTTCCCGGGCTTCGTCCCTGCCTATATCCGTCCGCTGTTCTGCCGCGGCGTAGGCCCGTTCCGCTGGGCGGCGCTGTCTGGCGAGGCCGAGGACATCTACAAGACCGACGCCAAGGTCAAGGAACTGATCCCCGACGACGCCCACCTGCACCGCTGGCTGGACATGGCCCGCGAGCGCATCAGCTTCCAGGGCCTGCCGGCACGTATCTGCTGGGTTGGCCTGGGCCTGCGCGCCAAGCTGGGCCTGGCCTTCAACGAAATGGTCCGCAGCGGCGAGCTGTCGGCACCGGTCGTGATCGGCCGTGACCACCTGGACTCGGGTTCGGTCTCCAGCCCCAACCGCGAAACCGAAGCCATGCGTGATGGCTCGGACGCTGTGTCCGACTGGCCGCTGCTCAACGCCCTGCTGAACACCGCAGGCGGCGCTACCTGGGTGTCGCTGCACCATGGTGGTGGCGTGGGCATGGGCTTCTCTCAGCACTCGGGCATGGTCATCGTCTGCGACGGCACCGATGAAGCCGCCGAGCGCATCGCCCGTGTACTGACCAACGACCCAGGGACTGGCGTCATGCGCCACGCCGATGCCGGTTATGACATCGCCATCGACTGCGCCAAGGAGCAGGGCCTGGACCTGCCGATGATCACTGGCTGATTGCCACGCTTTGGATCGCACCCCGCCAGGGGTGATACTGAACAACAAGAAGGAGCGCGCAGGCACCCACGAACGGGCCTGCGGCTCCACGCGATTTGGAGTAGTAACGTGACCGAACTCACCCTCAAGCCCGGCACCCTGACCCTGGCCCAGCTGCGCGCGATCCATGCCGCGCCCGTGCGCCTGCAACTGGATGCCAGCGCCGCGCCGGCCATCGACGCCAGCGTCGCCTGTGTCGAGCAGATCATTGCCGAAGACCGCACTGCCTACGGCATCAACACCGGTTTCGGCCTGCTGGCCTCGACCCGCATCGCCAGCCACGACCTGGAAAACCTGCAGCGCTCGCTGGTGCTGTCCCACGCCGCTGGCATTGGCGCGCCGCTGGATGACGACCTGGTGCGGTTGATCATGGTGCTGAAAATCAACAGCCTCAGCCGTGGCTTCTCCGGCATTCGCCGCAAAGTCATCGATGCGCTGATCGCCCTGGTCAACGCCGAAGTCTACCCGCACATCCCGCTGAAAGGCTCGGTGGGTGCTTCCGGCGACCTGGCGCCGCTGGCGCACATGTCGCTGGTGCTGCTGGGCGAAGGCAAAGCACGCTACAAGGGCCAGTGGCTGTCGGCCACCGAAGCCCTGGCGGTTGCCGGCCTCGAACCGCTGACCCTGGCTGCCAAAGAGGGCCTGGCCCTGCTCAACGGCACCCAGGCGTCCACCGCCTATGCCCTGCGTGGCCTGTTCTATGCCGAAGACTTGTACGCTGCGGCTATCGCCTGCGGCGGCCTGAGCGTCGAAGCCGTACTGGGCTCGCGTTCGCCGTTCGATGCGCGTATTCACGAAGCGCGTGGCCAGCGCGGCCAGATCGACACTGCCGCGTGTTTCCGCGACCTGCTGGGCGATTCCAGCGAAGTGTCGCTGTCGCACAAGAACTGCGACAAGGTCCAGGACCCGTACTCGCTGCGCTGCCAGCCGCAGGTCATGGGCGCGTGCCTGACCCAGCTGCGTCAGGCTGCCGAGGTGCTGGGCATCGAAGCCAACGCCGTGTCGGACAACCCGCTGGTGTTCGCTGCCGAGGGTGACGTGATTTCCGGTGGCAACTTCCACGCAGAACCGGTGGCCATGGCCGCCGACAACCTGGCCCTGGCCATCGCCGAAATCGGTTCGCTCAGCGAGCGCCGCATCTCGCTGATGATGGACAAGCACATGTCCCAGCTGCCGCCGTTCCTGGTGGAAAACGGTGGGGTCAACTCCGGCTTCATGATCGCTCAGGTCACCGCTGCCGCCCTGGCCAGCGAGAACAAGGCCCTGTCGCACCCCCACAGCGTCGACAGCCTGCCGACCTCGGCCAACCAGGAAGACCACGTATCGATGGCCCCGGCTGCCGGCAAGCGCCTGTGGGAAATGGCCGAAAACACCCGTGGCGTGCTGGCCATCGAATGGCTGGGCGCATGCCAGGGCCTGGACCTGCGCAAAGGCCTGAAGACTTCGGCCAAGCTGGAGAAAGCACGCCAGGCGCTGCGCAGCGAAGTGGCGCACTACGACCGTGACCGTTTCTTCGCGCCGGACATCGAAAAGGCTGTGGAACTGTTGGCCAAGGGTAGTTTGACCGGTTTGCTGCCGGCAGGTGTGCTGCCAAGCCTGTAATGCCCCCTGGGGCCGCTGTGCGGCCCATTCGCAGCACAAGGCTGCTCCTGCAAAAGCGACGCGCTCCCTTGTAGGAGCAGCCTTGTGCTGCGAAAGGGCTGCATGCCAGCCCCCTGATCTCACGACCACAAAAACAATTTAAGGACGTGACATGCAACAAGCTCAAGGTCTCAAGCGCGGGCTAAATGCCCGCCACATCCGTTTCATGGCCCTCGGTTCTGCCATCGGAACCGGGCTGTTCTACGGCTCCGCCTCAGCCATCCAGATGGCCGGCCCGGCCGTGCTGCTGGCTTACCTGATCGGCGGTGCCGCTGTGTTCATGGTCATGCGCGCCCTCGGCGAAATGGCCGTGCACAACCCGGTGGCCGGCTCCTTCGGCCACTACGCCAGTACCTACCTCGGCCCCATGGCCGGCTTCATCCTCGGCTGGACCTACGCCTTCGAGATGGTCATTGTCGCCATCGCCGACGTCACCGCCTTCGGTATCTACATGGGCTTCTGGTTCCCGGAAGTGGCCCGCTGGATCTGGGTGCTGGGCATCGTCTTCCTGATCGGCGGCCTCAACCTGTGCAACGTCAAGGTGTTCGGCGAGATGGAATTCTGGCTGTCGCTGCTCAAGGTTGGCGCCATCGTCGCGATGATCCTGGCCGGCCTCGGCATCATGGCCTTCGGTTTCAGCCAGGTGGGTACCGGGCATGCCGTCGGTGTGAGCAACCTGTTCGACCATGGCGGCTTCATGCCCAATGGCGTGGGCGGGCTGATCGCCTCCTTTGCCGTGGTGATGTTCGCCTTCGGCGGTATCGAGATCATTGGCGTGACTGCCGGTGAAGCCAAGGACCCGCAGCGGGTCATCCCCAAGGCAATCAACGCCGTGCCCCTGCGCATTCTGCTGTTCTATGTGCTCACCCTGTTCGTGCTGATGTGCCTGTACCCGTGGCCGCAGATCGGCAGCGAAGGTAGCCCGTTCGTGCAGATTTTCAGCAACCTGGGGATTGGCTCTGCCGCCGCAGTGCTGAACGTGGTGGTGATTTCCGCTGCGATCTCGGCCATCAACAGTGACATCTTCGGTGCTGGCCGCATGATGTATGGTCTGGCCCATCAAGGCCATGCGCCACGCAGTTTCGGCAAGCTGTCGAAACACGGTGTGCCATGGATGACCGTGGTGGTGATGGGCGCCGCGCTGCTGATCGGCGTGCTGCTCAACTACCTGATCCCTGAGAACGTGTTCCTGCTGATCGCTTCGATCGCCACCTTCGCCACCGTGTGGGTGTGGTTGATGATCCTGCTCACCCAAGTGGCCATGCGCCGCAGCATGAGCCGTGAGGAAGTGGCCCAGCTCAAGTTCCCGGTACCGTTCTGGCCATACGGCCCGGCCATGGCCATTGCGTTCATGGTCTTCATCTTTGGCGTGCTCGGCTACTTCCCGGATACCCAGGCGGCATTGATCGTCGGCGTGATATGGGTGGTGTTCCTGGTGGCGTCCTATCTGCTGTGGTGCAAGCCGCGCGCAGGGCAGGGCCAGCCCGTAGCAGAGCCTGTCGAGCTGCACCGCTAGCAAAGGAGATTGTGCATGAGAACCGTCTGGCAGCATTGCCATGTGGCAACCATGGCCGAGGGCCGTTACTCGGCCATCGAAGACGCGGCCATCGTCACCAGCGCCGGCCTGATCGAATGGATCGGCCCACGCGCCGAGCTGGCGCCGGTCGACGCTGACCGCACGGTGGACCTGGGCGGCGCCTGGGTCACCCCCGGGCTGATCGATTGCCACACCCACGCCGTGTTCGGTGGCAACCGCAGTGGCGAGTTCGAGCAGCGCCTGCAAGGCGTCAGCTACGCCGAAATCGCCGCGCAGGGCGGCGGTATCGCCAGTACCGTGCGGGCCACCCGCGCGGCCAGCGAGGACGAGTTGTTCGCCAGTGCCCGCCAGCGGGTGCAGGCGCTGATGCGCGATGGTGTGACCACCCTCGAGATCAAGTCCGGCTATGGCCTGGACCTGGCCAACGAGCGCAAGATGCTGCGCGTGGCCCGGCGCCTTGCCGACGAGCTGCCGCTGGCGGTGCGCGCCACCTGCCTGGCCGCGCACGCCCTGCCGCCGGAGTACGCCGGCCGGGCCGACGACTACATCGCGCACATTTGTGACGAGATGCTGCCGGCCCTGGCCGCCGAAGGCCTGGTGGATGCGGTGGATGCCTTCTGCGAACACCTGGCGTTCTCCCCGGCCCAGGTGGAGCGGCTGTTCATCAAGGCGCGTGAGCTGGGCCTGCCGGTCAAGCTGCACGCCGAACAGCTGTCGTCGCTGCATGGCTCGAGCCTTGCGGCCCGCTACCAGGCGCTGTCGGCCGACCACCTGGAGTTCATGACCGAGGAAGACGCCATTGCCATGGCCGCAGCCGGCACGGTCGCCGTGCTGCTACCGGGCGCCTTCTATTTCTTGCGTGAAACCCAGCTGCCACCGATGGATGCATTGCGCCGCCACGGGGTGAAGATTGCCCTGGCCAGCGACCTCAACCCCGGCACCTCGCCAGGGCTGTCGCTGCGGCTGATGCTGAACATGGGCTGCACGTGTTTCCGCATGACGCCGGAAGAAGCCTTGGCCGGCGTCACCGTGCATGCCGCCACGGCGTTGGGCCTGGGCGACAGCCACGGCTCGCTGGAAGTGGGCAAGGTAGCCGACTTCGTCGCCTGGCAAATCGAACGCCCCGCCGACCTGGCCTACTGGCTGGGTGGCGACCTGCCCAAGCGCGTGGTGCGCAAGGGCCACGAAATATCCAACTGAGCGAGGCACGATGGACAAGGTTCTGAGTTTTCACCAAGGCCGCCTGCCGCTGCTGATCAGCATGCCCCACGCCGGCCTGCGCCTGAGCGACGCCGTGCGTGATGGCCTGGTCGATGAGGCGCGCAGCTTGCCGGACACCGACTGGCACATCCCGCAGCTGTACGACTTTGCCCGCGACCTGGGCGCCAGCGTGGTAGCCGCAGAGTACTCGCGTTTCGTCATCGACCTGAACCGCCCGGATGACGACAAGCCACTGTACGCCGGCGCCACCACTGGCCTGTATCCGGCCACGTTGTTCGAAGGCGAGCCGCTGTTCAAGGAGGGGTTGGCGCCGTCTGGCGAAGAACGCAAACGCTACCTGGAACAGATCTGGCGCCCGTATCACGACACCCTCCGTCGCGAACTGGACCGGTTGCGCGAGCAGTTTGGCTATGCCCTGTTGTGGGATGCCCACTCGATCCGCTCGCGCATCCCGCACCTGTTCGATGGCAAGTTGCCGGACTTCAACCTGGGTACCTTCAATGGCGCCAGCTGCGATCCGGTGCTGGCCGAGCGGTTGCAGGGCGTGTGCGCCGAAGCGACAGGTTACAGTCATGTGTTGAATGGTCGGTTCAAAGGCGGACACATCACCCGGCACTATGGTGACCCCGCGAAGCATATCCATGCGGTGCAGCTGGAGTTGGCGCAAAGCACGTACATGGAGGAAACCGAGCCGTTTACCTACCGGGAAGACCTGGCGCAACCGACGCAGGTGGTTCTGAAGCAGCTTTTGCAAGCGCTGCTGGCTTGGGGGGCAGAACGATACCAGCGTTGAGTGGAAGAGGCGGTGCTCAAAGCGCAATTCAGGTTTATGATGCCCAACGGCAGTCAATATCCTCACACGGAGTGCGCAATGCAGACCCTCTACCCGCAGATCAAACCCTACGCCCGGCACGATCTGGCCGTGGAAGCGCCGCATGTGCTGTATGTCGATGAAAGCGGCTCGCCGGAAGGTCTGCCCGTGGTATTCATCCACGGTGGCCCGGGTGCTGGCTGCGACGCCCAGAGCCGTTGCTACTTTGACCCCAACCTGTACCGCATCATCACCTTCGACCAGCGCGGCTGTGGCCGCTCCACGCCCCATGCGAGCCTGGAGAACAACACCACCTGGCACCTGGTCGAGGACCTGGAGCGCATCCGCGAGCACCTGGGCATCGACAAATGGGTGCTGTTCGGCGGCTCGTGGGGTTCGACCCTGGCCCTGGCCTACGCCCAGACCCACCCCGAGCGTGTGCATGGGCTGATCCTGCGGGGCATCTTCCTGTGCCGGCCGCAGGAGATCGAGTGGTTCTACCAGGAGGGCGCCAGCCGCCTGTTCCCCGACTACTGGCAGGACTACATCGCGCCGATTCCGCCGGAAGAACGCGGCGACCTGGTCAAGGCCTTCCACAAGCGCCTCACCGGTAACGATCAGATTGCCCAGATGCACGCCGCCAAGGCGTGGTCTACCTGGGAGGGCCGTACCGCCACCCTGCGCCCGAACCCGCTGGTGGTCGACCGCTTCTCCGAGCCGCAGCGGGCGCTGTCGATCGCCCGGATCGAGTGCCACTACTTCATGAACAACGCCTTCCTCGAACCGGACCAGTTGATCCGCGACCTGCCGAAGATCGCCCACCTGCCAGCGGTGATCGTGCACGGTCGCTATGACGTGATCTGTCCGCTGGACAACGCCTGGGCCCTGCACCAGGCCTGGCCGAACAGCGAACTGAAGGTGATCCGCGACGCCGGCCACGCCGCGTCCGAGCCGGGCATCACCGATGCCCTGGTGCGGGCAGCCGACCAGATGGCCCGGCGCCTGCTCGACCTGCCCCTGGAAGAAGCATGAGGGGTTTGCTGCAGCGCGTGCGCGGTGCGCGGGTTGAAGTGGCGGGGCAGGTGGTTGGCGCGATCGACCAGGGTTTGCTGGTGCTGGTGGCCGTCGAGCCTGAAGATTCCCGCGAGCAGGCCGATAAGCTGTTGCACAAGCTGCTGAACTACCGTGTATTCAGCGATGAGCAGGGCAAGATGAACCTGTCGCTCAAGGATGTCGGGGGTGGTTTGTTGCTGGTGTCGCAGTTCACCTTGGCGGCGGACACCCGCAACGGCATGCGTCCGAGCTTCTCGACGGCAGCGCCGCCGGCCCTCGGGGCTGAATTGTTCGACTATCTTTTGCAGCAAGCGAAGCGCCAGCATGCCGACGTGGCGAGCGGGCAATTCGGGGCAGACATGCAGGTGCATCTGGTCAATGATGGCCCCGTAACATTTATGTTACAAATATGAGGTCAAAAAACCCTTTGTTTATAGGAAAACAAGGGGTTTTGTACGATAAATAGTTGTTCCAGCCTGATGCGTTGTCACGCGACCTGCTGGATAATCGCGCGCTGCATGGACCTGCGTTCGCAGGTTCGTTTCACTCTGACTCGAGCATTGTCTGGATCCGTTTGGGGAATCATTACGCCCTCACGGGGTCCGAACAGTGCTCGCCAACCCGGCATTTGTCGCTGGCCGTTGGTTTCATGATCTGTTTTCGGCGAGGGTTGCTCGTGATTGTTAGTCCCCAAAAAGCATCAAGAATCCCCGGCATCCGGCTACGCAAGGCCCTGATGGCCAGTGTGGCAGTGGTCGGCCTGATGAGCGCGGGCCAGCTGTGGGCATTCAATCTTGACGATGTTGCAGCCAAGGCAAAGGATCTGGCCGGCCAGAAGTACGATGCACCAAAAAGCAACCTGCCGGCCGTGTTCCGCGACATGAAGTTCGCGGACTATCAGAAGATTCACTTCCTGCAGGAAAAGGCCGAGTGGGCCAAGGACAAGACCCCGTTCAAGCTGTCGTTCTACCACCAGGGCATGCACTTCGACACCCCGGTGAAAATCAACGAGGTCACCGCATCCAAGGTCGAGGAAATCAAGTACGACCCGAGCCGCTTCGAGTTCGGTGACGTGCCACACGACCCGGAAACCACCAAGAACCTGGGTTATGCCGGTTTCCGCGTGCTGTACCCGATCAACAAGGCTGACAAGCAAGACGAGATCATGACCTTGCTGGGCGCCAGCTACTTCCGCGTGGTCGGCAAGGGCCATGTGTATGGCCTGTCGGCCCGTGGCCTGGCCATTGACACTGCGCTGCCGTCGGGCGAGGAATTCCCGCGCTTCACCGAGTTCTGGGTCGAGAAGCCCAAGCCGGCCGACAAGCACCTGGTGATCTACGCCCTGCTGGATTCGCCGCGCTCCACCGGCGCCTACAAGCTGACCCTGCGCCCGGGCAACGACACCGTGGTCGACGTGCAGTCCCGCGTGTTCCTGCGTGACCAGGTCAGCCGCCTGGGCATTGCCCCGCTGACCAGCATGTTCCTGTTCGGCCCCAACCAGCCGTCCAAGGTCCTCAACTACCGTCCGGCCCTGCATGACTCCGAAGGCCTGTCGATCCACGCCGGCAATGGTGAGTGGCTGTGGCGCCCGCTGAACAACCCGAAACACCTGGCCGTGAGCAACTTCAGCGTCGAGAACCCGCGTGGTTTCGGCCTGATGCAGCGCCAGCGTGCCTTCAGCGATTATGAAGACCTCGACGACAACTACCAGAAGCGCCCAAGCGCCTGGATCGAGCCGAAGGGTGACTGGGGCAAGGGCACCGTCGACCTGGTCGAAATCCCGACTGCAGACGAGACCAACGACAACATCGTGGCCTTCTGGAGCCCGGAGAAACTGCCGGAGGCAGGCAAGCCGATCGAGTACGCCTACCGCCTGCACTGGACCATCGACGAGGCGAAATTCCAGGCGCCTGAGCTGGGCTCGGTCAAGCAGACCCTGCGCTCCACCGGTGACGTCAAGCAGTCCAACCTGATCCGCCAGCCAGACGGCAGCGTGGCCTTCCTGGTCGACTTCGCCGGCCCGGCCCTGGCCGCATTGCCGGAAGACGCCGCAGTGCGCAGCCAGATCAGCGTTGACGACAACGCCGAGGTGGTCGAGAACAATCTGCGCTATAACCCTGAGACCAAGGGCTGGCGCCTGACCCTGCGCCTGAAGGTCAAGGAAGCCAACAAATCCACCGGCATGCGTGCCGCGCTGGTGCGTGATGTGCCGGTCGAGCCCGCCAAGCCTGCCCAGGACGCCAAGCAGGACAAGGCCGCAGCCAAGCATGCCAAGGCCGAGAAAGCCGCCAAGGCTGAGCAACCTGCCAAGGCCGAACAACCTGCCGCCGATGCGGCGCCCACCAACGGGACCCCGGCCACCACCGAGAAGGTGCTGACCGAGACCTGGAGCTATCAGTTGCCTGCCGATGAGTAACTCAAACGCAAGGCCAGTATCGCTTGGCGAGTACCTGGCTCACCTGCCACTGAGTGACGAGCAACGGGCGGAACTCGCCAGTTGCACGTCGTTCAGTGAGCTGCACCAACGCCTGGCGGCCGACCCGGCCGCCAGCCCCACCGACGCCGTGCAGGCCTCGGTGGGCCCGCGCCTCACCGTGGGCAGCGCTGCCGAACTGGAAGACGCCGAAATGCTCGGCGTCGACGGCAGCGGCCGCCTGTGCCTGAAGATCGCCCCACCGATCAAGCGCACCAAAGTTGTGCCTGAGCCTTGGCGCACCAACGTGCTGATCCGCATGTGGAGGCGCATGACCGGCCGCCCCAACGCGCCGCAGCCACCCAAGCGCGAGCTGCCGCCGGCACGCTGGCGCACGGTTGGCTCGATCCGCCGTTATATCCTGCTGACCCTGATGATCGGCCAGACCATCGTCGCCGGTTGGTACATGAAGGGCATCCTGCCGTACCAGGGCTGGTCGTTCGTCGACCTTGACGAAGTCCTCAGCCAGCCGCTGTGGGATACCGTGGTGCAGGTATGGCCGTATGCCTTGCAAACCTCCATCCTGGTCCTCTTCGGCATCCTGTTCTGCTGGGTGTCGGCGGGCTTCTGGACCGCACTGATGGGCTTCCTCGAGCTGCTCACCGGTCGCGACAAATACAAGATTTCGGGCAGCAGCGCCGGCAACGAGCCAATTGCACCCGAGGCGCGTACCGCGCTGGTGATGCCGATCTGCAACGAAGACGTGCCGCGCGTGTTTGCCGGCCTGCGCGCAACGTTCGAGTCGGTGGCCGCCAGCGGCAACCTCGACCGTTTCGACTTCTTCGTGCTCAGCGACACCAACGACACCGACATCGCCGTGGCCGAACAACAAGCCTGGCTGGACGTGTGCCGTGAAACCAAAGGCTTCGGGCGCATCTTCTACCGCCGCCGTCGGCGCCGGGTGAAGCGCAAGAGCGGCAACCTCGACGATTTCTGCCGTCGCTGGGGTGGCGAGTACAAGTACATGGTCGTGCTCGACGCCGACAGCGTCATGAGCGGCGAGTGCCTGAGCAGCCTGGTGCGCCTGATGGAGGCCAACCCGGACGCCGGCATCATCCAGACCGGGCCGAAAGCTTCGGGCATGGACACCCTCTATGCACGCATGCAGCAGTTTGCCACCCGCGTGTACGGCCCACTGTTCACCGCTGGCCTGCACTTCTGGCAGCTGGGCGAGTCGCACTATTGGGGCCACAACGCGATCATCCGCATGAAGCCGTTCATCGAGCACTGCGCCCTGGCGCCGTTGCCGGGCAAGGGCGCGTTCGCCGGTGCAATCCTTTCCCACGACTTCGTCGAAGCCGCGCTGATGCGCCGTGCCGGCTGGGGCGTGTGGATCGCCTACGACTTGCCGGGCAGCTACGAAGAGCTGCCGCCCAACCTGCTCGACGAGCTCAAGCGCGACCGCCGCTGGTGCCACGGCAACCTCATGAACTTCCGCCTGTTCCTGGTCAAGGGCATGCACCCGGTACACCGTGCGGTGTTCCTTACCGGGGTGATGTCGTACCTGTCGGCGCCGCTGTGGTTCCTGTTCCTGGTGCTGTCGACCGCGTTGCTGGCGACCAACACCCTGATGGAGCCGCAGTACTTCATCGAACCGTACCAGCTCTACCCGCTATGGCCGCAGTGGCACCCGGAGAAGGCCGTGGCGCTGTTCTCCACTACCATCGTGTTGCTGTTCCTGCCCAAGCTGCTGAGCATCATCCTGATCTGGGCCAAGGGCGCTGTCGAGTTTGGCGGACGGGTCAAGGTCACCCTGTCGATGCTGATGGAGATGCTGTTCTCCATGCTGCTGGCCCCGGTGCGCATGATCTTCCACACCCGCTTCGTGCTGGCCGCGTTCCTCGGCTGGGCTGCGACCTGGAACTCGCCGCAGCGTGACGACGACTCCACGCCGTGGGGCGAGGCTATGCGTCGCCACGGCCCGCAAACCTTGCTGGGTATTGCCTGGGCTGGGTTGGTGGCCTGGCTGAACCCGGCCTTCCTGTGGTGGCTGGCGCCAATCGTTGGCTCGCTGATGCTGTCGATCCCGGTTTCGGTGATCTCCAGCCGCACCCGTCTAGGCCTGGCCGCCAAGGACGAGAAGCTGTTCCTCATCCCCGAGGAATACGCCACCCCGCAAGAGCTGCTGGCTACCGACCAGTACACCCACGAAAACCGCTGGCATGCCCTGCATGACGGCTTTGTGCGGGCTGTGGTCGACCCACGGCAGAACGCCCTGGCTTGCGCCATGGCCACTGCCCGTCATGGCCAGGCGGCGCCGATTGAAGCGCTGCGTGCCGAGCGCGTGGCCAAGGCCATGGAAGTCGGGCCTCAAGGGCTGGACCTCAACACCCGCCTGGCCCTGCTCAGCGACCCGGTGGCGCTGGCCCGCCTGCACGAGCAGGTGTGGGCAGAGCACAACGCGGCGTGGATCGATGTGTGGCGCGCTTCTATCAAGAACGACCCGCACTCGCCGCTGTTGCCGCTGCACCCCGAGAACGAAGGCCAACCGGCACTCGTCGGCGCCTGATCGGCCTGGGGCCGCTTTGCGGCCCATTCGCCGGCAAGCCAGCTCCCACAGGTATTGCGCAAGCCTCTGGCCTATGTGAATCCTGTGGGAGCTGGCTTGCCGGCGATGAAGGCTCCCCAATCTTCCTGCCTAATCGGATTTTGGCCAACAAAGTCCCCCCCGGCGCTAGGTCCCCGAGCCGCCATGCGTTAGCATCCCATTCCGATACGACGCCTCGGCCGGTACGGCCGTGCCAACACAATAAGATTCGCTACTTTTCTTGCTAGGGGACTTGGTGATGATCAAGCAATACCTTTCGCGACTGCTGGTCGGTGTAACCGCCCTGGTCGCTGTAACTGCGGCCCAGGCAGGCGCCATCGATGACGCGGTCAAGCGCGGCACCCTCAAGGTGGGCATGGACCCGACCTACATGCCGTTCCAGATGACCAACAAGCGTGGCGAGATCATCGGCTTCGAAGTCGACATTCTCAAGGCCATGGCCAAGTCCATGGGCGTCAAGTTCGAAGCGGTCTCCACGGCTTATGACGGCATCATCCCGGCCCTGCTGACCGACAAGTTCGACATGATCGGCAGCGGCATGACCCTGACCCAGGAACGCAACCTGCGCCTGAACTTCAGCGAACCCTTCATCGTGGTTGGCCAGACCCTGCTGATCCGCAAGGAACTGGCGGGCGAGATCAAGTCGTACAAAGACCTGAACAACGAGAAGTACCGCCTGACCTCCAAGCTGGGCACCACCGGTGAAATGGTCTCCAAGAAGTTGATCGGCAAAGCCAAGTACCACGGCTACGACAACGAACAGGAAGCGGTGATGGACGTGGTCAACGGCAAGGCTGATGCCTTCGTCTACGACGCCCCATACAACGTGGTAGCCGTGGAGAAAGCCGGTGCCGGCAAGCTGCTGTTCCTCGAAGAGCCCTTCACCTACGAGCCGCTGGCCTTCGGCCTGAAGAAAGGCGACTACGACAGCATCAACTTCATCAACAACTTCCTGCACCAGATCAAGCATGACGGGACCTACGATCGTATTCACGACAAGTGGTTCAAGAACAAGGACTGGCTGAAGGACATGGAATAAGGCCCAGGCCACAAGCCCGGCTTTGACCCCGACGCGCAGGCAAACCCTGCGCGTTCGCATTTACGGAAGTACCCCACGTGATCAAACACAAGAAAGCCCAGTGGCCCTGGCACGGGCTGACCGCCCTGGTGCTGGTCGGCCTGGCGATCAGCCTGTACATGGCCACCTCGATGATGTCCTACGAGTGGCGCTGGAACCGCGTACCGCAGTACTTCGCCTACAAGGCTGAAGACGTTCAGCGCGCTGCCGGTTATGGCACCGTGCAGGAGATTGTCATTGCCGGCGATAACGCCCGCGTCACGCTGAAGGACGAGCAAGGTGACGAGCAGGTGCTTGAAGTGGCCAAGGACAGCCTGCAACTGAGCCGCGGCGACGATGTGGCCGAAGGCGACCAGATTGGCGTCACCCGCCATTGGGCAGCCGGCCCGCTGGCCTGGGGCCTGTGGACCACGTTGTGGCTGTCGGTGGTATCCGGCGCGCTGGGCCTGGTCATCGGCTTGTTCGCGGGCTTGTGCCGGTTGTCCAGCAACCCGACCCTGCGTGACCTCTCGACCGTTTATGTCGAACTGGTGCGCGGCACGCCGCTGCTGGTGCAGATCTTCATTTTCTACTTCTTCATCGGCACCGTGCTCAACCTGTCCCGCGAGTTCGCCGGGGTGGCGGCGCTGGCACTGTTCACGGGCGCCTACGTGGCTGAAATCGTCCGTGCTGGCGTGCAGTCCATCACCAAGGGCCAGAACGAAGCCGCGCGCTCGCTGGGCCTGAACGCTGGCCAGTCGATGCGCCACGTGATCCTGCCGCAGGCTTTCAAGCGCGTGCTGCCGCCGTTGGCTGGCCAGTTCATCAGCCTGGTCAAGGACACCTCGCTGGTTTCGGTGATCGCGATCACCGAACTGACCAAGAGCGGCCGCGAGGCCATCACCACCTCGTTCTCGACCTTCGAGATCTGGTTCTGCGTGGCAGGTCTGTACCTGCTGATCAACCTGCCGCTGTCGCACCTGGCCAGCCGGCTCGAGCGGAGGCTTGCGCAAAGTGATTGAAGTCCGTGACCTGCTGAAAGTCTTCGACACCCGTGGCCAAGTGGTACGGGCTGTCGACAACGTCACCACCCAGGTCGCCAAAGGCGAAGTGGTGGTAGTGCTCGGCCCATCGGGTTCGGGCAAGTCCACCTTCCTGCGCTGCCTCAACGGCCTGGAGCATTTCGACCAAGGCCATGTGGCCATCGACGGCCTGCAACTGGCCGACCCGAAGACCGACATCAACGCCTACCGCCGCGAAGTCGGCATGGTGTTCCAGCACTTCAACCTGTTCCCGCACATGACCGTGCTGGAAAACCTGTGCCTGGCGCAGAAGGTGGTGCGCAAGCGCAACAAGGCCGAGCGTGAAGCCAAGGCCCGGGCGTTGCTGGAGAAGGTGGGTATTTCGCAGAAGGCCAACGAGTACCCGTCGCGCTTGTCGGGCGGCCAGCAACAGCGCGTGGCGATTGCCCGTGCCCTGGCGATGGACCCGAAAGTGATGCTGTTCGACGAGCCGACCTCGGCGCTTGACCCGGAAATGGTCGGCGAAGTGCTGGACGTGATGAAGACCTTGGCCCAGGAAGGCATGACCATGGTCTGCGTCACCCATGAAATGGGCTTTGCCCGCGAAGTGGCGGACCGGGTGCTGTTCTTCGACCACGGCAAGCTGCTGGAAGATGCCGCGCCAGGGGCGTTCTTCGATGCGCCGAAGGACCCGCGCGCGCAGGCTTTCCTGCGCCAGGTGCTGTAAAAAGCGGGGGCGCTTTGCGCCCCAATCGCCGGCAAGCCAGCTCCCACAAAAAGCAGGTCAGCGTCATGCCTGTGGGAGCTGGCTTGCCGGCGATTGGGCTGCAAAGCAGCCCCTGTAACCTCAAATGCTGAACCGCCCAACCATCCCCCGCAACTGCTGCCCCAACTGCTCCAGCTCCCCGCTCGAGGCCGCCGTCTGTTCGCTGGCCGCACTGGTCTGATCCGACACATCCCGCACATTGATCACGCTTCGGTTGATCTGCTCGGCCACCACGCTTTGTTCCTCGCTGGCCGTGGCGATCTGCTGGTTCATGCCCTGAATGCTCGACACGGTGTCGGTGATCTGGCTTAGTGCATCCCCCGCGCGTCGGCTCAGCTCCACGCTCTGCTCGGTCAGGTTCTTGCTGCTGTCCAGCAAGCGGGTCACCTCGTCGGTACCGTTGTGCAGGCTGTCGATTAGCTGGCCAATCTCTTCGGTCGCAGTCGAGGTACGCTTGGCCAAACCGCGCACTTCATCGGCCACCACGGCAAAGCCGCGCCCGGCTTCTCCCGCCCGTGCCGCCTCGATAGCCGCGTTCAGGGCCAGCAAGTTGGTCTGTTCGGACACCGACTTGATCACATCGAGGATGCTGCCAATACGCTGGCTCTCGCCCGCCAGGTGCTGCATGGCCGCCAGGCAATGGTCCATCTGCCCGGCCAGTTGCTCGATACGGCCGATGGCTTCGGCCACCACCTGGTCGCCCACCTGGGCCTGCTGGTCGGCGTTGGTTGCAGCCAGCGAGGCCTGCTCGGCGTTCTGTGCCACTTCCTGAACGGTGGCGCTCATCTGGTTCATGGCGGTGGCCACCTGGTCGGTTTCCTCGCGCTGCTGGTTGATCTTCAGTTTGGTGTCCTCGCTGCTGGCTGCCAGCTGTGAGGCGGCCTGTGACAGCTGGCCGACGCCTTGGTCGATACCCCCGATAAGCTCGCGCAGGCTCAAGGTCATCTCACGCATGCGGCTTTGCAACTGGCCCATCTCGTCACGGCGTTGCACCGCGTCAACCTGGCTCAGGTCGCCTTTGGCTATGCGTGCAGCCACGGCCAGCGTCTGGCGCAATGGCTGGGTGATCTGCAAGGTGATCAGCCAGGCGGCCAACACCCCCATTGCGAGTGCCAGCAGCGCTACGCCGGTCAGCAGCGAGCGGGCGGCCAAGGCTTCGCTGTCGCGCTGTTCGATCTTGCGTTCACTTAGTTGCACGCTCACTGCGGCCAGTTCATCACCCATTTGCTCCATCGCATTCTGCAGTTGCTCAACCCGCACGGCCGCGCGGCGGTACTGGTCCAGGCTGGCCCGGTATTTGGCCAACTCGGTACCGGGTTGCTCGGTGAGCGCGTGTGGCAAGCCCAGCGGCTCGAGGTTTTGTAGCAATTGCCCAAGGCTGGTATCGGCGGCGTCCAGCGCACGTTCGCCCACCCGCGTGAATTCCTCGACGGGGGAGAAGGTATAGGCCGGCATCAGGCTTTGCTGGTTAGCGCCATCGACATGCCGGGTGAGGTTATCCATCAGGCTCAGTACGGCACTACGCTGGCCGTCGGCCGACATGTTCAGCAGGGCTTGGGTCTGTAGATTCTCGATGACCTCGTTTAGCTTATGTTCCTGTGCCTGCATGGTTTCGCGCAGGGCAGTACGTTTGATGACGCTGCTTTGCAGCTCGCTGAAGGTGTCGCGCAGGCGCTGCAGCATCGCCAGCTTCTCGCTCAGTAACTGGCGAGACTCATCAACGTTGCTGCGTTGCTGCAGCGTGGACAGCATGGCGTCCAGCTGGTCAAGGATGCGGGTAACTTGTGCTTTGCTGGCGTCGTCGTTAAGCACGCGATACGTGATGCGCTCTGCGCGCAGGTCTTTGGTGAGGTCGTTGATCAGGCCGATCTCGCTCAGCTGTTCCGAGCGGGTAATGGCGCCATCCAGTGCGCGCCAGCCGCTGAGGGTGGTGGCCAGGGTAAGCAGCAGGACCACCGCAAAGCCGAGGGCCAGCTTGGCAGCGACACTGATGTTGCCGAGCTTGCGGTTGAGGTATCCGAGCATGATGAGTCTCCGTCCATTTAAGAAAGGGGATGCAAGCGCATTGCTGGCATCTCACCTCTGCCAATCGGCAGCGGAGCTGTAGGACTTGACCTGAAAGCCAGGTAGGAAATTTCGCTGCGAACTGTAGGAGGGTTCTGCCCGCACTGGCCTCTTCGCGGGTAAACCTGCTCCTACAGGTACTGCTCAGCCCTTGAAACCTGCGCGATACCTGTGGGAGCGGGTTTACCCGCGAAGAGGCCAGTGCAGGTGATCCATCCCTCAGATCAAAGCTTGAACCGCCCCACCAACCCCTGCAGGTGGGTCCCCAGCCGCGCCAGCTCCACGCTGGAACTGGCCGTCTCTTCACTTGCCGCCGAGGTCTGGTCGGATATATCCCGCACATTCATCACGCTACGGTTGATCTCCTCGGCCACGGCTGTCTGTTCCTCGGCTGCCGTGGCAATCTGCTGGTTCATCGCCTGGATCGACGACACGGTGCGGGTAATGGTCTCCAGCGAGCTGCCGGCGCGGCGGGTCAGCTCGACGCTGCTGTCGGTCAGCTGGCGGCTGTTGTCCATCACGCTGGCCACCCGTTGGGTGCCGCTTTGCAGGCCGGCAATCAGCTCTTCGATCTCTTCAGTCGACTGCTGGGTGCGCTGGGCCAGGCTGCGTACTTCATCGGCCACCACGGCAAAGCCACGCCCGGCCTCACCGGCGCGAGCGGCTTCGATAGCCGCGTTGAGGGCCAGCAGGTTGGTCTGCTGAGCCACCGATTTGATCACGTCGAGCACGCTGCCGATCTTGTCGCTCTCGGCCTTGAGCTGGTTCATCGCTTCGCTGGAGTTGATCACTTCACCCGCCAGCCGCTCGATCTGTGCCACAGCCTCACCCACCACCCGGTCGCCTTCGCGGGCTTGCTGGTCGGCCATCAGCGCGGCTTCCGAGGCCTGCTCGGCGTTACGGGCTACCTCGTGCACGGTGGCCGTCATCTGGTTCATGGCGGTCGCTACCTGGTCGGTTTCGACCTTCTGGTTGTTGACCCCGGCGCTGGTCTGCTCGGTTACCGCCGACAGCTCCTCTGCGGCACTGGCGATCTGAGTGACACCGTCACCGATGCCGCCGATCAGTTCGCGCAGGCCTTGGGTCATGCGCTGCATGCTCGCTTGCAACTGGCCCAGTTCGTCGCGGCGGTTTACCTGCAGGTTCTGGGTCAGGTCGCCACTGGCGACCCGCTCTGCGGCGCGCAGGGTCTGGCGCAGGGGGATGATGATCTGCCGGGTAATTGCCCATGCCGCCAGCAGGCCGAGGGCCAGGGCCAGCCCGGTGGCCACGGCGAGCAGGGTCTTGGCCTGGGTCGCGCCGGCGTCACGCACGGCGGTTTGCGAAGTGGTCATCGCCTGGCTGGTCTGTAGCAGCAGCGTACCTTGCTCGGCCATATGCTGCAGGGCCTGCTCGCTGGCGGCCTGGGCATTGCCGAACTGGGTGACCGCATCGCGGTAGCCGCCCATGGCGGTGGCGGCATCGTCGAGACCGGCGGCATGCTCGGCCGGCACTTTGGCCGGCAATGCGCGCAGCTCGGCGAGGGCCTGGTCGATGGCTTTCAGCGCCGTTTGCTGGAACTCGGCATTGCCGCTGTAGGTGTAGCCCCGCACCTGGAAACGCGCTTGTTGCAGCAGGGCACTGACGTCCACCGCGTGCTGGTACTGGTTGATATCGCCGCCTTGCAGCAGGCCCCGCTGCACGCGGCCGATCAGCTCTGCAGCCTTGTCAGCGCTGTCGCCGAGCACGCTACGGCTGGCCTCGCGGCGCTGGCCGGCCTGTTTCAGCTCGTTGAATGCCTGCTGGTAAATGCGCACGGCCTCGCGCTGCTGCTCCAGGCGCTGGCGGTCGGCGGGGTGTTCGATCTGCCCGAGCATCAGCTGCACCTGGCGGTCGAGGTTGGCCAGGGCTTTTTCCAGCTCGGCCACCGACGCGTCATCACTGCGGCGCTCGTAATGCTGGCGGGCAATGCGCAGTTCCTGGGTGTACTGCTGGATGACCGAGATGTTACCCAGCTTGTCGCCACGGTCGATGATGCTGTCCATGCCGTGCCAGCCGGCCAGGGTAATAGCCAGGGTCAACAGCAGCACCAGGCCGAAACCCAGCCCCAGTTTGCGATTCACGCTCACATTGCCCAGCGATTGGGCTAACCATTGGTACATGTACGACTCCCCGGCGGCTTGGCAGCACAAATAATTGTTGTGTTGCCAAGGCCATCGGCCCGGGAGGGGGAAACTTGATGGGCGAAAAAACGGCGTTTACGTCAGAAAATACGCGAAAGCAGCGCAGTGACGGCGGTCTCTACCCGCAGGATGCGATCACCCAGCTGCACCGGTGCCAGGCCAGCCTTGCCCAGCAGGTCAATTTCGTAGGGGATCCAGCCGCCTTCGGGGCCGATGGCCAGGGTTACGGCTTGTTCCACGGCACGCGGGCAGGCGGGGTAAGGGCCGGGGTGGCCCACAAGGCCCAGGGTGCCAGCGGCGATGGCGGGTAGGCGGTCTTCGACGA
The DNA here is from genome assembly GCF_037993085.1 of Pseudomonas sp. YNh. Taxonomy (NCBI): domain Bacteria; kingdom Pseudomonadati; phylum Pseudomonadota; class Gammaproteobacteria; order Pseudomonadales; family Pseudomonadaceae; genus Pseudomonas; species Pseudomonas sp. YNh. Next base: position 294,074 of record NZ_JBBMRJ010000002.1, on the reverse strand, counting down.
AAGGCTTGAAGCGTTTCTCGATGATCACCTCGGGCAGCACCGTGTCACGCGCCTGTTCCAGGCCGAGCATCAGATTGTCGCGAATGCTCTCGGGCTGCAGGAAAGGCGTTTGCCAGAAGCTTTTCTCGACCTTGTAACTGTTCACCAGGATCAGCCGCGATACACCCAGGGTAGCCACGGTCTGGAACAGTCGTCGCAGCATTTTCGGCCGCGGCACCGCCAGCACCAGGGTCAACGGCAGCTTGGCTGGTGGTTGCTGGTCGAAGGCCACTTCAAGTTCGGCCTCGTGCTGTTCCAGGCGCAGCACCGTGGCCTTGCCCATCAGGCCGTTGATACGGCCCACGCGCAGGTTATCGCCCACCGCTACGCGGTGGATTTCCTGCATGTGGGTAAAGCGCCGATCAGCAAGAACGACGCGGTCGGCCGAGACGAAATCGGCCTCTTCAAGGAGCAACAGATTCACGGTTGGGTCGCTGGTGGCTGGTCGTTGTGGTCGTTGGCTTCTTCGTCGTGGGCACTGCGCTTGCGGATCAGGCTACCGCACAGCACGCCGACTTCGAACAGCAGCCACATGGGCACGGCCAGCAGGGTCTGGGAGAAGATGTCCGGCGGGGTGAGGATCATGCCGACCACGAAGCAGCCGATGATCACGTAAGGGCGGACCTTCTTCAGGTACTTCACGTCGACCACGCCAATCCATACCAGCAGCACCACTGCCACCGGGATTTCGAAGGCGACGCCAAAGGCGAAGAACAGCGTCATCACGAAGTCGAGGTAGTTGGCGATGTCGGTCATCATTGCCACGCCTGCCGGGGTGGCGGCGGCAAAGAAACTGAACATCAGCGGGAACACCAGGAAATAGGCAAAGGCCATACCGGCGTAGAACAGCAGAATGCTCGACACCAGCAGCGGAATGGCGATGCGCCTTTCATGGCGGTACAGACCCGGTGCGATAAAACCCCAGATCTGCTGCAGGATGAACGGGATCGCCAGGAACAGCGAGACGATCATGGTCAGCTTGAACGGCGTCAGGAACGGCGAGGCCACGTCGGTGGCGATCATCGTCGCGTTGGCCGGCAAATGGTCGCGCAGCGGCGCCGAGACCAGGGTGTAGATCTGCTGGGCGAAGGAAAACAGCCCGGCAAAGATCAGGAAAATGACGGCAACACAGCGCAGCAGGCGGGTGCGCAGTTCGGTCAGGTGCGAGACCAGCGGCATCGGCTGGTCGTGTTCCGGATTCTCGCTCATGGGGCTCGCGGCGGTTGAGGCGGTTCAGAGGATGCGACCGGGGTTGCAGGTGCTTCGACCGGCCTGGCCTCAAGCCCGGCAGGTGGCTGCACGCTGGCCGTGGTTACCGGCGGCTGGGCAGGGGGTGTCATCGGGTTGAGGATGCGCTTGGCTTCCTCTTCCATCTGCAGGATGTGCTCGTTGTGCAACTGGCGTCGGATGTCGTCGGCGCCGATTTCGCGCTCGACTTCCATCTTGATGCTGTTGAAGCTGCGTTTGAGCCGGCCGATCCACAGGCCTGCGGTGCGCGCGGCACCGGGCAGGCGCTCGGGGCCGAGCACCAGCAGGGCGACCAGACCTACGAGTAGCAGCTCGCTGAAACTGATGCCGAACATGGGTCAGTCTTTCCGCTGCGGCTCTTGGACCGGTTGGGCCTGGCCTTCGATGGTGTGGCCTTGTTGCGGCTGGGCAGTGTTTTGCACCGGCGGCACAGGCTGGGCAGGCGGCGGAGTCTGCTCGGCCGGCTTGGTCTCTTCTTCGTTCATCGCCTTGCGGAAGCCCTTGATCGACTCGCCCAGGTCACTGCCGAAGTTTTTCAGCTTCTTGGTGCCGAACACCAGGACCACGACGACCAGCAGGACGATCCAGTGTTTCCAGTCAAAAATACCCATTTCGTACTCCCGAAATTTACAGGTACAGCAAATCTGTCTGGCAGCGCGGCCCTTGTGGGAGCGGGTTTACCCGCGAACACCGGCGCAGCCGGTGCCATATACCGCGTTGCATGCTTCGCGGGTGAACCCGCTCCCACAGGGGCGTGCAACGCCCCAAAAATACATCAGGCAGATGGCTGGCGTGCGGCCTTTTCATCATGCCCGGACAAGCCGAAACGGCGATCCAGTTCGTCAAGCACGGCTTGTGGATGCTGGCCCAGCGCGCTGAGCATCACCAGGCTATGAAACCACAGGTCGGCGGTTTCGTAGATGACATCGCTGTAATCCTTGCTGACGGCAGCGTCCTTGGCGGCAATGATCGTTTCGACCGACTCTTCGCCGAGCTTTTCGAGGATCTTGTTCAGGCCCTTGTGGTACAGGCTGGCGACGTAGGAGCTGTCAGGCGCCGCTTGCTTGCGTTCTTCAAGCACTTCGGCCAGGCGGTTGAGGGTGTCGCTCATGTCAGTGTCCTGCGCTGTAGATGGCATCCGGGTCCTTCAGGACCGGGTCGACGATTTTCCACTGGCCGTCTTCAAAGACGCGGTAGAAGCAGCTTTCACGGCCGGTATGACAGGCGATATGGCCCAGTTGCTCGACCATCAGGATGATCACGTCGGCGTCGCAGTCCAGACGCAGCTCATGCAGCTTCTGCACGTGCCCGGATTCTTCGCCTTTACGCCACAGCTTGCCACGCGAACGCGACCAGTAGATGGCGCGCTGTTCGGTGGCGGTCAGCGCCAGCGATTCGCGGTTCATCCAGGCCATCATCAGCACGCGTCCGGTCTTGTGGTCCTGGGCGATTGCCGGCACCAGGCCGTCGCTGTTCCACTTGATCTCGTCCAGCCAGTCTTTCATCGTCGACTCCAAAGCGGGCCCGCTCCTGTATCGGGCCCTTTGCGCTAGTGTGCCAGCCACAGGCGCGGCTGGCTATTGGCGCACGATCAGGTAAAGGCCTGCGGCCAGCATCAGCCAGGCCGGCCAGGCAGCAGGGGCGGCCAGGCTGGCGGCCTCGGCGGCGCCTGCGGCCAGCACCGCGCCACCACCGAGCAGGCCGGCGCCCAGCAGGCGCAGGGCCCAGCGGTCACCCTGGCGGCGGCGTTCCGGCAGTTGCGGATCGTTCAGGTGCGGTTGCGACAGGCGTTCGAGCAGGTCGCGGGCCATGTTGGTCAGGTGCGGCAACTGCTCGACCTGCCCATGAATGTTGCCGAGCACGGCCTTGGGGCTGTAGCGGTCGCGCATCCAGCGTTCGAGGTAGGGTTTGGCGGTGCTCCACAGGTCCAGGTCGGGGTACAGCTGGCGGCCCAGACCCTCGATATTGAGCAGGGTCTTCTGCAGCAGCACCAGCTGCGGCTGCACTTCCATGTTGAAGCGCCGCGCGGTCTGGAACAGGCGCATCAGCACCTGGCCGAAGGAAATATCCTTTAACGGTTTTTCGAAGATCGGCTCGCACACGGTGCGGATCGCCGCTTCGAATTCGTTGACCTTGGTATGCGCTGGCACCCAGCCCGAGTCGATGTGCAACTCGGCGACGCGGCGATAGTCACGCTTGAAGAAGGCAAACAGGTTACGCGCCAGGTAGTCCTGGTCCTCGGCGGTGAGGCTGCCGACGATGCCGCAGTCGATAGCGATGTACTGCGGGCTCCACGGCTTGACCGTGCTGACAAAGATATTGCCCGGGTGCATGTCGGCATGGAAGAAGCTGTCGCGGAATACCTGGGTGAAGAATACCTCCACGCCTCGCTCGGCCAGCAGCTTCATGTCGGTACGCTGGTCGGCCAGGGTGGCCATGTCGGTCACCGGTACGCCATAGATGCGCTCCATCACCAGCACTTTAGGGCGGCACAGGTCCCAGTACACCTGGGGCACGTACATAAGCTCGGAGCCTTCGAAGTTGCGCCGCAGCTGGCTGGCGTTGGCAGCCTCGCGCAGCAGGTCGAGCTCGTCGTAGATGGTTTTTTCGTAGTCACCGACGATTTCCACCGGGTGCAGGCGGCGGGCATCGGCCGAGGCGCGTTCGGCGGCCTTGGCAATCAGGAACAACCAGGCCAGGTCCTGGGCGATCACCGGCTTCAGGCCCGGGCGTACCACCTTGACCACCACCTCTTCGCCGGTTTTCAGGCGTGCGGCGTGCACCTGGGCCACCGAGGCCGAGGCCAGCGGTTCGACGTCGAAACGGCTGAACACCTCGCCAACCTTCGCGCCCAGTTGCGCTTCAATCAGTGCCACGGCCTGTTTTGGGTCGAACGGCGGCACACGGTCCTGCAACAGCATCAGCTCGTCGGCGATGTCGGTGGGCAGCAGGTCGCGGCGGGTGGACAGCAACTGGCCGAACTTGATGAAGATCGGCCCCAGGTCCTGCAGCGCCAGGCGCAGGCGCGCGCCACGGCTGAGTTCGGTGGGCTTGCGTGGCAGCCAGCGCCACGGCATCAGCAGGCGCAGACTGGCCAGCCACCAGGGCAGCAAGGGCTGTTCGAACAGCAGGTCATCGAGACGGTAGCGAATCACCACGCGCTGGATGCGAAAAAGACGGCGGACGGCGAGCAGCTTCATGCGTTTTCGCTGGTATCAAGGGATCGGGAGAGGCGCTTGATGCGCGCCTCGAGGCGTTCTGTATCGAGCTTCAGGGCATCGAGTTCACTGAAGGCGGCTTCGGCTTCGCGCTTGCCTACCAGGGTGCGGGACTCTTCGGCCAGGTACTCGGAAAGGTTCTGGCTGAAGCGCGCCAGGCCCTGGCGGGTCCAGCGTGCACGCAGGCGAATGTGGCCTGCCAGCATGGCCGTGGCGACCGGGCCGAGCCAGCGTTGCAGCTCGTGCTCCCAGTCCAGCTCCAGGTCCTGCAGCACGCCGAACAGGTCGAGCAGCACGGCGCTGTCGCCATGCAGTTCTACCTGCGGGCTGTGCAGCACGGCGGTCTTGTCCCTGGCCAGGGCAAGTTGCACCAGGCTGCCGGCCGGTGCGCGCAGGCTGCAGTCGACCCCGCCTTCCCAGTGGGCGGCAAGCATCAGGCCGTCTTCATCGGGCAGGATGAAGACCTGCAGGGCCGGTTGGCGGCAGTCGATCTCGATGACCTTGCCTTCCAGCGCGGCCAGCCGCGGCAGGGCCGTGCTGTCCATGCGCAGGACGCGGTTCAGGCCATGTTCGACGCTGGCGAGCAGCCCGGCCAGCAGCATCAGGGTTTGATCCCCCGGTGCACGGCAACGATGCCGCTGGTCATGTTGTGGTAGGTGACGCGGTCGAAACCGGCCTCGACCATCATGCTCTTCAGGGTTTCCTGGTCCGGGTGCATGCGGATCGATTCGGCGAGGTAACGGTAGCTTTCCGAGTCGTTGGTGATCAGCTTGCCGGCCAGCGGCATGAAAGCGAACGAATAGGCGTCGTAGGCCTTGGACATCAGCTTGCTGGTCGGTTTGGAGAATTCCAGGATCAGCAGACGGCCACCGGGCTTGAGCACGCGTAGCATCGAACGGATGGCTTCGTCCTTGTGGGTGACGTTGCGCAGGCCGAAAGCGATGGTCACGCAGTCGAAGTGGTTGTCCGGGAACGGCAGTTTTTCGGCGTCGGCCTGGACGAACTCGATGTTGCCGGCCACACCGCGGTCCAGCAGGCGGTCACGGCCAACCTTGAGCATCGACTCGTTGATGTCGGCCAGTACCACCTGACCCGTCGGGCCGACCAGGCGCGAGAACTTGGCGGCCAGGTCACCGGTACCGCCGGCGATGTCCAGCACCCGGTTGCCGCTGCGCACGCCCGACAGCTCGATGGTAAAGCGCTTCCACAGGCGGTGCATGCCGCCGGAAAGCACATCGTTCATCAGGTCGTACTTGGCTGCCACCGAGTGGAACACTTCGGCGACTTTTTTCGCCTTCTGGCTTTCAGGTACGTCCTGATAGCCAAAGTGGGTGGTGGGTTCGGCGTGGTCGCCTTTGCGCTGGTCGTTCATATCGCTTCACCGGAAAAAATTACCGCCATTCTAGGGCGAACGGGCGGATTTGTCTTGGCGGGGTGTGCCAGTGGGCAGGGGCGGGCATAATGCTGATTATGTCTACATCTTCAGGAACGCCCGCATGACCCAGATCAGCGTCGAACGCAAACACTCCCTAGGCCGTGATGCCGCCCGCGCCAAGGCCGAAGCGCTGGTCGACAAGCTCAGCCGTGAGTACGACCTCAAGGCCACCTGGAACGGTGACCGCGTGGACGTTGCGCGCAGTGGCGCCAATGGCAGTGTGCACATTGGCGACGACAGCATCCGTGTCGAATTGAAACTGGGCATGATGCTGTCGATGATGAGCGGTACCATCAAGGGCGAGATCGAGCGGGCGCTGGACAAGGCCCTGGCCTGAGCCAGGGCCGCTCTCTGGCTATTGCGGGGCGTCCGCCGGGAAGGGAATGATGCCAATCACTTGCTCCAGGCGCAGATCGCCGCGGTAGATCGCGATGCGCTCCCGTGCGCTTGCTGCTTGCTCAAGCAGGGCCTTGCGGCCCCTTACGCCTGCATCCCAGAATTTGAGGTGGCCCTTGACGAAGTCATGCCCCCTCGCTTCCAGGCTGGGATAGTGAAAATGCGCCTCCCACAGTAACCGCTGTGGCGCTTGCACATCGCGAATCTCGTAGACGTCGAGGTAATCATTGGCGTGACGTAGCTGCCGGCGAATCACGGTCTGCCTGATCCGTACCCGCTTCTGCTCAGCCAGGAAGCGAAGGGCCTTGCCGTCGGGATGGCGGGTGTTCAGGTATGCGTCGGTGAGCAGCCGAAGCCTTTCGTGATGGACGCGGTCCACCGCTGCCCGAAGGAGGTCGACCAAGCTGGAATCCAGTGGATTGTTCAGCTCGGTCAGTTGCTGCTGCACTTCGCGCATGTCACCTGCCGGCCATTCCAGAAAGTCGGCCAGGCTGTTGGGCTCATCGGCATAGTGAGCGGCGAAGGCAATTTTCCCATCCACCTCTGCCAGCAGGCGGCTTGCTCGCTGGCGCAGCTGTGCCCGGTCGTGCCGGGCCGGCCGCGCTTGCTCAGGCACGGCATGCCACACCCCGTCGCGTTGCGCGAAACTGCCCGCAGGCTCCTGGTTGAATGCACTGCGCTGGATGGCCCGATTGCCCATTTGGTCGATTTCCACCAACAGCGGTCGACCTCGGTCAACACGGATGACCCGGCGCCTGATCGTTGCGGGGCGATGATAGGGCGTTGGCGGGGGGAGAGTGATGCCGCTGTCGAGATTGGTCAAGGTCGCGCTCAGTTGCTGCTCCGTGATCTGGGTAATGGTGGACAGTTCGCGTATATATTCGTCCAGCACGTCAGCGACCAGCGCAGGCGAGTCCAGTGTCTTCATGTATTGGGCGCGGTCCAGCACGGTACGGTATTTCTGAAGGATATCCTCAAGCAGTTCGGCTTTGACCTGGGCCGTCTCTTCGGTGGCTTCCAGACCGTCCTGGCTCCAGATCGTACGGCTGAATTCGATGCCGCTGAGCGGCGCGCGCATCGCAAGCAAATGCTCGGCCGTGTCCGCAGAGAGCCGAGTCTTGTCCACGGCGAGGTAGGCCAGGTCACTGAGCAACTGGGCCCGAATGACCAGTGTCGAATACGTCCTGCGTCGAATGGTCTGGGCGAGTTTTGTGGCTTTGTCGGCAAATTCGATCTTGGGGTCCGGCAGTACTTGCGCCAAGGTCCGGTCCAGCCGCTGGCTGACGACAAGCAGGCGGCGGCTGGCCTGGCTGGAATCGCGTACCCGTTCGCAATAATCGAGGTATTGCTGTATCTGCTCGGCAGTCTCTGGAACGCGGGGCAGCCCGATGGACTGTGCGCTCAGTGCCTGGTGGTCGACCTGCTCCAGCAAGCGGCGGCACAGCAGCATGTCGTTTTCGATGGCTGCACCGTACCAGTTGCCGTATCGGCGTCGGCTCGGGGCTCGGGTGTCGAATTTGCTGAACCGTGGTTCGGCCATCTCCTTGAACACTTCGATATTCCCGTGTAGCAGCGTGCTTTGCCGTTCCAGGTAGAGCGCGGATGCCCTGATTTCCGGTAAGTGCCGTAGGCGCTGGGCTTTGAGTGCCTGCCTCTGAAGCTGCAAGGCTGGCGGCGGTGTATCACGCTCATGTGCAGGTAGTGCATCGACACCCATGCTGTATTCCCGCGCGAGGTCGTCATAAACCTGCAGTTGCACTTGGCTGCGTTCCATCAGGGGTGCCATCTGATTCAGCGCTTGTTGGTTAGCCGTGGCGGTTGCGCTCAACGTGTCGAACCGCTGGCGGTTTTCCGCGTTGATGGACAGCCTGTTCCTTGGCATGCCGCCAAAGAGGGTAAGATTCAAAGTCCATTGGCCATGCCAGCGCGTCAACCAAGGGCCTTTTGGGCGTTCACGACCAACGATATGGTAGCCGTCCGGGGCGCCATCCCATTGGGACACCCATTCGCTGCTGCTCGGCTCTGGGCCGATGATCTGCATGCCGTTCCAGGTCTCGATGACTTCATAGACGTCATCGCCCAGCTTGACGTAGTAACGGCCGGCGATATTGAACAACCCACGCAAACGGCCCCTTGTCAGTGGCGCGTGCCCTTCGAGTGACTGCGAGGCTTGCAGTTGGGCCAGTGACTGGCGCTCCTGTACCGACAGGTTGCTCAGGCGCTGCTCGTCATGCCAGCTTTCTACACGCACCCGCGTGGGCTGCGGCGCCTCGACGGGGGCTTGCCAGGGTTTCTCCTGTGGCTGCTCGAGCGCCGGGGGCGGGGATTCTTCCTTCGGTGCAGGGCCTGAAAAACGCAACGTAACGGCCGCTTCGCTGTTGGCAGGGGGCGTTGCCGGGCGGTGGGCAAGGAGCAAGGCCATGTTGGTGAGCAGGTCTATGGCGGCGACGATCTTGTTGTCACCGCTGCGCTTGATCAGCGCCTCCACGTCTTCCTTGGCCGCCGACAGCGCCACGACCAGCCACGCCAGGGTGGTCATCGGGCCATGCCAAAGCTGGGTGACGGTATTGAAGATCGCCCAGGCAGCCTCCTTCACCAAAGCCCGCACTTCCTGGGCATTGGATACGCTATTGCTGGCTGAGGCCAATAACATGGTGTCGATGCGGGCGTTGAACAGGTGGGTGGCCAGATCCTCCGTCCACGCCTTGAACAAGACTTGGACCGGGCGTCTGAGGCGTTGCAAAAGGCCGTCCAGCAGCTCGACCGGCACATTGAGCAGGTGCGTCAGCGCGGTAATGTTCGGGTGCAGGTGCGGGTGCTTGAACCCGTCGTTCTGGTAAATCGGACGCGCGTCATCGTCGAGCCAGGCCAGTACGCTCTCTTGCAGTGCGCCCCTGCTGCGGACTGCCTCCATCAGCAATTCGAGGGTCGGAAATTCCTGCAACGCCCTGTCGGCATAGAACGGGCGGTACAAGACCCAACTGCCGCTTGCCGGAATTTCGATGATGAACATCCCGTGTGCCACATCGCTCGCCGAAGCGCCAGGCGCGCAAAGGAACGCCAGAGGGGCGATGCGCAGAAGGTCCGCGCCATTGTCCATGCCCTGGCAGAACCTGAGCATTGCCTGGCTCGCCGTTTCGCCAAGCTGTCGCTCGATCTTGGCCTTCAGGGTGCTGAACCGAAGGGCGTAACGCCACTCCCTGGCATGTTGCCTGATTCGTTCGGACCTGCGCGGTTCGGTTCTGACTTGATCCTGCAGGTAGGTGGGGTAGTGAGCGCCGATATCGACCTGATGAATCAGCGCCCTGATCTGCTCGATGCTCAGCCAGTCCTTTACGGGCGAGCCATCCTCGAAACTGAGCCCGGTCATCACCTCGCCAGCCTCAAGGCGCAGGCGGGAGATCGCTAGATCGGTCAGGGGCACCGTGCGCAAGAACAGTGACTGCCCTTGTGTGCCGGCGCCGATGATGGCCTGGGAAATGCGGATGTGCACCTCGTTCGGGTCGTGTACCGCCTTGTCTGGGTAGCGGGCCTGCAGGGTCTCACGCAAGCGGCGAGCGGCGTAATCACGGATATCTTCGACATCGCTCAGCGATGTGAAGCCCTTCGACCGACCTTGGTTCGCCGCCAGATCGAGCAGTGCAGTGTGATAGGCGTAGCGGTCCTCAGCGCTGGCATTTAGCAGCCATCGCGGTGGGCGGACAGCGGGTGCAGTTCGTTCCTGCGAAGGCAGGTCGAAGAAGTGAGCTGACGGGTCGCTCACCTGACGCAGTTGTCGCTCCAGCTCGTCGACGGTTGCCAGGCCACCAATACGCAAGCGCCCGATGTCGTCCAGGATACCGTTCAGCAGTTGCCTGGCCTGGAAGGCGAAAGGGCGTCCGATCACCGGTGTGTGCGCCCAGGACAAAGCTTCGAAGCGATAGCTTTGTGCTAGCTGCCGTTGCAGCGCGGTGGCAAAGCTGGGCAGGTCGACATGGCGGTGAACCGAACCGCAGGGTTTGCATTGCAGAACCAGGTTGCGGGTACCACTTGTGGTGATGAGCAACAGATCCGGCAGGGTGACGGTGCGTGCTTCGCCATCCGTTCCGAGCGTGACTTGTATCGCCTCGACAGCCAGGCTGTCGAATGCCCCGTCGAGCAAGGCGTACATTGCAGCTTTTTCATCATCTGCCAGGCCTTGGCGAGGGAGGTTCTCGAGCAATGCGGCCTTGATGGTGTGTTCCAGCCAGAGCATGCGCGAGGCTTGGCTGTCTTCGTCGAGCCCGTTCCAGAAGCCGATCTGGGCTTGCTGGAAGGCAGGTATCAACGCACCAAGCACTGTATCGAAGTCATCGCTGAGCTTCGTCAGGTCCGGGATGATTTCGGGTTGGCGGATGTTGTCCGGGCCTTGCTCCTGAATTTGAAACACATGGGGTGGGCTGATGCTCAGCTTGTCTGGGGCGCTTGGTTGCACACGTTCCTTGGCCAGAAAATGCCTGAGAAGGTCGTCCAGCAGCCCGCTCTGACGTGGGAGATCCCCTGTGCTGGCCGGTGCATGCAGGATGACGAAAGGATCGAGCGATGTGATGTGAGGGTGGTTGCGTTGCAACCACGGATACCGGTCGCTGAAAGTCTGGAATGCTTCTTTTGATAGAACGTCCCGCAGGCTGGGTCGTTTGGAGAAACAGGCTGCCACGCTTTGCTTGAACGTCAGCCTCGGTGGGTTTGCTACAGCAGTCATGGCGTCGATGTCCGTGAGGTGAAGCCTGCGACGCTAGCGCTATGGCCAACGGTGCTTGCGGTATATAGATGCGACAACGACGACCTTAGGGTGAGGTTTCTAATTTTCTTCCCTACCTTAATGCTCAAGCCCAGCCTCCATGGGCGGTTTTCCACCACTCATGAGCATGAGGTACACAGCATGGCCAAAGTGATTGTGAAGAAAAAAGACGAAGCCCTGGGCACGCTTGGCGAGGTGCGCGGCTATGCGCGCAAGATCTGGCTGGCCGGTATCGGCGCCTACGCCCGCGTCGGTCAGGAAGGCTCTGACTACTTCCAGGAGCTGATCAAGGCCGGCGAAGGCGTCGAGAAGCGCGGCAAGAAACGCATCGACAAAGAGCTCGATGCCGCCAACCACCAGCTTGACGAAGCCGCTGAAGAAGTGAGCCGCGTACGCGGGAAGGTAGAAATTCAACTCGACAAGATCGAAAAAGCTTTCGACGCACGGGTCGGTCGCGCCTTGAATCGCCTGGGTATTCCGTCTAAACATGACGTTGAGGCGTTGTCGGTCAAGCTTGAACAGTTGCATGAGCTGCTTGAGCGCGTCGCGCACAAACCATAAGGAGAGCAGGATGGCTGGCAAGAAGAACACCGAAAAAGAAGGCAGCTCCTGGGTCGGCGGGATCGAGAAGTACTCCCGCAAGATCTGGCTGGCGGGGCTGGGTATCTATTCGAAAGTCGACCAGGACGGCCCGAAGCTGTTCGACTCGTTGGTGAAAGATGGCGAGAAGGCCGAGAAGCAGGCGAAGAAGACGGCTGAAGATGTAGCCGAAACCGCCAAGTCGTCGACCACTTCGCGCGTGTCTGGCGTGAAGGACCTTGCGATGGGCAAGTGGAGCGAACTCGAAGAGGCCTTCGACAAGCGCCTGAACAGCGCCATCTCGCGCCTGGGCGTGCCGAGCCGCAACGAGATCAAGGCCCTGCACCAGCAGGTGGACAGCCTGACCAAGCAGATCGAGAAGCTGACCGGTGCTTCGGTTACGCCGATTTCGTCGCGCGCTGCGGCGTCCAAGCCGGCTGCGAGCAAGGCAGCGGCCAAGCCACTGGCCAAGGCAGCGGCGGCCAAGCCTGCTGCTAAAACGGCGGCGGCCAAACCTGCAGCTAAAACGGCAGCGGCCAAACCTGCAGCAAAGCCTGCGGCCAAACCTGCAGCTGCCAAGCCGGCGGCAAAACCGGCAGCAAAACCGGCAGCGCCCAAGCCAGCGGCAGCGAAGAAACCTGCGGTGAAGAAAGCACCGGCCAAACCGGCGGCCGCCAAACCTGCAGCGCCAGCGGCCAGTGCCGCCCCGGCCGCTACCGCAGCACCGGCACCTGTAGCCGCCCCGGCCAGCAGCGCACCGTCGGCACCAAACGGCACCGGTACCCTGATCTGATACCGCGTCGCCTTCTTCGCGGGCTTACCCGCTCCCACAGGTACAGCGCCGATCAGCAGGTCAGCGCAGGCCCTGTGGGAGCGGGCATGCCCGCGAAGGCCCCGGCGCCGACAGCGCGGGCCTACCCCTCCAGATAGCGCACCGCCAACTGCTCCGCCGCCGCCCGCGCCTGTGGCTGCAGATGCGGCGCCACCAGCATCATCACCTGATACACCACAATTCCCACATCCGCCTCGCGTCCCAGCACCCGCTGGTAATCCAGCGAGAACAGCAGCGTCATTGTGATCTGCTCCACCAGTTGCCCCAGCGCCTGGGTTTCACTCTCTACCAACCCCTGGCCCTTGAGGCTGGCGAGCAACGCCGCCAGCGTACGCTTGAGTGCATTGATCAGGCTGCGCATGCCGCGCGCCAGCTTGGGCAGGCGGCCGGTGAGGTTGGACAGGTCCTGGAACAGAAAGCGGTACTGGGCCATGTGCTCGACGATAAGGTGCAGGAACAGCCAGTAGTCCTCGGCGTCCAGGCGCACGTCCAGGGGCGGGTCGAGCAGGGGCATCAGCGCTTCTTCGAAGCGCTCGAAAAGGCCCAGCACCAAGGGCTCCTTGCCATGGAAGTGGTAGTACAGGTTGCCCGGACTGATACCCAGTTCGTTGGCAATCTCCAGGGTGGATACGTTCGGTTCGCCCTGCTGGTTGAACAGTTGCAGGGCGCATTCGAGGATACGGTCGCGGGTCTTCATCCAGTCGTAGGGCTCATCGGGTCAGGACATAGGTGCCTGGCGCCGGGCCGAGCGGTGGATAGGTACTGTTGCCCAGCTCGGTACGGGGAGCCTTGAGCGGGCCGGAGCGCGGTGTGATCCATTCCAGCCACAAGGGCCACCAACTGCCGTCGCTGCGCTTGGCCTCGTAGAACCAGGCGCGCGGGTCGCCGGACAGTTTGGGGTTTTCCAGGTAGTAGGCCTTGGGGTTGCCCGGCGGGTTGATGATGCTCTGGATGTGCCCGCTGTTGGCCAGCACGAAACGCCGGTCGCCACCGAGCAGCAAGGCCGAGCGGTACACGGCGTCCCATGGCGTGATGTGGTCGTTGCTGCCGGCCACGGTAAAGCTGTCCAGGTCGACCTGCTTGAGGTCGATGGGCGTGCCGCACACTTCGAGGCCTGCCGGGTGGGTGAGCGGGTTGTGCTTGAAAAAGTCCAGCAAGTCCCCGTGCAGTGCCGCAGGCAGGCGTGTGTTGTCGGCGTTCCAGTACAGGATGTCGAACGCGGGTGGGGCTTTGCCCAACAGGTAGTTGTTGACCCAGTAGTTCCAGATCAGGTCGTTGGGGCGCATCCAGGCGAAAATCCTGGCGACTTCGCCGCCGTCCAGCACGCCCCGTTGATAGGAACGGCGCTTGGCGGCCTCTACCGTCTGCTCGTCGGCGAACAGGCTGGCCGGGCTGTCGAACTTGCTGTCGAGCAGGCTCACCAGGTAAGTGGCGCTGCGGATCTTGCGCAACTGATGCTTGGCCTGCAGGTGGCCCTGCAGTGCGGCCATGGTCAGGCCGCCGGCGCAGGCACCCATCAGGTTGGGGTCGCGGTTGCCGCTGATGCTGCGGCAGGCGTTCAGCGCTTCTTCCAGGGCCTGTACGTAGGAGGACAGGCCCCATTCGCGGTGGCGCGGGTCGGGGTTGCGCCAACTGATCATGAACACCTGCAGGCCGTTCTTGAGCATGTACTGGACGAAGCTGTTGTGCGCCTGCATGTCGAAGATGTAGAACTTGTTGATTTGCGGCGGCACCACCAGCAAGGGCCTGGCGTGCTGTTTTTCGCTCATCGGCTTGTACTGGATCAGCTCCAACAGCTCGTTGCGAAACACCACCGCGCCCGGCGTTGCCGCCAGGCTGCCACCCACCTCGAAGGCACGTTCGTCCACCTGGCGCGGCAGGCCGTCGTTGTGGCGCAGGTCGTCGAGCAAGTGGGCTACGCCACGCACCAGGCTTTGCCCGCCGGTGTTCAGCAGTTCTTTGACCGCCAGCGGGTTGAGCAGCGAGTTGCTCGGTGCCAGGGCGTCATTGATCATGCCAAACAGAAAGTGCGCACGGGCGCGGTCATCGTCGTCCAGGTGACTTTCGTCGATCCACTGGCGCGTCTGCTTCTGCCATGCCAGATAGGCCTGCAGGCCGCGGCGATAAAACGGGTTCTGGCTCCAGGTCGGGTCGCTGAAGCGGCCATCGCGAGGGTTGGGCTGGTAGGGCGTGTCGCCCAGCATCACGCGGCCCAGCTGGCTGCCGAACGCCAAAAGGTGCCGTGCCGTGTGCAGCGGGTTGGTCAAGCCATGGCGGCCAACCCTGCGCAGGGTCGACACCAGGTCGCGACCGCGTAGGCCGAGTATGGCGTTCTGCACGTTCATGCTGGTGGCGGGAAGCGTTTTCGTTCCTTTGCCCGGTTTGTCTGTCATGGCAACACTCCCTCGTCTTACCCGATGCTTGGGCAGCGACAATCAACCGCCAGAGGCGGGGCGCGGATGCATGACCGCGCGCTGACGTTCTTCCTGGAGAAACTTCATGATGATCGGTGCGACGGCCTCGGCCCGGGTAATCAGGAACAGGTGGCCGTCGTCGATTATGTGTAGCTGGGCATTGGGAATCCGCCAGGCCAGCAGGCGCATGTTGATCAGCGGGATCAGCGGGTCGTCGTCACCGGCCAGCACCAGCGTTGGCTGGTGGATCTTGTGCAGCCAGTGGATGCTGGTCCAGCCCAGGCCGGCGAACAGCTGCCAGTAATAGCCCAGCTTGCCCCCGGAGCGCACCTTGGACGCATGGTGCATGGCCAGGTCCGGGTCGCGGCGGAAGGCGCCGCCGTAGATCAGCGGTGCGATGCGGATCACATGGGAGGGCTGCACGTAGCGCCTGGGGCTCGCCATCATCCACAAGACTTTAGGTTTGCCCGGCACCATCACTGCGCCGGCGGCAGTGGCGGCCAGTACCAGTTTCTTGCAGCGCTCCGGGTAGTCGTGGGCAAACTGCTGGGCCAGGGCGCCGCCCCAGGACACGCCGATGGCGCTGACCTGGCCGTAGTCCAGGTAATCGAGCATGCGCGCCGTGAGCTTGGCCAGCCCTGGAAAGCGATAGGGGTGACGCGGGGTGGATGAACCACCCACACCGGGCACGTCGAAGGCGATGACCTCCAGGTCCGGGTCCAGCGCCTCGATGAACGGGAACACCAGCTCCAGGTTGGCGCCGATGCCGTTGAAGATCAGCAACGGTGTCAGGTGTGGCTTGCCCGGGCGGACGGCGGTGCGAATGGACTGGTCGTCCAGTTCGACGGTCCTGAAGATGTAGGGTTCCGGCATGCGTTCGACTCTGTCGTGAAAAAAGCGCCGTGGCGCGCTCATCGCGGCCACGGCAATGCAACTCAGCGCTCGTGAACGTAGGTGCCTGGTGCGGCTTCGCCAGCGGCATAAGCGCGGTTGCCCAGGCGGGTTGGCGCTTTTTTCAGCTCCCCGGCACGTTCGCTCAGCCAGCTCTGCCAGTGCAGCCACCAGGAGTCGGCATGCTTGGTGGCGTTTTCCTGCCAGGCCAGCGGGTCACCCGGGCGGTCAGCGCCAGTCATGAAGCGCGCCTTGGGGTTGCCTGGCGGGTTGAGGATGCTCTGGATGTGGCCGCTGTTGGACAGCACGAACTCGATCTTGCCGCCGAACAAGTGCGCCGAGCGGTAGCAAGATTGCCACGGGGTGATGTGGTCTGCAGTGCCGGCAACGCTGAAAATGTCGCACTGCACATTTTTCAGGTTGATCGGGGTGCCGCACACTTCCAGTGCATCCGGGCGGATCAGTGGGTTGCTCTTGAACATTTCGATCAGGTCGCCGTGGAAGGCGGCCGGCAGGCGCGTGGTGTCGTTGTTCCAGAACAGGATGTCGAACACAGGCGGCTCGTTGCCGAGCAGGTAGTTGTTGACCCAGTAGTTCCAGATCAGGTCGTTGGGGCGCATCCAGGCGAACACCTTGGCCATTTCGCTGCCTTCCAGCACGCCAGCCTGGTAGGAGTGGCGCTTGGCACTTTCCAGGGTTTGTTCATCGACGAACAAGGCGACCTGGTTGTCCATGGTGGTGTCCAGCACGCTGACCAGCAGGGTCAGGGCATTAACCTTGTTTTCGCCAATGGCGGCATAGTGGCCCACCAGCGCAGTGCAGGTAATGCCACCGGAGCAGGCACCGAGCATGTTCAGGTCTTTGCTGCCGGTAATCGCCAGCACCGCGTCGACGGCTTCTTTCAGCGCATCGATGTAGGTGGACAGGCCCCATTCACGCTGGGCCTTGGTCGGGTTGCGCCAGCTGATGATGAAGGTTTGCTGCTGCGAGCGCAGGCAGTAGCGTGCCAGGCTCTTTTCCGGGCTCAGGTCGAACACGTAGAACTTGTTGATCTGCGGTGGCACCACCAGCAGCGGGCGGGCATGCACCTGCTCGGTGATGGGGCTGTACTGGATAAGCTCCAGTACATCGTTGCGGTACACCACCGCGCCTTCGCTGGTGCCCAGGTTCTTGCCCACTTCGAAGGCGTCCATGTTCACCTGGCTGGGCATGCCGCCGTTATTGACCATGTCCTTGGCGAGGTTGGACAGGCCGTCGAGCAGGCTCTTGCCGCCGGTTTCGAAGAAGCGTTTGACCGCTGCCGGGTTGGACAAGGTATTGGTCGGCGCCATGGCTTCAGTCATCAGGTTGATGACGAACTGGCCGCGGCTGATGTCCTGGGGTGGCAGGTCGCTGTTGCCGATCCAGTCCTGCAACTCGTTGCGCCAGGCCAGGTAGGTTTGCAGGTAGCGGCGGTACAGCGGGTTGTTGCTCCAGGCCGGGTCGTTGAAGCGGCGGTCGTCGCTTTCCGGGGCCAGGCTGGATTTGCCCAGCAGCACGTTTTTCAGCTCCAGGCCAAAGTGGGCCACATGCTTTGCGCTGTGCAGCGGTTGGCGCACGGCCTGGCGCAGCACGGTGCGTGCCGAGCTCAACAGGTCCTTGCGGCGAATGCCGATGACCGGGTTCAGCCCCAGGGTGTTTTCCGAGGCCTGCCGCTGCAGCTCATCGTTGTTCTTGTTACTCATCTACGACGCTCCGTTGTCCTGAGACGAGTACCGGTTGCTGTGACAAGCGCACAGCCCTGAGCCCGGTACTGCTACTCGGGTGACCAGTGATAAGGAACAGCGGTGCTGCGGGGGTTCTGACTGCCTGCAAAGTGATGCAGGGAACTTGCCACACCCATTGGTTACCCGACTTTCATGTAATGCGCAAGACAGCCCTTCACTGGGCTGTCTGCAAGTCATTCAAACAGATGAATTTAGAAAATGCGCTCTAAACCCTGCAGGCCTTGCGCTAGAGCATGAGTTTCACAACCGATTCGGCCGGGTCGCGGGATTTTCCGGCCTTGTGCAGCTCGTCGAGGTAGTCGGCCCACAGCTGTTCCTGGCGCAGGCACAGCTGTTCCAGGTATTCCCAGGTGAACAGGCCGCTGTCATGGCCGTCGTCGAAGGTCAGTTTCAGTGCATATTGGCCGGCAGGCTCCAGGCCGACCAGGCCGACGTTGATCTTGCCGAACTGCAGGATAGGGTTGCCGTGGCCCTGGACCTCGGCGGAGGGGGAGTGCACGCGCAGGAGTTCGGCGGGCAGGTGGTAGACCTCGCCGGGGGCGTAGGTGAGGGTGAGGGTTTTCGAGGCTTTGTGCAGATTTATGGCGGTGGGCATGCGGGCCATGGCTGGAATCTCTCGGGAGCTGATGATGCACAGCTTCGGGACATTCTGGGGATTGCGCAAGGGGGGCTGCTTTGCAGCCCAATCGCCGGCAAGCCAGCTCCCACAGGTGCTCCACAGCATTCAGGATTGTGATAATCCTGTGGGAGCCGGCTTGCCGGCGAAAGGGCCGCGAAGCGGCCCCCTGCGGTCTTACAGGATGTAACGCGACAGGTCTTCGTTCTGCGCCAGTTCACCCAGGTGGCTGTTCACGTACGCAGCGTCGATCTGGATCGGCGTTTCGTCATGGGCACTGGCCAGGTCGCCAGCGCTGAACGACACCTCTTCGAGCAAACGCTCAAGCAGGGTGTGCAGGCGGCGGGCACCGATGTTCTCGGTCTTTTCGTTTACCTGGTAGGCAATCTCGGCCAGGCGCTTGATGCCATCGCCGATGAACTCGATGTTCAGGCCTTCGGTCTTCAGCAGGGCCTGGTACTGCTCGGTCAGCGACGCGTGCGGCTCTTGCAGGATGCGTTCGAAGTCTTCAGGGGTCAGTGCCTTCAGCTCGACACGGATCGGCAGGCGGCCTTGCAGCTCGGGTACCAGGTCGCTTGGCTTGCTCAGGTGGAACGCACCCGAGGCGATGAACAGGATGTGGTCGGTCTTGACCATGCCCAGCTTGGTGTTGACGGTGCAGCCTTCGATCAGTGGCAGCAGGTCGCGCTGCACGCCTTCACGGGACACATCGGCACCGCCCACGTTGCCGCGCTTGGCAACCTTGTCGATTTCGTCGATGAACACGATGCCGTGCTGCTCGACCGCTTCCAGGGCCTTGGCCTTGAGTTCTTCCTCGTTGACCAGGCGGCCCGCTTCTTCGTCGCGAACCATCTTCAGCGCTTCTTTCACCTTCAGCTTGCGCGCCTTGCGCTTGCCTTTGCCCATGTTGGCAAACAGGCTCTGCAGCTGGTTGGTCATCTCTTCCATGCCAGGCGGCGCGGCAATTTCGACGCCCACGGCATCGGCCACTTCGATTTCGATTTCCTTGTCGTCCAGCTGGCCTTCACGCAGGCGCTTGCGGAACAGCTGGCGGGTGTTGGAATCGCTGCTGGTCTGCGCGGCTTCTTCGCTGAAGCTGGTGACGCGTGCCTGCGGCAGCAGGGCATCGAGGATACGGTCTTCAGCGGCGTCCTCGGCGCGGTGGCGCACGCGGATGATCTCCTGCTCGCGCAGCATCTTCAGCGCGGCGTCGGCCAGGTCACGGATGATCGACTCGACGTCGCGGCCCACGTAGCCCACTTCGGTGAACTTGGTGGCTTCGACCTTGAGGAACGGCGCGTTGGCCAGCTTGGCCAGGCGACGGGCGATTTCGGTCTTGCCGACGCCGGTAGGGCCGATCATCAGGATGTTCTTCGGGGTCACTTCGGCACGCAGCTCGGCAGGCAGCTGCATCCGGCGCCAGCGGTTGCGCAGGGCAATGGCCACGGCGCGCTTGGCGTCGTCCTGGCCGATGATGTGGCGGTTGAGTTCGTGGACGATCTCGCGGGGGGTCATGGACATGATCAATAGGGTCCTTGGGCAGGTGAGTCAGCGTGGAAAAGCCCCTTCACCGGGAAGAGGCGCCAAAGCAACTGAATCAGTCGGCCAGGTCCTGCTCCTCGATGGTCAGGTTGTGGTTGGTGAACACGCAGATGTCGCCGGCGATGTTCAGGGCAGTTTCAGCGATTTCACGGGCCGAAAGGTCGGTCTTGTTCAGCAGGGCGCGGGCTGCGGCCTGGGCGTAGGCACCACCGGAACCCATGGCGATCAGGCCGTCTTCGGGTTCGACCACGTCACCGTTGCCGGTGATGATCAGCGAGGCATCCTTGTTGGCCACGGCCAGCATGGCTTCCAGGCGGCTCAGGGAACGGTCGGTACGCCATTCCTTGGCCAGCTCGACGGCGGCGCGAACCAGGTGGCCCTGGTGTTTTTCCAGCTGGCCTTCGAAGCGCTCGAACAGGGTGAAGGCATCGGCGGTGGCACCCGCGAAGCCGGCGATGACCTGGCCGTGGTACAGGCGGCGCACTTTCTTGGCGTTGCCTTTCATCACGGTGTTGCCGAGAGATACCTGGCCGTCGCCGCCCATGACGACTTTGCCGTTACGGCGGACAGAAACGATGGTGGTCAAGGGGAGAGTCTCCACGCAGCGGGGCGAAAGTGCCTGATGCAGACTCATATGGGGGTGGGGGGAAGGATTTCAACCGTGGGGGATGAATGGTTGGTGCTCTCCTGCACAGGCCTCGTGGCAGACGTGGCCATCGACCAAGGTATAACGCACCGCACCCGGCAGGCAGTGGCCGATGAACGGGCAGTTCTCGCCACGCGAGAACCACTGCTCGCCGGCAACGGTTGAGGCTTGCGGGTCGAACAGTACCAGGTCGGCCGCACCACCCACTTTCAGCTCACCGGCCGGCAGGCGCAGGGCGGCAGCCGGGCCGCTGCTCAGGCGGGCGAGCAAGGTCGGCAGGTCGAGCAGGCCGTCCTGTACCAGGGTCATGGCCAATGGCAGCAGCAACTCGACGCTGCTGATACCCGGCTCGGTGGCGCCGAACGGGGCCAGCTTGGCGTCGCGCTCATGGGGCTGGTGGTGGCTGGAAATCGCCTGGATCACGCCCGATTTGACCGCAGCGCGCAGACCATCCCGGTCTTTGGCAGTGCGCAGCGGCGGCTGCACGTGGTACAGGCTGGAAAACTCGCGCAGCGACTCATCGGTGAGTATCAGCTGGTACAGCGCCACATCGGCGGTCACCGGCAGGCCGAGTTCCTGCGCCTGGGCAATCAGCTGTGCGCCACGGGCGCTGGTGATCTGGCTGAAGTGCGCACGCACGCCGCTTTGTTCCACCAGCAGCAGGTTGCGCGCCAGTGCCACGGTTTCGGCGCTTTCCGGGATGCCCGGCAGGCCGAGGAAACTGGCCATGGCACCTTCGTGGGCCAGGCCGCCCTCGGCCAGGTCGCGGTCCTGGGAGTGGAACACCACGGTCAGGTCGAAGGTGGCGGCATATTCCAGGGCGCGGGCCAGGGTACGGTTGTTGGGGATTTGTTTCAGGCCGTTGCCGAAGGCCACGCAACCGGTGTCGCGCAGGGCCACCAGCTCGGCCAGTTGCTCGCCTTCAAGGCCTTTGGTCAGGGCGCCGATCGGGTACACCTTGCTGTTGGCAGCCTCACGGGCGCGGTCCAGGATCAGCTCGGCCACCGCCGAGGTGTCCAGCACCGGCTTGGTCTGCGGCGGGCAGCACAGGCTGGTGACACCGCCGGCCACGGCTGCGCGGGTTTCACTCGCGATGTTGCCTTTGCGGCTGTAACCCGGCTCGCGCAGGGACACGCCCAGGTCGACCAGGCCCGGTGCGGCAACCAGGCCATCGGCCTGGATCGTGCGGCTGGCGCTGAAGCCGGCTGGCGCGGCGCCGATGGCGGCAATGCGGCCACCGTCCAGGTGCAGGTCGGTGACCTGGTCCAGGCCGGTTTTGGGATCGATGACCCGGGCGCCAAGAATACTGATGGTCACTGGGCGTTCTCCTGGTCGAATTGACGTTGCGCGTTCTGCCCGCTCATGGCCATGGACAGCACGGCCATGCGCACGGCGATGCCGTAGGTGACCTGGTTGAGGATCACCGAGTGCTTGCCGTCGGCCACCGCCGACTCGATTTCCACACCACGGTTGATCGGGCCCGGGTGCATGACGATGGCGTCAGGCTTGGCGCAGGCCAGGCGCGCGGTGGTCAGGCCGAACAGGCGGTAGAACTCGCCCTCGCTGGGCAGCAGGCCGCCGGCCATGCGCTCGCGTTGCAGGCGCAGCATGATCACCACGTCGACATCCTTCAGGCCTTCGGCGAGGTCGGTGTAGACCTTTACGCCGTACTGCTCGATGCCGATCGGGATCAGGGTTTTCGGGCCGATCACCCGGATGTCCGGGCAGCCCAGCGCTTTGAGCGCCAGCATGTCGGAGCGGGCCACGCGCGAGTGCAGGATGTCGCCGACGATGGCTACCGAGAGGTTCTCGAAGCTGCCCTTGTGGCGGCGAATGGTGAGCATGTCGAGCATGCCCTGGGTCGGGTGCGCGTGGCGGCCGTCACCACCGTTGATCACGGCGACGTCCGGGCACACGTGCTCGGCGATGAAGTGCGCCGCGCCGGAGTCGGAATGGCGTACCACAAACATGTCGGCCGCCATGGCTTCGAGGTTGCGCAGGGTGTCGAACAGGGTCTCGCCCTTGCTGGTCGAGGAGGTCGACACGTTCAGGCTGATCACGTCGGCCGACAGGCGCTGGGCCGCCAGTTCGAAGGTGGTGCGGGTACGGGTCGAGTTCTCGAAGAACACGTTGCACACGGTCTTGCCGCGCAGCAACGGGACTTTCTTCACGGCCCGGGCACCGACTTCCAGGAAGGAGTCGGCGGTGTCGAGGATCTCGGTGAGCAGTTCGCGGGGCAAACCGTCGAGCGAGAGGAAGTGGCGCAGCTGGCCCTGATCATTGAGCTGCAGCGGGCGCTTGGCGTCGATTGGCGTCATCGCGGGGGACTCTTAAAGGGCGGAAGCGGAGGCGAGGTCCTGGCGCTCGAGGGCGAGCGGTGCGGGTCCGGTCAATTTTACCCGTTCATGGGCGGCCAGCGACAGGGTGGCACCGAGCACATTCGGACGGATCGGCAATTCGCCGGCATCCAGGTCCAGCAGGCAGACCAGGGTGACGCTGGCCGGGCGGCCGTAATCGAACAGTTCGTTGAGCGCCGCGCGGATGGTGCGACCGCTCATCAGTACGTCATCCACCAGCACCAGGTGCTGGCCCTCGACCTCGAAAGGCAGCTCGGACGGGCGAACTTGCGGGTGCAGGCCGTTCTGGCTGAAGTCGTCGCGGTAGAACGAGACGTCCAGGGTGCCCATGGGGCTGCTGTCGCCCATGGCTTCCTGCAGGGCCTGGGCAACCCATACACCGCCGGTGCGGATACCGATGTAACGGGGCTCGGTGATTGCCCGGCGCGCCAGGTGGGCACGAAGGTCGACAGCCATCTGCCGAATCAGGTCGGCGGGATTGGGTAGGCTCATTGCGGGCTCCTCGGAAGGGTGCGCCGGGCGGGCCCGGCGGCAAAGATGATCAGGTATTGGCCTCCAGCCAGCCTTGCAGCAACAGGGCGGCGGCGATGGCATCGACCGGGTTGTCGCGGTAGCTGCCGCGCTGGCCGCCACGGGCCATGCGCTCGCCCTTGGCCTCGAAGGTGGTCAGGCGTTCGTCGTGGGTATGCACGGGCAGGTTGAAGCGGCCGTTCAGGCGGCGGGCGAACTTTTCGGCGCGGGCGCTCATCTCGCTGGCCGTGCCGTCCATGTTCAACGGCAGGCCGACGACAATGGCATCGGGTTTCCACTCATTGATGAGCTTTTCCACCTGGGCCCAGTCCGGCACGCCGTTCTGCGCCTTCAGGGTGCACAGCTCGCGTGCCTGCCCGGTGATCACCTGGCCGACGGCCACGCCGATCTGTTTGCTGCCGTAGTCGAAACCCAGCAAGAGGCGTAGTTCGGCCATCAGGCGTGGCCCGCCTGGCTGGTCAGCAGGTGCAGGTTGATGCCCAGGCTGGCGGCCGCTGCTTCCAGGCGCAGGTCGCTGGCCCGGTCAAAGATGATTTCCGGGTCGAACGGGCAGTTGAGCCAGGCGTTGTCGGCCAGCTCCGCCTCCAGTTGGCCCGCTTCCCAGCCGGCATAACCGAGTGTGATCAGGCTCTGTTTCGGGCCCACCCCGGCGGCGATGGCCAGCAGCACATCCTGGGATGTGGTCAGCGACAGGCCTTCGAGGGCCACGGTGGCCTGGAAGCTGCATTCGCTGCTGTGCAGCACGAAGCCGCGGTCGGTCTGTACTGGGCCACCCTGGTAGATCGGCACCTGCAAGGTGCTGGCCGGCGGCGTTTCGTCCGGGCGCAGCTGCTCGAGGATGTCGGCCAGGCTCAGTTCCTGCGGCCGGTTGACCACCAGGCCCATGGCGCCATGTTCATTGTGCTCGACAATGTACGTGAGGGTCTGGGCAAAGTTCGGATCGGCCATGTGCGGCATGGCGATCAGGAACTGGTGCTTGAGGTAGCTCGGGGCGAGGGTTTTCATGGGGGATAGTGTGGCGCCAGGCGGCGAGGCTGACAAGGTGCGGATTTGTGTCGATTGTAGGGGCCTCTTCGCGGGCATGCCCGTTTCCACAGGTACCCCGCAGGCTTCAGATTCAATGAAGATCCTGTGGGAGCGGGCGTGCCCGCGAATGGGCCACTACAGGCAGTAAATCAGTTGCTGGACAAACGGTCCCCACGGGCAAAGCGCCAGGTGCGGATGATCTCCAGCCGGTCAAACTCGGCCAGATCCCCGGTAAACGGTGCAAACGGCGCTGCCAGCCGCACGATGCGTTGCGCCGCCTGGTCCAGCACCTGCTGCCCGGACGATTCCAGTACCAGCACTTCGTACAGCGAACCGTCGCGGTTGATCGACACCATCATCCGCAAGTTGCCGTAAATCTGTTGCCGACGCGCTTCGTCTGGGTAGTTCAGGTTGCCCACCCGCTCGACCTTCTTGCGCCACTCTTCCTTGTACCAGGCGCCCTTGTCGCGCATGGTCGAGGCGGCATTCAGGCGATGGATGCGCGGGCGCTTGGCGTACATCTGCTGCTCGTTGGACAGCTCCGCCTCCAGGCTGGCGATCTGGCTGGACAGCTGCGAGCTGTCGAAGTCGGGCGCTGGCGCCGCCGGCTTGGGCTGGGCCTTGCTTTCCTTGGGCTTGGGTTCGACCTTCTGCGGCTTGGGCGCAGTCGTCACTACCGCCGACTTTTGTGGGGTAGGGGGTGGTACCACCTCGGGCCTGGCGGCGGGTGGCGGGGTGATCTTGTTGATCTTGCTGTCCTGGAACGGCGCCAGTTCGGTGGTAGTGGGCACCGCTTTCTTGTCCAGTGTGCCGCTGCCCTGCTGGTTGTCCTGAGCCTGGAAGTCGGCCTTCTCGGGCGCTTTCTCGCTCTTGAAGGTGGCCAGGGTGATGTCCATGGTGTGGCGGATTTCGGCAGGCTTGACCACGGTGAAGCCGACGCCAAGAATCAGCGCCAGGTGCACCAGGGCAGCCAGGAACAGGGTAAAGCCGAGCCGGTCCACGGGGCGAACACGGGGCGGCAGCAGGTCGGAGGGGATGTCAGCGGGCAGCGTCATCAGGTATCCAGCAACTGCTGGGCGGGGCAGCAGCTCAGTCGAATAGGACCGGCATCATACCCCACTCTGCGGCTTTGCTTCGCGTTGGCTGTCAGCGCGCCTTGAGCTGGCGATCAATGGCATCCATCAATTTGCCACCGATATCGGTGTTGTAGGCAGCATCGATCTCGCGGATGCACGTGGGGCTGGTGACGTTGATTTCGGTGAGGTAGTCGCCGATCACGTCCAGGCCCACGAACAACAAGCCCTTCTCGCGCAGGGTCGGGCCGACCTGGGCGGCAATCCAGCGGTCGCGCTCGGTCAGCGGGCGCGCTTCGCCACGCCCGCCAGCGGCCAGGTTGCCACGGGTTTCGCCGCTGGCCGGAATACGCGCCAGGCAGTAGTCCACTGGCTCGCCGTCGATCATCAGGATGCGTTTGTCGCCGTCCTTGATCGCTGGCAGGTAAGCCTGGGCCATGATCTGCTGGGTGCCCAGTGCGGTCAGGGTTTCGAGGATCACCGACAGGTTGGGGTCGCCAGCGCGGTGACGGAAGATCGACGTACCGCCCATGCCATCCAGCGGCTTGAGGATCACGTCAACATGCTTGGCCGCGAATTCGCGAATGATGTCCGGGCGGCGGCTGACCAGGGTTGGGGTGGTGCACTGCGGGAACAGCGTGGCGAACATCTTTTCGTTGCAGTCGCGCAGGCTCTGCGGGCGGTTGACCACCAGCACGCCATCATTCTCGGCCTGCTCCAGCAGGTAGGTGCTGTAGACGAACTCCATGTCGAAGGGTGGATCCTTGCGCATCAGGATCACGTCCAGCTCGGCCAGTGGGGTGTCTTGCTCCTCGCCCAGCTCGAACCAGTGCGCCGGGTCGGCAAACACCTTCAGCGGGCGCATGCGGGCGCGGGCCTTGCTTTCGCCCTGGTACAGGTCTTGCTGTTCCATGTAGAACAGGCTCCAGCCGCGTGCCTGGGCGGCCAGCAGCATGGCCAGCGAACTGTCCTTCTTGTAGGAGATGGACGCGATGGGGTCCATGACAATGCCGAGGCGAACGCTCATGGGGTGGTTCCTCTTGGCGGCAGGTGGCCGCGATGGCGAAAGAAAAGTGGCTCAGGGTGGCGCCGCGAACGCCGCCGGTCAAGGGGCGGCGCAGATGGAATGGCCACCCGGAGTATGCTAAAAGTGCAGCTAATTTCCATTGGTAGGCGTCTATGGAACAACCCCTGAAGGTGATGGTGATCGACGATTCCCGCACGATCCGCCGCACCGCGCAGATGCTGCTCGGTGAAGCGGGCTGCGAGGTGATCACCGCCAGCGACGGCTTCGATGCCCTGGCCAAGATCGTCGACCACCAGCCCAGCATCATCTTCGTTGATGTGCTGATGCCGCGCCTGGACGGCTACCAGACCTGCGCCGTGATCAAGCACAACAGTGCTTTCAAGGACACCCCGGTGATCCTGCTGTCGTCGCGCGATGGCCTGTTCGACAAGGCCCGCGGCCGGGTGGTCGGCTCTGATCAGTTCCTGACCAAACCGTTCAGCAAGGAAGAGCTGCTCGACGCGATCCGCGCCCACGTGCCCGGGTTTACCGCGCCTCCACAACACGCACCCTGACCGCGCCCCGCCATGGCACGGCCTTACTTTCCTGATGGGGAAACAGCATGGCCCGAGTTCTGATTGTCGACGACTCGCCGACAGAGATGTACAAATTGGCCGGATGGCTTGAAAAGCACGGCCATGAGGTGCTCAAAGCCAGCAACGGTGCCGATGGCGTGGCGCTGGCGCGTCAGGCAAAGCCCGATGCAGTGTTGATGGATATCGTCATGCCTGTTCTCAACGGCTTCCAGGCGACCCGGCAACTGAGCAAGGACCCCGAGACCAGCGCCATTCCAGTATTGGTCGTTACCACCAAAGACCAGGAAACCGATCGCATCTGGGCAAAGCGCCAGGGCGCGAGGGGGTTCGTGACCAAGCCCGTGGAAGAAGACGACCTGATCGCCAAGCTCAAAGAAGTGCTAGGCGCTTGACCACCCGCCCGCAAGGCGCGTCGTTGACCGCCTTCGAGCTGTTGCTGGACATTGACCGGCGCTGTCGCCTGCTGGTCGCCGACCAACCGCCGCAAGACAACCGCCTGCAACAGTGGAGCGGTATCGGTTTTCGCATTGCCGGGCAGTGGTTTGTCGCGCCCATGGGCGAGGTGGCCGAGGTGCTGCGTGAACCGCGCAGCAGCCGCGTCCCCGGTGTGCAGCCGTGGGTGTGCGGGGTAGCCAACCTGCGCGGCCGGTTGTTGCCGGTGATGGACCTGAGCAGCTTCTTCGGCCTGGGCCACGCCGCCCCGGGCAAGCAACGGCGGGTGCTGGTGCTGGACCACGAGGCCCTGTTCGTCGGCCTGCTGGTGGACGAGGTACTGGGCTTGCAGCACTTTGACCTGGACAGCCTGCAGCTCTCGCCGCCCCAGCCACTGCTGCGCGCCGCTGCACGTTTTGTGCAGGGGCATTTCCCGCGTGAACGCAATTGGGCGATCTTCAGCCCCTTCGCCCTGGCCCAGGCGCCGGGCTTTCTCGATGTGGCGTTATAGGACCTGCGAACGTGAACAAGCCTGCCACCTCCGTTACCGCAACCACCGTGAGCCCGCGTACCCGCAGCATCGCGCAGATCACTGTGCTGTTTTTGATCCTGATCCTGTCGATCATCCTGTTGTTCGCCAACTTCGCGTACCTGAACACCCAGTCCAATTACGACAAGCAGTACATCGGCCATGCCGGGGAACTGCGAGTGCTGTCGCAACGTATCGCCAAGAACGCCACTGAAGCCGCGACCGGCAAGGCCCTGGCCTTCAAGCTGCTGTCGGATGCCCGCAACGATTTTGAGCGGCGCTGGGGCTACCTGCGCCAGGGTGACAAGTCCACCGGCCTGCCGCCCGCGCCGCCCACGGTGCGTGACGAGATGGAATCGGTACGCCGCGACTGGGAAAACCTGCGCAAGAACACCGACACCATCCTGGCCAGCGAGCAGACTGTGCTGTCGCTGCACCAGGTAGCGGCGACCCTGGCCGAAACCGTGCCGCAGTTGCAGGTGGAATACGAGAAGGTGGTCGAGATCCTGCTGCAAAGCGGCGCCCCGGCCAACCAGGTGGCGGTGGCCCAGCGCCAACTGTTGCTGGCCGAGCGCATCCTTGGTTCGGTCAACACTGTGCTGGCCGGTGACGATGCCGCAGCCCAGGCGGCCGACGCTTTTGGCCGCGATGCCGGGCGCTTTGGCCAGGTGCTTGAGGGCATGCTCAGCGGCAACGCGGCAATCCAGATAACCCGCGTCGAAGACGCCGACGCCCGCGCGCGGCTGGCGGAAATCGCCGAACTGTTCCAGTTCGTCGCCGGTTCTGTGGATGAAATCCTCGAAACCTCGCCCGAACTGTTCCGCGTGCGCGAAGCTGCCGGCAACATCTTCAGCCTGTCGCAAACCCTGCTCGACGAAGCGTCGCACCTGGCCAACGGTTTCGAGAACCTGGCCGGCGGCCGCACCCTCGATACTGTGGGCGGCTATGCCCTGGGCGTGCTGGCGCTGGCCTCGATCATTCTCATCGGCCTGGTCATGGTGCGCACCACCAACCGCCAGCTGCGCGAAACGGCGGAAAAGAACGAATGCAACCAGCAGGCGATCATGCGCCTGCTCGACGAAATCGAGGAGCTGGCCGATGGCGACCTGACCGTGACCGTATCGGTAACCGAAGACTTTACCGGCGCCATTGCCGACTCGATCAACTATTCCGTGGACCAGCTGCGCGACCTTGTGGCCACCATCAACCACAGCGCCGTGCAGGTGGCTGCGGCCGTGCAGGACACGCAAAACACCGCTCGCCAGCTGGCCAAGGCGTCCGAGCACCAGGCCGAGCAGATCAGCGAGGCCTCCGAGGCCGTCGGCGACATGGTCGAGTCGATCGACCGGGTGTCCGCGCATGCCTACGAATCGGCCAAGGTAGCCGAACGCTCGGTGGCCATCGCCAACAAGGGTAACGAGGTGGTGCATAACACCATCAATGGCATGGACAACATTCGCGAGCAGATCCAGGACACCGCCAAGCGGATCAAGCGCCTGGGTGAGTCCTCCCAGGAAATCGGCGACATCGTCAGCCTGATCGACGACATTGCCGACCAGACCAACATCCTGGCCCTCAACGCGGCGATCCAGGCCTCGCTGGCCGGTGAGGCCGGCCGTGGTTTTGCCGTGGTCGCCGACGAAGTGCAGCGCCTCGCCGAACGCTCGTCCTCGGCTACCCGCCAGATCGAGGCGCTGGTGCGCACCATCCAGGCCGACACCAACGAGGCGGTGATCTCCATGGAACAGACCACCGCCGAGGTGGTGCGCGGCGCCCGCCTGGCCCAGGATGCCGGGGTGGCGCTGGCCGAGATCGAAGGGGTATCGCAGAACCTGGCCGACCTTATCCACAGCATCTCCGACGCTGCCCAGCTGCAAACTTCGTCGGCCGGGCAGATCTCCCACACCATGGCGGTCATCCAGCAGATTACCGCGCAGACCTCCGCCGGCTCCGGTGCCACTGCCGACAGCATTCGCCACCTGGCCCGCATGGCCAGCGAGATGCGCCGTTCGGTGTCCGGTTTCACCCTGCCACCACCTGCCGAGCCCAAGTGAGGCGCCGCGCCGAGGAAGTGACCATGGCATCTGCTGCTGTAAGCCCCGAGCGCCACGACACGGTGGCGCTGGCCTGGACCAAGGCTGCCATTCTCGACTGCCTGGGCCAGGCGCGCCAGGCGCTGGAGCGTTTTGCCGGCGAGCCCGGCGACCTGTCGATATTGGCCTTCGTGGTCGACAACCTGCACCAGGTGCACGGCTGCCTGCGCATGCTCGAACTGCGAGGTGCGACGCGCCTGGCCGAAGAGCTGGAACTGTTCGCCAAGGCTCTGGCCGAAGGCCAGGTGAGCCCGCGGGGTGATTGCCTGGGGGCGTTGTTCCGCGGCCTGGAGCAATTGCCCTCATACCTTGAGCGCTTGCGTGGTGCGCGCCACGACCTGCCCTTGGTGATGCTGCCGCTGCTCAACCAGCTGCGCGCCTGCCGTGGCATCGAGCCGCTGGCCCAGGCCAGCCTGATCAGCGGTGCTGCGCAGCGCTTTGCCGGCTCCGATGACCTGGCCAACCTCGACCTGTCGCTGGGCAACTGGCGCGATCAATTACAGGCCGGGCCAGGCCGCGATGCGCTGCGGTCGGTGGTGACCGCGCTGTGCGACGACCTCATGCGCATAAAGGAGCGCCTCGACCAGTTCGTGCGCAGCGACCGTCAGCACAGCGAGCAGCTCGATGCCCTGCTGGCGCCCCTGCGCCACGTAGCCGACACCTTGGCTGTGCTGGGCTTCCAGCAACCACGGCGGGTGATCATCGACCAGGTGCTGGCGCTGCAGGCCCTGGCCCAGGGCGAACGGGCGGTAGACGACGCGGTGTTGATGGATGTAGCGGGCGCCCTCTTGTATGTGGAAGCCTCCCTGAACGGCATGGTCGGCCCGCTGGAGGAAAACGGCCAAGGCGGGCTGCCAGGTTCGGACCTGGCCGAGATACGCCAGTTGGTGCTGAACGAATCGCTGAACGTATTGCAGCAGGGCAAAGACCTGATCGGCGATTACCTGGAGTCCGACTGGCCCCGGCAGCGCCTGCAACCCTTGCCGGGGCTGTTGCAGCAGGTTCGCGGGGCGTTGGCCATGTTGATGCTGCCCGCCGTGGCCGAGCTGATCGCCGGCTGCGCAAGCTATGTGCAGCGTTGGTTGCAGCACCTTGAGGATGAGCCACCCGCTGACGAGCTGACCCACCTGGCCGAGGCCCTGAGCGCCGCTGAGTGCTACCTGCAGTGGCGGGTGGCCGACCCGCTGGCGGATGGCCAGCCGTTCATCGACATGGCGCGCGCCAGCCTGGCGGCGTTGGGCGTGCACTGTGCGCAGGCGGACGCCCGCGCGGGCCTGGATGCCGAGGGCGATGGCATTGATGACGAGCTGCGCGAGGTGTTCCTCGAAGAAGCGGGCGAGTTGCTGCCGGAAATCGAGCGCCACTGGTTGCGCTGGCGTGCGGACAACCAGCAGCGCGGAGCACTGGGGGAAGTGCGCCGCGCGCTGCATACACTCAAGGGCAGTGGACGCATGGTGCATGCCGAGGCGGTGGCCGAACTGGCCTGGGGCGCCGAGCACCTGCTGAACCGGGTGCTGGAGGGCCGGAGTGTGCTCAGCCCTGAAGGCGTGGTGGCCCTGCAACAGGTGTTCGTCCATCTGCCCGATCTGCTGGCCGACTTTGCCGCCGGCCAGCTGCCGCAACTGACCGAAATCGAACAACTGGCGGGGCACCTGCATGCCTTGGCTGAAAACGACGCACCCGCGGCGGCCCATATCGATGGCCTCGATCCGCAATTGCTGGATATCTTCCGCAGTGAGGCGCTGGGCCATCTGGCCAGCCTCGATGCCTTCCTGCAGGGCGCCGACGGCCATGACACGCCGGTCAGCGATGGCCTGCAACGTGCCCTGCACACGCTCAAGGGCAGCGCCGCCATGGCCGGGGTGATGCCGGTCGCCGAGCTGGCCACCGCCTTCGACCGCCTGGCCCGTGAATACAAGGGCCATCAACTGCCCCTGCAAATGGCCGAGATCGAATGGCTGGAAACCGCGCGCTCGCTGTTCCATCTGGGCCTGGCGCAACTGGACAGCACGCCGCTGGCAGCCATCCCAGGCGCAGCGGAGCTGATCGAAACAGTTGGCCAGGCAGTAGATAACCGCCTGGCCAGCGTGCATGACGAACCGCAGCATGCCCGGCGCAGCAAGCGCGACCCGCAGTTGGTTGCCAGTTTCCTCGCCCAGGCCATGGACATTCTGCTCGATGCCGAGTCGTTGCTGTCGCGCTGGCAGCAACAGCCTGGCCAGCGTGACGCACTGGATACACTGCTCGACCAGATGACCACCCTGGGCCACGCCGCGCACCTGGCCGACCTGTGGCAGATGGATGAGGTGTGCGAGGCCTTGCTGGACCTGTATGGCGCGGTAGAAGAGGGCAGCCTGCCCGCCGATGCACGCTTTTTCGCCCAGGCGCAGCACGGCCATGAAGCCCTGCTGGACATGCTCGACGAAGTGGCGGCCGGGCAGGATATCGCGTCACGGCCAGAGCTTGTCGACAGCCTGCGCAACCTGCTGGACCAGGCCCTGGCCCCGGATGCCACCGGCCTGGTGGGCATCGACACGGTCACCCCGCTGCACCCGGACATGGACCTGACGGATACCCTGGGGCTGTCGCATACCCCTTTGCAGCCAGAGGTGGCCGAGCCACTGCCTGAAGAGCCGGAAAGCCCCGGCGAAGAGCTGCTGGAAGTGTTCCTCGAAGAAAGCTCGGACATCGTCGAGAGCGCCGCCGCATCCCTGGCACGCTGGCAGGCCGACCCGCGCAGCAGCGTCGAGGTGGACAACCTGATGCGCGATCTGCACACCCTCAAGGGCGTGGCGCGCATGGTCGAAATTGCCCCGATCGGAGATTTGGCCCACGAACTGGAGTTTCTCTACGAGCTGCTGGCGGCCGGGCGTTTGCCGCCGAGCCCGCCACTGTTCGCGTTGCTGCAGAACTGCCATGACCGCCTGGCGCACATGCTTGATGCCGTGCGCCTGGGGCAGCCATTGCATGCTGCCACGGCGCTGATCGACTATATCCGTAACTTCAGCAGCGCAGCCCTGACCGACAGTGCAGCTGGCCAAGGGCCGGTCGAAGCCGCCACCAGCGAGGTGCCGGCGACAGCGCCAGAGCGGGCGCCAGGCGACATGGTCAAGGTTGACGCCGAGTTGCTCGATGACCTGGGCAACCTGGCCGGCGAACACTCGATCATCCGTGGGCGCATCGAGCAGCAGGTCAACGATGCGCAGTTCACCCTCAACGAGATGGAAACCACCCTGGAGCGCATGCGCGACCAGTTGCTGCGCCTGGATATCGAGACCCAGGGGCGGATCTCCAGCCGCCAGCCGTTCGAAAGCGATGCCTATGATGACTTCGACCCCCTGGAAATGGACCGCCACTCGCAATTGCAGCAACTGTCGCGGGCCTTGTTCGAGTCTGCCTCGGACTTGCTTGACCTGAAGGAAACCCTGGCCCAGCGTGCCCAGGAGGCCTACAGCCTGCTGCAGCAGCAGGCGCGGGTGAACAGCCAGTTGCAGGAAGGCCTGACCGCCACCCTGATGGTGCCCTTCGAACGCCTGGTGCCACGCCTGCAACGTGTGGTGCGGCAAGTGGCCAGCGAGCTGGGCAAACAGGTGGAACTGGTGGTCGGCAACGCCGAAGGCGAACTGGACCGCAGTGTGCTCGAACGCATGGTGGCGCCGCTGGAGCACATGCTGCGCAACGCAGTCGACCATGGCCTGGAAAGCCGCGAAGCGCGGCTGGCTGCTGGCAAGCCGGAGCAGGGCACCATCCATTTGAATTTGCTGCACGAAGGCGCCGATATCGTTATCGAAATGATTGACGACGGTGCCGGTGTACCCCTGGATGCGGTGCGGCGCAAGGCCATCAAGCGCGGCCTGCTGGACCCGCAGGCGGACTTGAGCGATCACGAGATCCTACAGTTCATCCTCCGCCCGGGTTTTTCCACCGCCGAGAAGATCACCCAGATATCCGGGCGGGGCCTGGGCATGGACGTGGTGCACGAGGAGGTCAAGCAGCTGGGTGGCTCGATGAGCATTGAGTCGGCCCAGGGCAAGGGTGCGCGCTTCTTGATCCGGCTGCCGTTCACCGTATCGATCAACCGTGTGCTGATGGTGCACTTGGGCGAAGAGCAATACGCGATCCCGCTCAACACCATCGAGGGCATCGTCCGCGTACCGCCGGCAGAGCTGGCGGCTTGTTATCAGCTGGACACGCCCCGCTATGTCTACGCCGGCCACGAATACGAGCTGCGCTACCTGGGCGAGTTGCTGCAAGGCCTGCCGCGCCCCGCGCTGCTGGGGCAGAGCGTGCCGTTGCCGGTGCTGCTGGTGCATTCCAAGGAGCAGTCGTTCGCCATCCAGGCCGACAGCCTGTCGCCCAGCCGCGAGATTGTGGTGAAGAGCCTGGGGCCACAGTTTGCTGCGGTTGCCGGATTGTCGGGGGCGACGTTGCTGGGCGATGGCCGGGTCGTGCTGATTCTCGACCTGCTTGGCCAGTTGCGCGGCCAGCAGCGGCGCCTGGCCCGCTTGCCCGGTGGTGGCACCCAGCGCCAGTTGCTCGGCCCGGCGCCGCGGCGCGCGTTACTGGTGATGGTGGTGGACGATTCGGTGACCGTGCGCAAAGTTACCAGCCGCCTGCTGGAGCGCCACGGCATGAGCGTGCTGACGGCCAAGGACGGGGTCGATGCCATGGCCCTGCTGGCAGAGCACCGTCCCGACGTATTGCTGCTGGACATTGAAATGCCACGCATGGACGGCTTCGAGGTGGCCACGCGCATTCGCCGTGACGAGCGGTTGAAGGACCTGCCGATCATCATGATTACTTCACGCACCGGGCAGAAGCACCGCGACCGTGCCATGGCCATCGGCGTCAACGAATACCTGGGCAAGCCGTATCAGGAGTCGCTGCTGTTGCAGAGCATTGCCCACTGGAGCCAAACCCATGCTTGAACTGATCTCCGGCCAGCGCAGCAGCCTGACCGGGCTGTTGCTGCCGTTGGGTGACCGTACCCTGGTGCTGCCCAACGTGGCGGTGGCCGAGCTGAGCGGCCAGCGCAACCTGGTGTGCCAGCCCGGCGACCCCGCCTGGCACTTGGGCTGGATCGACTGGCGGCAGCAGCGCCTGCCGCTGATCGGCTTCGAGGCGGCGTGCGGTGGTGAAACACCGTGCGGTGAGCGGGCTCGAGTGGTGGTGCTCAATGCCCTGGGTGATACCGGCCTGCGCTACCTTGCGCTGTTGCTGCAAGACATACCGCGCTCGTGCAAGCTCGACAGCCAGTTGAACTACGTGGATGTGGCGCTGGGCAGGCTGGAACTGGCGGCGGTGCAGGTGGGCGAGCAGGTGGCTCGGGTACCGGACCTGGTTGCACTGGAAAGGCTGGTGCGTGACGCGGATCTGCAACCTGACATTGGGTAGGATGATGCTTGTGCGGGCCTCTTCGCGGGCATGCCCGCTCCCACAGGTACACCACTGACCTTGAGTCCTGTGCATTCCCTGTGGGAGCGGGCATGCCCGCGAAGAGGCCATCAGCATCACATCAGGAACCCAGCCCACCTGAAGAGGTCTGTGTTTGCATGTATTACGGTGAACGCTTCAACGCCTGGACCCACCTGGTCGGTGCTGTCCTGGCCAGTTTCGGTGCCATCTGGCTGATCGTGCTCGCGGGCCTGCAAGGCGACCCGTGGAAGATCGTCAGTTTCTCCATCTACGGCGGCACGCTGCTGTTGCTGTACAGCATCTCCACCCTGTACCACAGCACCCGCGGGCGGGCGAAGGTGATCATGCGCAAGCTCGATCACCTGTCGATCTACCTGCTGATCGCCGGTAGCTACACGCCATTCTGCCTGGTCAGTCTGCGTGGCCCCTGGGGCTGGAGCCTGTTCGGCGTGGTCTGGGGGCTGGCGGTGATCGGCATGTTGCAGGAGATCAAGCCGCGCTCCGAAGCGCGGGTCCTGTCTATCATCATTTATGCCGTGATGGGCTGGATCGTGCTGGTGGCAGTGAAGCCGTTGCTGCACTCGCTGGGCGGCGCCGGCTTTGCCTGGCTGGCCGCCGGCGGGGTGTTCTACACCGTGGGCATCATCTTCTTCGCGCTCGACAGCCGTTTGCGCCACGCGCACGGCATCTGGCACCTGTTCGTGATTACCGGCAGCCTGCTGCACTTCGTGGCGGTGTCGTTCTACGTGCTCTAGTTAAAAATCCCCCCACAATTGCTGTGCTACCGATAGCGCCACCACTGGCGCAGTTTCGGTGCGCAGCACCCGTGGCCCAAGGCGGGCGGCGTGGAAGCCGGACGCTTTGGCCTGCTCGACTTCGGCCTCGCTCAGGCCGCCTTCGGGGCCGATCAGAAACGCCAGGGTCGCAGGTTTTTCGTGGCTGGTAAGCGGCTCGGCCACCGGGTGCAGGACCAGTTTCAGGTCCGCCTGGGTGCTGCCCAGCCATTCGGCCAGGGTCACGGGTGGATGGATGATCGGCAAGGTAGAGCGGCCGCATTGTTCGCAGGCGCTGATCGCCACTTGGCGCCAGTGGGCCAGGCGCTTGTCGGCGCGCTCGTCTTTCAACCGCACTTCGCAGCGTTCGCTGACGATCGGGGTGATCTCGTTGGCGCCAAGCTCGGTGGCTTTCTGGATAGCCCAGTCCATGCGCTCGCCACGGGACAGGCCCTGGCCGAGGTGCACGTGCAACGGTGAATCGGCCTGGCCGGCGAGGGCCCGGTCGAGGCTGACGCGTACGGTTTTCTTGCCCACTTCAAGCAACTGGCCGAGGTATTCCTGGCCGCTGCCGTCGAACAGCTGCACGGCGTCGCCGGGGGCCATGCGCAGTACGCGGCCGATGTAGTGGGCCTGGGCTTCGGGCAGGTCATGCTCGCCAAGGCTCAGGGGGGCGTCGATGAAGAAGCGGGACAGTCTCATGGGTTTGCTCGGTAAATAGAGAGACACAGATTCCCTGTGGGAGCGGGCGTGTCGATGCGTCGAACCGCCGCGAATCAGGCGCTGCGGTGCCTGGCAAGGGCTTCGCCCTTGTTCGCGGGCACGCCCGCTCCCACAGGAAAAGTGGTGTGGCGAATTGCCGGGCCTAGCCCGGGTCGCGGAAGTCGGGGTGGAAGTTGGCCGGTACGGCAACACTGACGCTGTCGCGGGTGGCGATGTCGATGCCTTCGCTGGCAACTTCTGCAAGGAAGTCGATTTGCTCCGGGGTGATCACGTACGGCGGCAGGAAATACACCACGCTACCCAGCGGGCGTAGCAGGGCGCCGCGGGTCAGGGCGTGTTCGAACACCTTCAGGCCACGTCGCTCTTGCCAGGGGTACGCCACCTTGCCAGCTTTGTCCTTGACCATCTCGATGGCCAGGGCCATGCCGGTCTGGCGGATTTCGGCAACGTGTGCATGATCGGCAAGGTGCGCAGTGGCAGTGGCCATGCGCGTGGCCAAGGCCTTGTTGGTCTCGATCACGTTGTCCTGTTCGAAGATGTCCAGGGTCGCCAGCGCCGCAGCGCACGCCAGCGGGTTGCCAGTGTAGCTGTGCGAGTGCAGGAACGCGCGCAGGGTCGGGTAGTCGTCATAGAACGCCTGGTAGACCTTGTCGGTGGTCAGGCAGGCGGCCAGCGGCAGGTATCCACCAGTCAGGGCCTTGGACAGGCACAGGAAATCTGGCCGGATGCCGGCCTGTTCGCAGGCGAACATCGTGCCGGTACGGCCAAAGCCCACGGCAATTTCATCGTGGATCAGGTGCACGTCGTAGCGGTCGCAGGCCTCACGCAGCAGCTTGAGGTACACCGGGTGGTACATGCGCATGCCGCCGGCACCCTGGATCAGCGGCTCGACGATCACGGCGCTGATCGAGGCGTGGTGCTCGGCCAGGGTCTGCTCCATGGCGGCGAACATGTTGCGAGAGTGCTCTTCCCAGCTCATGCCCTCTGGGCGCAGGTAGCAGTCGGGGCTGGGCACCTTGATCGTGTCCAGCAGCAACGCCTTGTAGGTTTCGGTGAACAGCGGCACATCACCTACCGACATCGCGGCGATGGTTTCGCCGTGGTAGCTGTTGGTCAGGGTGACGAAGCGCTTCTTGTCCGGTTTGCCGACGTTCTGCCAGTAGTGGAAGCTCATCTTCAGCGCCACTTCGATGCAGGACGAGCCGTTGTCGGCGTAGAACACCCGGTCGAGACCGGCCGGGGTCATGGCCACCAGGCGTTCAGACAGCTCGATGACCGGCTGATGGCTGAAACCGGCCAGGATCACGTGCTCCAGTTGGTCGACCTGGTCCTTGATGCGCTGGTTGATGCGCGGGTTGGCGTGGCCGAACACATTGACCCACCAACTGCTCACCGCGTCCAGGTAGCGTTTGCCTTCGAAGTCCTCCAGCCACACGCCTTCGCCGCGCTTGATCGGGATCAGCGGCAGCTGCTCGTGGTCTTTCATCTGGGTGCAGGGGTGCCACAGGACCTTGAGGTCGCGTTGCATCCACTGATCGTTGAGGCCCATGGGCACTTCTCCTGGCTTTGCGGCGTGGTTCGACCGCGTAAGCCTAAGCAATGCCGCAAGGCAGGACAACCGCTGCCTTTCAATGGCGGTGGGTGCCGGTCCATTCGAGCCGCCGGATGTGCACGGTACCGGCCTGCGAAGTGGAGATGGTCAGGCGGCGGAAGGGGCCGTCGATCACCTGGTGGTAGGGGTTCGTGGCGATGGGGCCAGGGCGCAGGTCGCGAAACCCGCTGCCTTCCACTGTGAGCCAGTAGAAGTTGCGCGGTATCGGGGTGGCCAGGTCGCAATCTACTCTTTCAGCATCGAACAGCATGTGCAGGTCGTCGCAGAGAAAGTCGCTGACCACGTAGTATTCCAGGCGCAGGCACTCGACTTCCTGGGCGAAGACGATTTCCACGTCGCTGTGTTCCCCGATGACCAGCTCGGTGCCGTCTTCACCCTTGAACGCTTCATGAAAGCCGGTCCACGAGGTGCTGTTGGAGCGGATACTCAGGCCGGAGGCTGTATGAAGTGTCTGCTTGTGCCATAGAAACTGCCGTTCGACGTGTTGGAAGTGCTCCTCGAAGATCATGCGCATGC
This sequence comes from Pseudomonas sp. YNh, assembly GCF_037993085.1. NCBI lineage: Bacteria > Pseudomonadati > Pseudomonadota > Gammaproteobacteria > Pseudomonadales > Pseudomonadaceae > Pseudomonas > Pseudomonas sp. YNh. Next base: position 255,011 of record NZ_JBBMRJ010000002.1, on the reverse strand, counting down.
CCTCCTGGCGGGGCTTCTGGCCAGTTTCGCCAGCTTCCTCTGCCGCCGTGTGACATGGCTACTGGCAAAAATGTCAGTTGCCAAAAGGACTTGATGTCACTGCGCTGGCAGGGTGGTCGGACCTGACGTATTCTTAACGCATCTTCCCGGGGCATTCCTGCCTCTCCCCGTTTCTGTAACCTCTGACTCGGAGTCCGCCGACATGGCTGCTGCTTGGGTGCGCCTGTGCGCGTTGGTATTGATTGGTGTCTCCAGCGGCGCCGCGCTGGCTAAGGACAAGACGCCCACGGCGATTGTCGTGGGTGGCGGCCTGGCGGGCCTGACGGCAGCCTACGAGCTGCAGAACAAAGGCTGGCAGGTGACCCTGCTGGAGGCCAAGTCGGGCATGGGCGGGCGTTCGGGCCTGGCCACCAGCGAGTGGATCGGCAATGCCAAGGCGCAGCCGGTGCTCAACCAGTACCTTGACCGTTTCAAGCTAGAAACACTGCCAGCTCCGGAGTTCGTGCGTACCCCCGGTTACCTGATCGACGGTGAGTACTTCAGCGCCACCGACCTGGCCACCAAGCAACCGGCTACCGCCGAAGCGCTCAAGCGCTACGAGAAAACCCTTGATGACCTGGCCCGTTCGATCGATGACCCGCTGAACCCGCAGGCAACCAGCACGCTGTTCGCCCTCGACCAGATCAACGTCTCCACCTGGCTGGACAAACTTCAACTGCCGGCCACCGCCCGTCAGTTGGTCAACCAGCAGATCCGTACCCGTTACGATGAACCGTCGCGCCTGTCGCTGCTGTATTTCGCCCAGCAGAACCGTGTGTACCGCGGTGTCAGCGACCGTGACCTGCGTGCCGCGCGCCTGCCCGGTGGCAGCCCGGTGCTGGCCCAGGCCTTCGTCAAGCAGCTGAAGACCATCAAGACCAGCTCGCCGGTCACCGCCATCGTCCAGGACAAGGATGGCGTAACGGTAAAAGTCGGTAGCGTTGGCTACCAGGCGGATTACCTGGTCATGGCCGTGCCGCTGCGTGCCCTGGCCAAGATCCAGATGACCCCGGGCCTGGACACCCAGCACGTGGCAGCGCTCAGAGGCACCAACTATGGCTGGCGCGACCAGCTGATGCTCAAGTTCAAGAAGCCTGTGTGGGAAAGCCGCGCGCGCATGTCGGGCGAAATCTTCAGCAACGCCGGCCTCGGCATGCTGTGGATCGAGCCAGCGCTCAAGGGCGGCGCCAACGTGGTGATCAACCTTTCCGGGGACAACGCCCGCCTGCTGCAGGCGTTCGGCGACAAGCAGATGGTCGATCAGGTGTTGATCCGCCTGCATGCGTTCTACCCGCAGGCCCGTGGTGCCTTCACCGGTTACGAGGTCAAGCGCTACAGCACTGACGCCGGTACCGGCGGCGCTTACCTGGCCTACGGCCCGGGGCAGATCAGCAAATACTGGCGCCTGTGGGAGCGCCCGGTGCAGCGCATCACCTTTGCCGGTGAACACACCGATGCCCTGTACCCGGGCACCCTGGAAGGCGCCCTGCGCAGTGGCCAGCGTGCGGCCAGCCAGGCACAGGACCTGTTGGCCGGGAAGTCGTTCGACCCCGCCAAGGCGGTGCCGGTTGCGGCGGCAGGGGCCGCGGCAGCCAAGGATAGCAAGGGCGGGTTCTTCTCCAATATGTTCGGTGGTTCGTCCGACAAGGCCGACAAGGCTGACAAACCGCCGGTCAAGGCTGAGCCGAAGCAGGCCGAAGAGGCCAGGCAGGACAAGCCAGGTTTCTTCAAACGCCTGTTTGGCGGGGCGGATACGCCAGAGGTGAAGGCTGAGCCAATCGCCAAGGCAGAGGAAGTGGCGCCGGCACCTGCGCCTGCTCCCCAGGCCGCGCCGGCTCCGGCAGCACCTGCACCTGTCATCAAGGAAGCGGCTGCCAAGCCTGCGGCAACCAAGGCCGCCCCGATCAAGCATGCGCCGGCGCACAAGCCTGCCGAAACCAGGAAGGCAACTGCCAAATCCGAGCCGACCAAGAAACCTGTGGCCAATACCCAGGCCAAGGCTGGCTGATTGATCGACAGTGCCGGCCCCTTCGCAGCACAAGGCTGCTCCTACAGGCACCGCATACCCCTGTAGGAGCAGCCTTGTGCTGCGAAGAGGCCTGTACTGGCAACCTCAACTTCCCCGACTATCGTTAATGTTTCCTTAATGGCAAGCTTACAGAATACATATCGGATTTCTCGATAAACCGAAGCAACTTTTTCCGCTTTTATTCGATACGTTACGCGTTAGTCTGTGCACAGCTTTCACGGGGATACACGCCAACATGCAACTGCGCAATTCACCTTCTCGCTACGGCGTGGTCAGCATCATCCTGCACTGGGGCGTGGCGCTGGCAGTCTTCGGCCTGTTCGGCCTGGGCCTGTGGATGGTCGGCCTCGACTATTACAGCCCTTGGCGCAAAGCCGGCCCGGACCTGCACAAAAGCATCGGCCTGGTGTTGCTGGCGGTGATGCTGCTGCGGGTAGTCTGGCGTTTCATCAGCCCGCCACCACCTGCCCCCGCCAACCATGGCGCAGTCACGCGCCTGGCGGCCAAGCTTGGCCATCTGGCCCTGTACCTGGGTCTGTTTGCGGTAATGGCTGCCGGATACCTGATTTCTACCGCCGACGGCGTCGGCATTCCGGTGTTTGGCCTGTTCGAAGTGCCGGCACTGATCAGCGACCTGCCTGACCAGGCAGATGTTGCGGGTGTGATTCATCTCTGGCTGGCCTGGGGCCTGGTGATTTTTGCCGTGCTGCATGCCCTGGCAGCGCTCAAGCACCATTTCATCGACCGTGACGCGACCCTGACTCGCATGTTGGGCCGCAAAGCTTGACTCTCAACCTCAATTGCATAGGAAGGAAATAAGGATGTTGAAAAAGACTTTTGCCGCTCTGGCGCTCGGTACCGCTCTGCTTTCCGCCGGCCAGGTAATGGCTGCCGAGTACAAGATCGACAAGGAAGGCCAGCACGCGTTCGTCGACTGGAAAATCAGCCACCTGGGCTACAGCTTCATCCACGGTACCTTCAAGGACTTCGACGGCAACTTCACTTGGGACAGCGCCAAGCCAGAAGCCAGCAAGATCAGCGTCGACCTGAAAACCGCCAGCCTGTGGTCGAACCACGCCGAGCGTGACAAGCACATTGCCAGCGCCGATTTCCTCGACGTGAAGAAGTACCCTGAAGCCAAGTTCGTCTCTACTGCCGTCAAGTCGACGGGTGCCAAGACTGCTGACGTGACCGGCGACCTGACCCTGCACGGCGTGACCAAGCCAGTCACCTTCAAGGCCACCTTCAACGGTGAAGGCAAGGACCCATGGGGCGGTGAGCGCGCTGGTTTCAACGCCACCACTACCCTTAACCTGAACGACTTCGGCATCAAGGGCCCAGGCGCGACTTCGCAGACCCTGGACCTGGATATCAGTGTTGAAGGTGTGAAGCAGAAGTAATCTGCTTTAAGTGAAAGACCGAGGGGGCTGCGAAGCAGCCCCCTCATGCTTTCTATCAGCCTTTGCGGGTGAGCAGCGCAGGCTTCTCGCCACGCGGGCGGCTTGGCAGGTCATCCAGTTGCTCAGGCGTTGGGAAACGGTCGAGTTTGGATTCCTTGCGGATGATCACCGGCTGTTTTTCCGGCTGGCGCTGGTTGCTCACGGCCGGCTCTTGCCGGGCAGCATCGTCACGGTTCGGGCGACCACGGCCACCGCCGCCATCACGACGGGCACCCCCACCGTTGTTGGCGCGGGGCGGGCGTTTTTCGCCGCCGGCACTGCCACCATTGCGTTGCTGGCCGCCACTGCGAGCCTGGCCCTGGCCCCCGGTGTTGCTACGTTGGCCGGTACCCTGGGCTTGGCCAGCACCACCGCCTGGGCGGCGATTGCGGCCCTGGTTCTTGCCTTGGTACGGGCTGACATAGTCGGCACGGTTGCCGAAGTTGTCGACGTCGTCGTCCAGGAATACTTCCGGGTCGCGGTTAACCTGTGCTTTAGGCTCGCTGTTGCTGCTGGCCTGCTGCTGTGGCTGGCGCGGCTTTTTGTCACGCGGTTTACGCGGCTGCTGTTGCTTGTCGCCGCTCTTTTCCTTGTCGGCCGGCTTGTCGGCAGCCTGTGGCTTGGCCCTGCCTTTATCCTTGCCTTTGTCCTTGCGGCCGCCGTTGGAGTCTTTACCCCCTTCGCCACGGGCCTGCTGGTTGCGACCGCCACGGCCGTTGCCCTGCGGGCGCTCGCGTACTTCGGGTTTCTCGGCTTCCACCTGGCTGGCGTCAAAGCCCATCAGGTCGCCGTCCGCGATCTTCTGCCGGGTTACCCGCTCGATGCTCTTGAGCAGCTTTTCTTCATCTGGTGCGACCAGCGAAATGGCCTCGCCCGAACGACCGGCGCGACCAGTACGACCGATACGGTGTACGTAATCTTCCTCGACATTCGGCAGCTCGAAGTTGACCACGTGGGGCAACTGATCGATGTCCAGGCCGCGGGCGGCGATGTCGGTGGCGACCAGTACACGCACGCTGTTGGCCTTGAAGTCGGCCAGGGCCTTGGTGCGGGCGTTCTGGCTCTTGTTGCCGTGAATCGCGGCGGCGGTCAGGCCTTGTTTTTCAAGGTACTCGGCCAAGCGGTTGGCGCCGTGCTTGGTACGGGTGAACACCAATACCTGTTCCCAGGCACCCAGGGTGATCAGGTGTGCCAGCAGCGCACGCTTGTGGCTGGCGGGCAGGCGGTAGACGCGCTGCTCGATACGCTCGACGGTGGTGTTCGGCGGCGTGACCTCGATACGCTCCGGGTTGTGCAGGAGCTTGTCGGCGAGGTCGGTGATGTCCTTGGAGAAGGTGGCCGAGAACAGCAGGTTCTGGCGCTTGGATGGCAGGCGTGCCAGTACCTTCTTGACGTCGTGGATGAAGCCCATGTCGAGCATGCGGTCGGCTTCGTCGAGCACCAGGATTTCCACATGGGCAAGGTCGACCTTGCCTTGGCCGGCCAGGTCGAGCAGGCGGCCCGGGCAGGCAACCAGCACGTCAACGCCTTTGGCAATCGCCTGGACTTGCGGGTTCATGCCAACGCCGCCGAAGATGCAGGCGCTGACCAGTGGCAGGTCACGGGCATAAACCTTGAAGCTGTCGTGCACCTGGGCTGCCAGCTCGCGGGTCGGGGTCAGCACCAGCACGCGCGGCTGGCGCGGGCCGTGACGCTGCGACTTGTCGGGGTGGCCGGCCGGGAACAGGCGCTCGAGAATCGGCAGGGCGAAGCCGCCGGTTTTACCAGTACCTGTCTGTGCGGCAACCATCAGGTCGCGGCCTTGCAACACGGCGGGAATCGCCCGCTGTTGCACGGGGGTCGGCTGGGTATAGCCCGCAGCCTCGATAGCGCGGACAAGAGCCTCGGAGAGACCGAGGGAAGCAAAGGACATGGGCGATCCTGTTCTCGTGTGGGCTGGGCCCGTTGGGATGTTCTGCCTGGCGCGACGGGCATCGGTGGGATGCGATCGCGTCCGGTCCAGCTGGGCTTTCACTGCACATCCGGGAAACGGAGGGGAACGCCAGGGGGCGTCGGTGCCGATCGGGATGCCTGTTGCGAGGCCGAGCGTCCGGGCGTGAGCCGGGCGGGAAGGCCCGAGTATAACAGAGCTATCGCGCTGTGCTGCTTTCCTGCTGCTCAACGGCGTTGAGAATGTTTCCGATGTCGCCTGTGTACCGGTGGCTGATGGCGGCAAAGGCCGGTTCCTGCTTGAAGCGCTGCAGTTCTTCGGCAAAGGCCAGGGCCAGTGTTTCGCGCCCCGGCTTGCGCACCAGCCCCAGGTACTGGGCCTGGCGGTTGATCACCGGCGGCAGTTCCTCGACTTGCTGTTCCATGCCCAGCTGCCGGATCAGGTAATGCCCGACCACGCGGTCGGTGATTGCCAGGTCGATACGGCCCAGCAGCAGTTTGCCGAAGTTGGCTTCCTGGGTCGGCGCTGCTTCACGTCGAAAATGTGTGGCCTGGTTGAACGCAGCGCCATAGGCATAGCCGGGCGAGGTGCCTACGGTGAGGCCTGTGAGGTCTTCGGGCCCGGCCACGGCATGGCGGCGTGCACGGGCCTGGAACAGCACGAACTCGACCTCCGACAAGGGCTCGGGGGCGTACACCAGATAGGGGCGCCGGGTTTCGCTCTGGAAGATGTCCAGAATGCCGTCGGCCATGCCTTGCTCGATCATTGCCAGGCAGCGCTTCCACGGCAGGAACTGCCATTCCACTTCGACACCCAGGCGTTTTAATACCTCGGTGGTGACTTCGTAGTCGATACCGCGTGGTTGGCCATCGTGCTGATAAATGTAGGGCGCCCAGTCATCGGATACCAGGCGCAGGCGCTCGCCCAGGGCCAACGGGCTCAGGCAGGCGAGCAGCAGGATCCAGAACAGGCGGGCGACGAGTGGCATGGCCGGAGATTACGCGCTCGGCCGAATCAAGGCCAGAGGCGGGAGTGTTCTCCTGTGCTGGCCCCTTCGCGGGTAAACCCGCTCCCACAGGATTACCGCTACTTTCCAGACCTCAGCAGATGCACCTCGATCTCTTTGCGCCGTTCGCCCAACGACAGGCGCAACCCCGGGTGGCGCAAGCACTGGCGCAGTTGCTCGGGCTGCACCTGGCCATGACGGGCATTGAGGTTTTCCAGGGCTTTGTCCCACCAGGCCGGCGCGCAGGCGAGGTCGAATTCGTTGGGGTAGGGGTAGCACCCATACAGCAGCTCGCGGGCAAACTGGCGCTCGTGGCGCGGCAGGGTCAGGCTCAGCGCCTTGTAGCCCAGGCGGTGCAGGGCTGGCGGCCGTGGTAGCTGGTCATTGACCAAGGCGACGTCGGCCAGCGCCGCCTGGCTCAGCGGGTCATGGCCGTGTTTGCGCAACCAGGCCTGGATCTTGGCGCGGAACTGCGCCTTGCGGCTCCAGTAGTGGTGAATGACATCGGTGCACTCGGCCAGCTCCAGTTTGCGGTAGGCCGCCACCGCCAGGCAGAACTCTTCGAGTGTGTACGCCTCGCGCGCCAGCGGGTGGAACTCGTCCATCAGGTCGATGGAACGGTCCAGGGTGCTGGCGTCCGCGGCTGTGAGGCCGATTACCCCAGAATTGACCAGTGGCATCTGGCAGTCGGCCAGGCCCCGGGCTTGCAGTATGGACAGCAGGTTCTTGTACAGCAGGCACTTCTGGTTCGCACCATAGCGTGGGCCGATGGCATTGCACAGCAGCTTGCCAGGGGCCACCCGGGCGAACAGCTGCAGCGGCGATGTGCGGAAGAAGGTGTCGGTGTCGATCAGCACGGCCAGCGGGTGTTGCTGCAGCACTTGGCGCAGCAGCACATGCTTGCTGCGAAAATGATAACCGTGTGGGGCGTTCCATGCCTGGCGCGTGGCTTCGTCCAGCAAGTGGACCGTGACGGGCAGCCTGGCGTAGGGCTGCGGGTTGTCGGTGTATACCTGGATGTCCATGGCTTCGCCTGCTGCCGGGCCCAGGTGGGCGAGGGCGCTGACGATGCTGAAGCAGGCTTCCTGATGGTAGGTTGCCGGACCAAAAGCCAGGTAGACAAGTTGTGGGCGCGATGGCTGGGGATGCTGCATGGCTGGCAAGACCTGTAACCCGGAAATGAATAAGGCTTTAGTCTATGACCAAAGCCTTAATCATTTCTTAAGCAGACTTTGCCAAAAAGTTTCAGCGCGGCAGCTTCAGGTTGTTCCAGATCGCCAGGCTTGGCTCGGCCTGGTTCAAGGTGTAGAAGTGCAGGCCCGGTGCGCCGCCTTGCAGCAGCTGTTCGCACATGCGGGTAATCACTTCTTCGCCAAATGCCTGGATGCTGGTGGTGTCGTCGGCATAGGCTTCCAGCTGCTTGCGGATCCAGCGCGGGATCTCGGCGCCACAGGCGTCGGAGAAGCGCGCCAGCTTGCTGTAGTTGGTGATCGGCATGATGCCGGGTACCACCGGGATGTCCACGCCCAGCTTCTGTGCGCGCTCGACGAAGTAGAAGTAGCTGTCGGCGTTGAAGAAGTACTGGGTGATGGCGCTGTCGGCGCCAGCCTTGACCTTGTGCACGAAGTTGGCCAGGTCGGTTTCGAAATTGCGCGCCTGTGGGTGCATTTCCGGGTAGGCGGCCACTTCCAGGTGGAAGTGGTCAGCGGTTTCCTGGCGGATGAACTCGACCAGGTCGCTGGCGTAGCGCAGTTCGCCACTGGCCATGCCCATGCCCGATGGCAGGTCGCCACGCAGGGCGACGATGCGCTTGATGCCGGCAGCCTTGTATTCCGCCAGCAGGGCGCGCAAGTCGTCCTTGGAGTCGCCCACGCACGACAGGTGCGGTGCGGCCGGTACCTTCACTTCGCTTTCCAGCTGCAGCACGGTGTTCAGCGTGCGGTCGCGGGTCGAGCCACCGGCACCGTAGGTGCAGGAGAAGAAGTCCGGGTTGTAGGTGGCCAGCTGGCGGGCGACGCCCATCAGCTTTTCGTGACCGGCGTCGGTCTTGGTCGGGAAGAACTCGAAACTGTAGCGGCGTTCTTGTGACATTACTCGTTCCTCAAGCAGCCTGCTTCAAGCGGCAGGCTGCAAGTAAAAGCCAGGGCGGTGTGGGCCGGCCTGGCTTGGGCATCGTTGCGAAGCGTTGCCTGCGACTACTTAGTAGCGGTAGGCGTGCGGCTTGAACGGGCCTTCGACGGTCACGCCGATGTAGTCGGCTTGCTGCTTGGTCAGCTTGGTAACCACGCCGCCGAAGCCGCGGACCATTTCCAGGGCCACTTCTTCGTCGAGTTTCTTCGGCAGTACTTCAACAGTCAGGCGCTCGGCTTTCTTCTCGGCCGACAGGTCGGCGTACTTCTGCTCGAACAGGAAGATCTGTGCCAGCACCTGGTTGGCGAACGAACCGTCCATGATGCGGCTTGGGTGGCCAGTGGCGTTACCCAGGTTGACCAGGCGGCCTTCGGCCAGCAGGATCAGGTAGTCGTCGTTCTGCGGGTCGAAGCTGCCAGCGCCGGTACGGTGGATCTTGTGTACCTGCGGCTTGACCTCTTCCCAGGCCCAGTTCTTGCGCATGAAGGCGGTGTCGATCTCATTGTCGAAGTGGCCGATGTTGCAGACCACGGCACGCTTCTTCAGGGCCTTGAGCATGTTGGCATCGCAGACGTTGACGTTACCGGTGGTGGTGACGATCAGGTCGATCTTGCCCAGCAGGGCCTTGTCGATGCTGGCTTCGGTGCCGTCGTTGATACCGTCGATGAACGGCGAGACCAGCTCGAAGCCGTCCATGCAGGCCTGCATGGCGCAGATCGGGTCAACTTCGGTGACCTTGACGATCATGCCTTCCTGACGCAGGGACTGGGCCGAGCCCTTGCCCACGTCACCGTAGCCGATCACCAGGGCTTGCTTGCCCGACAGCAGGTGGTCGGTACCACGCTTGATGGCGTCGTTCAGGCTGTGACGGCAGCCGTACTTGTTGTCGTTCTTGCTCTTGGTGACCGAGTCGTTGACGTTGATCGCCGGGACTTTCAGCTCGCCTTTGGCCAGCATGTCCAGCAGGCGGTGTACGCCAGTGGTGGTCTCTTCGGTTACACCGTGCACGCGGTCCAGTACCTGCGGGTACTTCTGGTGCAGCAGCTCGGTCAGGTCGCCGCCGTCGTCGAGGATCATGTTGGCGTCCCATGGCTGGCCATCTTTCAGGATGGTCTGCTCCAGGCACCACTCGTACTCTTCTTCGGTTTCACCTTTCCAGGCGAATACCGGGATGCCGGCGGCGGCGATGGACGCGGCAGCCTGGTCTTGAGTCGAGAAGATATTGCAGGACGACCAGCGCACTTCGGCACCCAGGGCTACCAGGGTTTCGATCAGCACGGCGGTCTGGATGGTCATGTGGATGCAGCCCAGGATCTTCGCACCCTTGAGCGGTTGCTCGGTCAGGTACTTGCGACGCAGGCCCATCAGGGCTGGCATTTCCGATTCGGCGATGATGGTTTCGCGACGGCCCCAAGCGGCCAGGGAGATGTCAGCGACTTTGAAATCGGTAAAACCAGCAGGCGTGTTTACAGCGCTCATGAGAGCCTCCATTCGTAGTGTGCGAATGGGCGCCGTTGTGCGTTAAGCGCCCGCGAGAGCGAGCAACGCCCCATCCGAGCCTGACAGGCCTAGCCTGCTGCAGCGCCCCTCGGACAGGTGGCGGGCATGGCGCCGCAGTGGGCGACCATGTGAAACGGCGCAGATTATAGCCGCGCGCGGCCACTTGCCCAAGGTTTTCTGTCGATTAATCGAGACGATAGTCGATGTTCAATGGAGCGATGGCGGCCGCTCTGCCATCATTGCTACACGTTAGCCAAGCAGGTCAGGAGTACAGATGAACTTTCACACCCGCAAGTGGGTTAAACCCGAAGACCTCAACCCCAATGGCACCCTGTTCGGTGGCAGCCTGTTGCGCTGGATCGACGAAGAGGCGGCCATTTACGCCATCGTCCAGCTGGGCAACCAGCGCGTCGTGACCAAATACATATCGGAAATCAACTTCGTCAGCGCTTCGCGCCAGGGTGACATCATCGAGCTGGGCATCACTGCCACAGAGTTCGGCCGCACCTCGATCACCCTCAAGTGCGAAGTGCGCAACAAGATCACCCGCAAGAGCATTCTGACCGTCGACAAGATGGTGTTCGTCAATCTCGGTGAAGACGGCTTGCCGGCAGCGCACGGGCGCACCGAGATCAAGTATGTCCAGGACCAGTTCCCGGATTCGGCAGTCGAGTGACGATTTTTTGGGGCCGCAAAGCGGCCCCGAAAATCTTACGGCTGGGCGCTGACCTTGCGCACCACCCGCCCGATGCTCAAGCCCTGCACCAGGATCGACGACAACACCACGATGTAGGTGATCGACAGCAGCAGGTCACGCTCCGCGCCCAGTGGCAGCGACAGCGCCAGTGCCACCGACACCCCGCCACGCAGGCCGCCCCAGGTCAGCACCCGCACCGTGCCTTTGGGCACCGGGCGCCAGCGGCGCAGCAACACAATGGCCGGGGCCACGGTCAGCAGCCTCGACAGCAGCACCGCCAGCGCCAGCACACTGCCGGCCGCCAGGTGCATCCAGTTGAACGGCAACAGCAGCAGCTCAAGGCCGATCAGCGCGAACAGCAGGGCGTTGAGCATGTCATCGATCAGCTCCCAGAAACCGTCCATGTAGCGACGGGTCATGTCGTTCATCGCCAGGTTGCGCCCCAGGTTGCCGATGATCAGGCCGGCCACCACCATGGCGATCGGCGCCGAGACGTGCAGCTCGTAGCACATGGCCGAGCCGCCGATGACCAGCGCCAGCGTCAGCATGACTTCCACCTGGTACTGCTCGATGCTCTTGATCATGCGGTAGGTGGCGTAGCCGATCAGGCCACCAAACACCACGCCGCCGATGGCCTCGCGGGCGAACAGGATCGCCGTGTCGGTCATGCTCGGCGTTTCACCCAGCTGGATGATGCCCAGCAATACGGTGAACACCACCACCGCGGTGCCATCGTTGAACAGTGACTCGCCGACGATGGTGGTTTTCAGCGGTTTGGAGGCGTTGGCGGTACGCAGCGCGCCCAGCACGGCAATCGGGTCGGTAGGCGAGATCAGCGCACCGAACAGCAGGCAGTAGATCAGTGGCACTTGCCAGCCGAACATCGCGAATACCCAGTGCGACAGGTAACCGATGACCACGGTGGCAATCAGCACCCCGATTGTCGCGAGCAAACCGATCGGCCAGCGGTAACTGCGCAGATCGCTGAGGTTCACGTGCAGTGCGCCGGCAAACAGCAGGAACGCCAGCATCCAGTGCATCAGCAGGTCGTTGAAATCGATCTGGTTCATCAGCCCTTCGACGCGTTCTTCCAGGCCAGGGAAGCCGATCAGGCTCAGGCCCTGCAGCATCAGGGAGAACAGCAACGCCGTGACCATCACGCCAATGGCGGGGGGCAGGCCGATGAAGCGGTAATTTACATAGGTGAGGAGGGTGGTGAGGCAGATAAACGCGGCAACTAATTCAAGCATCCCGAATCCTGTGACAGTGGCTTCCAAGTCGTTACCCGAATGGCTCGGGCAGTTCTTTGATGACCTGGCGCGGGGTTCGGGACACAGAGTTTGACCCAATTAGTCCAAATCGTTCCCGTAACAGTCTGCACGGGATACCCTGTGGGAGCGGGCGTGCCCGCGAACACCGGCACAGCCGGTGCCATACACCGAGTTGCATTCTTCGCGGGCATGCCCGCTCCCACAAAGCCCCCCTGAACGCTATATATTCACAGCCATAATCAGCCATAAGGACAAGAAGGCGTGTTGGCAACATCCCTGGTGCTGGTCGCCGCCCTGCTGCATGCGACCTGGAATACCCTGATCAAATTCAGCGGCGAGCGCTTGCTGGTGATCGCCAGCATGGACACGGTGGCGCTGGTGTTCGCAGTGCTGGCTGTGGCCTTCGTCGATGTGCCGCCGGCTGAGATATGGCCTTGGCTGATAGCCTCGGCGCTGGCCGAGCAGTTGTACCGCTACCTGCTGATCAAGGCCTACCGCGTGGGCGACCTGGGGCTGGTCTATCCTCTGATGCGCGGGCTGTCGCCGCTGGTGGTGCTGGGGCTGACGCTGGCCTTTGCCGGGGAGTCGCTGAGCCAGCAGCAGATCATCGGCATCCTGCTGATCCCATGTGGCATGGCCTGCCTGTTGTGGCAGGGCGGCGGCGGTGACCGGCTGCCCTGGTCGATGCTGCCGGTGGTGGCCCTGATCGGCCTGTGCATCGGCTGCTACACCTGGTTCGACGGCCAGGCCGTGCGCTTGTGGGGTAAACCGTGGGATTACCTGGTATGGCTGACATTGCTCAGTGCCTGGCAATTCCCGCTGCTGGCCAGCGTGGCGCGGCGGGCACCGTTCGTCCTGTTCTGGCGAACGCAATGGCGCCTGGGGCTGGCGGTGGGGTTCTGCGTATTGTTCAGTTATGCCCTGGTGTTGTGGGCCATGCACCTGGGGTCAGTGGCCGAGGCGGCCGCATTGCGGGAGTTGAGCGTGATTCTGGTGGTGCTGCTGGGTATGCGCTACCTCAAAGAACCTTTTGGCGGGCCGAGACTCCTAGCTTGCGGGCTGGTCCTGGCAGGCATGCTGGTGATGAAGCTCTAACCCATTATCGAACAAGGAGTCTGAGCATGACCGTTGCCCTGTGGTGCATCCTGATCGCGCTGCTGCTTAACCCGCTTTGTGCCTTGATCGCCAAGGTGGCCAGCGGCCGGTTCGGCCTCAAGGACAATCACGACCCGCGAGCCTTCCTTGATACCTTGTCGGGCTTGCCACGGCGTGCCCATGCGGCGCAGCAGAATGGCTACGAGGCATTCCCGGCGTTTGCGGCTGCGGTGCTGGTGGCGGATATCGTCGGTAATGCCGAGCAGGTGACGCAGGATGTGCTGGGGGTGATGTACATCACCAGCCGCTTGCTTTACATCATCTGCTACCTGGCCGATTGGGCGGCCTTGCGCTCGCTGGTGTGGTTTGCCGGGTTGGCAATTATCGTGTCGTTCTTCGTGGTTTCCATCTGAAACCGCGTTGCCTTCTTCGCGGGCTTGCCCGCTCCCACAGGTACACCACAGTATTCAAGGGCTGTGGTGTATCTGTGGGAGCGGGCAAGCCCGCGAAGAATCCACCCCCGATCAAGGTACCTTAGGTACCTCAGGTAGTGGCTGGCCTTTAGGCCAGAGCATCCAGATCTGCCCCTGCTGCTTCATGTTCCCCGCCAGCTCGCCGGCTTCCGGCCCGGTGCCCCAGAACAGGTCGGCACGCACTTCACCCGCAATCGCGCCACCAGTGTCCTGCGCACCCACCGGGCGCACCACTGGCGAGCCGTCCGGGCGCGTGGTGGAAAGCCACAACAGGCTGCCCAGCGGAATCACCTTGCGGTCGATGGCCACGCTGTAGCCCGCTGTCAGCGGTACGTTCAACGAACCGCGCGGGCCTTCGTTGCTGTCCGGGCGGGTGCTGAAGAACACGTAGCTGGGGTTGCTGGCCAGCAGTTCTGGTACGCGCTGTGGGTTGGCCTGGGCCCAGGCATGAATCGCACCCATGCTCACTTCTTCTTTTTTCAGCTGGCCCTGTTCCACCAGCCAGCGGCCGATCGGCCTGTAGGGGTGGCCGTTCTGGTCGGCGTAGCCCAGGCGCAGCTGACGGCCGTCTTCCAGTTGTACCCGGCCCGAACCCTGGATCTGCAGGAATTGCAGGTCCATCGGGTCGGTCAGCCAGGCCAGCACCGGTGCCTTGACGCCGTTACGGTTGATCACTTCGGCAGTGTCGTATGGTTTGAGTACCCGGCCATCGAGCCGACCACGCAGGCGCTTGCCCTTCAGCTCGGGGTAGACGCTGGCCAGGTCGACCACGATCATGTCATCCGGGGGGCCGTAAACCGCCACATGGTTGGTGGCTGATTGGCTCAGGCTGCCGGGGTAGACCGGCTCGTAGTAACCGGTAATCAGGCCGTTGGCATTGTTCTCGGCGGAGCGCAGGCCATAAACCTGCAGATTCTGCTCAAGGAAGGTACGCACCTGGGCAGCGCTCGCCGTGTCGCTGCCGGCGGCTTCGCAGGTGGCGGCCCACACCGGGTCGCGCTTGAGCTTCTCACAGCCGCTGCGCCAGGCGTAGAAACCGGCCAGCAGGTCTTCGTCGCTGACTGCGGGCAGGTCTTTCCAGGTGGCCGGGGCGTAGGTGGCGATGGCGTGGGGCTCGGGCTTGGCGCTTTCGCCGCCGTTGCAGCCGGCCAGCAAAGCCAGCACCGGGAGTGTCCAGGCCAGGTGGCGCAGGGCAGATGTCATGTGTGCATTCCTGTCATGGGCGAACATGAAAATTCGCCCCTGTTTTTTATGTGGCTATTGGTGTTTGGCCCTTGGGCAGCGATACTGGCCGCCCATTTGCGTAGGCCGAAGTGAGCGTGATGTTGAAGCGATTGACCGTTGTTCTGCTGGCCGCCCTGGCCCTGAGTGGTTGTGACCGGGTTGACCCGGACTCGCCACTGGGCAAACGCAAGGTGATATTCAAGGACATGCTCAAGACCAGTGAAGATCTGGGCGGCATGCTGCGTGGCCGGTTGCCGTTCGACGGGCTGAAGTTTGCCGACGGTGCGCTGAAGCTGGACAGCCTGTCGCATCAACCCTGGCAGCACTTTCCGCAGGTGCGCGATGGCGGTGACAGTGCCGCGCGCGCAGAGGTATGGGAGCGTCAGGCGCGTTTTCATGACCTGGCCCGGCAGCTGGAAAGCGTCACGGGCGAACTGGTCGATGTCAGCCGCAGCCAGCCGCTGGACGCTGCACAGCTGAAAGCGCCGATGGATAAGGTCGAAGCGGCGTGCAAGGCGTGCCATACCGAGTTTCGTAATCATTGATGGCCTGCTGTGGCCTCATCGCCGGCAAGCCAGTTCACACAGGTACTGCGCAGTAATTGAAGGCAGTGTGATACCTGTTGGAGCTGGCTTGCCGGCGATGAGGCCAGTAAGGGCAACGCAAATCGCTGTCAGCGATCCAGATCGTCCACGGCTTCCTGCAACTCTTTACGCGATTCGGCAAGTTTGTCCTTGCGCTTGTTGATCTTCTCCGCGTCGCCTTTTTTCTCGGCTTTCTTCAGGTCTTTTTCGCGCTGCGCCACTTCGTGACGTGCATCCAGCACCTTCTGCTCACGCTCTTTGCGCAGGCTCGCGTCGGTGCAGTTGTCCACGCCACGCAGTGCTTCCTCCAGCCCGGCGACCTGGTCGCTGTTGCCGTGGTCGCGGGCGATTTTCAACTGGTTCTCGATGGCGCTGCGCTTGGCGGCGCAACCGGTCAGGCCTGGGTCCGGCTGGGCCGCTTGTACAGCTCCCGCAGCCAAACCCAGTGATGCGAGCAGGAAAAGAGTCGAAATGCGTTTCATGAAAAGCCTCCTGAACGGGGCGGGGCAGCAAAAGTTGGTGGAAATCCTGCCTTGGTTTTGCCCATTTAGGAACCCTTGGTGAGGTGTTCGGCTTTAATCTCGGGTTTTTCCTACGAGATAAATGGTAAAAAATCATTGCTCAATGCGCTGGGGCGTACCCGGGAACCCCTCTATGCCGGTTTTTGCCAACCGGTCAGCAACGGCTTGCACCTCAGGAGCCGCGAAGAAATCCACAAGTTGGCGCGAGCGTTTTGCGCCGATGCCGGGCACGGTTTGCCATTGCCCGGTACTGCGTGAAGCCAGCTCTGCCCAGTCGCCTGTCAGTTGTAGATGCTTGCTGACGGGCGCGCCAATGCCGCGCAGCCACTGATCGAAAGGGCGTGAGCGCGCTTGGTCGAAGCTGCTTAGCAGCTGTGCCGCCGTCAGGCTGCTTATGCCGGGTACTTGCTGCAGGCGCTCGGCATCGAGATGCAGCCAGTCGGTCATCGACGTTACCAGGCCCGCTTCGACCAGCCGGCGCCATGTGCCGGGCCCGATACGGGGCAAGGCCAGGCCTTGTTTTCCGCCAAGCCAGGCAAGCCGGGCAATGAATTGCTCTTCACAGCCTTCGCTGGCCTGCCAGCAGCTGTGGGCATGATGCTGGTCGGGTGCAGGCACGGCCAGTGGCTGGCGCTCGACAGCGCGGTGCACGACGTGGTCCAGGCGTGGAATGGTCAGCCCGGCCAGGCTGATGGCCACCTGGTCGCCGGGGCGGATATCCAAGGCTTGCCAGCGCCCCAGCGAGCCAAGGCTTACCTGGGAAATACGCCGGTCATCGAGGGTTACCGGCTGCATATGCACAATGGGCGTGACCCTGCCGGTGCGGCCAACCCTAAAGCGCACGTCGCGCACCTCGGCCAAGGCTTGCACATAGGGGTATTTCCAGGCCGCGATCCAGTACGGCGCCTTGGCTTGCCAGCGCTGCGCGGGCGGCCGGCTGCCCTGGCGCAGGATCACACCGTCGGTGGCAAAGGGCAGGGGGGAGCGGTACCAGTGCTCACGCCAGTGTGCTGCGTCCTCCGCCGTGTCGATGGCGATGCTGTAACGCAGGCTGTCCGGGAACCCCAGTTGTGCCAGCTGTGCGAGGCGTTCTGCCTGTTGCCCGGGGCCCTGCGGCCAGCTCCACACAAACAGGCCGATCGTGTCCCCTTGCTCGGCGGTCAGTTGCTTGCGTGCGAGCAGCCCGGCCACGGTGCCGCGGGCGTTGGCACTGCCTGCCTTGGCTTGTACGTGTTCGTTCAGGCGCAGATACAGCTCACCTTGCAAGTGCAGGTCTACCGGCATGGGCAACTCTCGGGTGATTGCGCCGAGTTGTGGAATGTGTCGGCTCCAGTCATGGCCGTGTACACCGTCACCCCGGCTGGTCAGCTGTACCAATCGGCCCTGCTGGTAAGTGAGGGAAACTGCAACACCGTCGACCTTGGGCTGTACCCACACACCGGTCTTGCCGGCCATCCATCGCGCCACGGCCTGGCGGTCTGCCAGCTTGTCGACGCCGGTATGCGGCACGGGGTGGGGGACCGCGCCGCGAGCGCTGGCCAAGGGGGAGGGGCTGCTGCCAACCGCGAAGCACTGCTGCAGGTGATTCAGCCGCTCGCGGCTTTGGTCGTACAGTTCATCGGCGACCAGGGCAGCACCCTGGCGATGGTAGTGCTCGTCCCATCGGGCAAGCGTGGCGCGCAGTTGCGCAACTTCCGCCTCGGCCTGTTGCGGGGTCCAGTCGGGGCATGAGGTGGCGCTGGCCAGTGGGGTGTGTAGCGCAAACAGCAGGACAAGCAGCAGGTAAGGCATGGCCAGCATCCTTGCATGGCGGGTGAGTCCTCCAGCCTAGGCAGGTTTGCAGGCGCTTGCCGCCGCGCGATTGTCAGCCGATATGTCACAAAAAAGCCCCTGCCAATCGCTCGGCAGGGGCTTTCGTCTGGCGCTGCAGGAAACTTACAGGCCGGCAGCGTCACGCAGCGACTGGGCGCGGTCGGTGCGCTCCCAGGTGAAGGTGGTGAAGGTGTCGTCGCCGACAGTCTTCTGCTGCGGGGTACGGCCGAAGTGGCCGTAGGCAGCGGTTTCCTGGTACATCGGGTGCAGCAGGTCGAGCATGGTGGTGATGGCGTACGGACGCAGGTCGAAGCACTCACGCACCAGCTGGATGATCTTGTCGTCGGAGACCTTGCCGGTGCCGAAGGTGTTGATCGAGATGGAGGTCGGCTGCGCCACGCCAATGGCGTACGACACCTGGATCTCGCAGCGCTCGGCCAGGCCGGCGGCAACGATGTTCTTGGCTACGTAGCGGCCGGCGTAGGCAGCGGAACGGTCGACCTTGGACGGGTCCTTGCCGGAGAACGCGCCACCACCGTGGCGGGCCATGCCGCCGTAGGAGTCGACGATGATCTTGCGGCCGGTCAGGCCACAGTCACCCACCGGGCCACCGATGATGAAGTTGCCGGTCGGGTTGATGTGGTACTGGGTGCCCTTGTGCAGCAGCTCGGCAGGCAGGGTGTGCTTGACGATCAGCTCCATCACGGCTTCTTGCAGGTCTTTCTGCGACACTTCCGGGTTGTGCTGGGTCGACAGCACCACGGCGTCGATACCGACTACCTTGCCGTTTTCGTAGCGGCAGGTGACCTGCGATTTGGCATCCGGGCGCAGCCACGGCAGCAGGCCGGACTTGCGCGCTTCGGCCTGGCGCTCGACCAGACGGTGCGAGAAGCAGATCGGTGCCGGCATCAGCACTTCGGTTTCGTTGCTGGCATAGCCGAACATCAGGCCCTGGTCACCGGCGCCCTGGTCTTCCGGCTTGGAGCGGTCCACGCCCTGGGCGATGTCCACCGACTGCTTGCCGATGATGTTCATCACGGCGCAGGTGGCGCCGTCGAAACCGACGTCCGAGCTGTTGTAGCCGATGTCGATGATGACCTTGCGCACCAGGTCTTCAAGATCGACCCAGGCCGAAGTGGTGACTTCGCCGGCGATGATGGCGACACCGGTCTTGACCAGGGTTTCGCACGCTACGCGGGCGTATTTGTCCTGAGCGATGATGGCATCAAGGACGGCGTCCGAAATCTGGTCGGCGATCTTGTCCGGATGCCCTTCGGACACGGACTCGGAGGTGAAAAGGGAGTATTCGCTCATCTCGAAGGTTCCTGAAATTTACCGATGGTGTATGTCGCCAGCCGTCCGCTGGAAATGGCGGACCTGGATCTGGAAACCGTTACGCAAGCCTACGTACAGGCTGTCCCCATGGGCCAGCCCGGCAGCGTTGGCCCAGCGGGCCAGGTCGTCCTGTTCAAAGCCAAGCCACAGGTCGCCGCAGGCGTCCCGCGCCCACCCCTGGTCATGGCTGCACAATTCGGTGACCAGCAGACTACCGCCTGCCTTCACCCGTTTGGCCAACTGGCGCAAGGCCAGGGCCGGGTCGCTGAAATGGTGCAGCACCATGTTCAGCACAACGCAGTCGGCGGCCACATCCGTTGCACCCAGTGCATCGGCCAACTGCAGGTTCACGTTGTCGAGCCCCTCGCGCTGGCACACCTGGCGCGCCAGTTCGAGCATGGTCGGGCTGTTGTCCAGGGCGGTCACCTGGGCGAAGCGCCGGGCCAGGTCGGGGAGGAAGCCGCCATCACCGGGGCCGACCTCCAGGGCGCTGGCCGCCGGGTCGAAATGCAGTTTGTCGAGTAGCGCAAGCAGGCTTTCGCGGTACTGCGGCAGGCCGGCGATCAGGTCTTGCTGGGCGCGAAACTTTTCTTCAACGCGCAGGAAGAAGTCCTGGCTGGTGGCCGCACGGCGCTGCTGCACCTGGGCGATCCGCGCCTGCACATCGGGCGGCAGGACCAGGTCGTCGACTTCATCGAGCAGCGCCGCATGCAGCCGACCGCCCAGGCGCAGGCCGTCGGGCAGGGCACGGCGATAGAAGATGGCGTTACCTTCGCGGCGGGTTGCCACCAGCTCGGCCTGGGCCAGCACCTTCAGGTGGTGGCTCATGCCCGACTGGCCGATGTCGAAGATCTGCGCCAGCTCCAGCACGCCGAACGAATCGTTGGCCAGTGCGCGCAAAACATTCAGGCGCAGCGCATCGCCACTGGCTTTGCACAGGGCGGCCAATGCTTCGCGTTGCTCGGGTATCGATTGCGCACGGAGGTTCATGGGGCGGCAGTCTAGACAGGCATCGATGCCCTAGCAAGGCCAATATCAAAAAGTTTTGATATTGGGTGATGGGCGGGACGGTTAACCCGGTTTTGCCCCGAATTGAATGCCAATCACAGGAAAATCCCCCGACTGCGACCATACGTCATTGCCCCAAGCCCCCCCAGTGGGCGAAAATGGCCGCCTTTTTCGTAACACTACCTATTCAAGCCCCCAGGAGATCAGCGATGCCCAGCCGTCGTGAACGTGCCAACGCCATTCGTGCACTCAGCATGGATGCCGTGCAAAAGGCCAACAGCGGCCATCCAGGTGCCCCCATGGGCATGGCGGATATCGCCGAAGTGCTTTGGCGCGACTATCTGAAGCACAACCCGAGCAACCCGAGTTTCGCCGACCGTGACCGCTTCGTGCTGTCCAACGGCCACGGCTCGATGCTGATCTACTCGCTGCTGCACCTGACCGGCTACGACGTCACCATCGATGACCTCAAATCGTTCCGCCAGCTGCACAGCCGTACCCCGGGCCACCCGGAGTTCGGCTACACCCCGGGTGTGGAGACCACCACCGGCCCGCTGGGCCAAGGCCTGGCCAATGCCGTGGGCTTCGCCCTGGCCGAGAAGGTACTGGGCGCCCAGTTCAACCGTGAAGGCCACAACGTCGTCGACCACAACACCTACGTGTTCCTGGGCGACGGCTGCATGATGGAAGGCATCTCCCACGAAGTCGCCTCGCTGGCCGGCACCCTGGGCCTGAACAAGCTGGTTGCCTTCTATGACGACAACGGCATCTCCATCGACGGTGAAGTGGAAGGCTGGTTCACCGACGACACGCCGAAGCGTTTCGAGTCCTACAACTGGCTGGTGATCCGCAACGTCAATGGCCACGACGCCGACGAGATCCGTACCGCCATCGACACCGCCCGCAAGAGCGATCGCCCGACCCTGATCTGCTGCAAGACCATCATCGGTTTCGGTTCGCCGAACAAGCAGGGCAAGGAAGACTGCCACGGTGCTCCGCTGGGCAACGACGAAATCGCCCTGGCGCGCAAGGAACTGAACTGGAACCACGGTCCGTTCGAAGTCCCTGCCGACATCTATGCCGAGTGGGATGCCAAGGACGCTGGCGCCAAGGTCGAAGCCGAGTGGAACAAGCGCTTCGACGCCTACGCCGCTGCCTTCCCTGAGCTGGCAGGCGAACTCAAGCGCCGCCTGAGCGGTGAGCTGCCAGCCGACTTCGCGGAAAAAGCCGCTGCCTATATTGCTGAAGTCGCGGCCAAGGGCGAGACCATTGCCAGCCGCAAGGCCAGCCAGAACACCCTGAACGCCTTCGGCCCGCTGCTGCCGGAACTGCTGGGCGGCTCGGCCGACCTGGCCGGCTCCAACCTGACCCTGTGGAAAGGTTGCAAGGGCGTCAGCCATGAAGATGCCAATGGCAACTACATGTACTACGGCGTGCGCGAGTTCGGCATGACCGCCATCATGAACGGCGTTGCCCTGCACGGTGGCCTGGTGCCTTACGGTGCGACCTTCCTGATGTTCATGGAATACGCCCGCAACGCCGTGCGCATGTCTGCCCTGATGAAGCAGCGTGTGATCCACGTCTACACCCACGACTCCATCGGCCTGGGCGAAGACGGCCCGACTCACCAGCCGATCGAGCAGCTGGCCAGCCTGCGCAGCACGCCGAACCTGGACACCTGGCGCCCAGCTGACGCCGTTGAGTCGGCGGTTTCCTGGAAGCATGCCCTGGAGCGCAAGGATGGCCCTTCGGCGCTGATCTTCTCGCGTCAGAACCTGCAGCACCAGGACCGCGACGCCCAGCAGATCGCTGACATCGCCCGTGGCGGTTACGTGCTGAAAGACTGTGCTGGCGAGCCTGAGCTGATCCTGATCGCTACCGGCTCCGAAGTGGGCCTTGCCGTTCAGGCGTTCGACAAACTGACCGAGCAAGGCCGCAAGGTGCGCGTCGTGTCGATGCCAAGCACTAGCGTGTTCGACGCCCAGGACGCTGCCTACAAGCAGTCCGTGCTGCCGTTGGAAGTGGGTGCGCGCATCGCCATCGAAGCCGCCCATGCCGACTTCTGGTACAAGTACGTCGGCCTGGAAGGTCGCATCATTGGCATGACCACCTACGGTGAGTCGGCCCCGGCCTCTGCACTGTTCGAAGAATTCGGTTTCACCCTGGAGAACATCCTGGGTACTGCCGAAGAGCTGCTGGAAGACTGATACAAGGAAGGCGAGGGCCTTTGGCCCTCGTTCGCGGCACAAGGCCGCTCCTACAGGGTATTGCATACGCCGTCCCCTGTAGGAGCGGCCTTGTGCCGCGAATGGGCCGCGCAGCGGCCCCGTTCAACTGCCGGAGTTCAAGAGCTGCCTATGTCCCACCTGCGTCCCTACAAAGTTGCACTCAACGGTTATGGCCGCATCGGCCGCTGTGTCCTGCGCGCGCTGTTCGAGCGGGGGGCGAAGGCCGGTTTCGAGATCGTCGCGCTGAACGACCTGGCCGACCAGGCCAGCCTGGAATACCTGACACGCTTCGACTCCACCCACGGGCGTTTCCCCGGCGAGGTGAAAGTCGACGGCGACTGTCTGCATATCAATGGCGACTGCGTGAAGGTAATGCGCAGTGCCACCCCCGAAGGCATCGACTGGGCCTCGCTGGGTATCGACCTGGTACTGGAGTGCTCGGGTGCCTATAACACCCGTGCCGATGGCCAGCGTTTCCTCGACGCCGGCGCGCCACGTGTGCTGTTCTCGCAGCCCATGGCCAGCGAGGCCGACGTTGACGCCACGGTGGTCTACGGTATCAATCAGGCCTGCCTGACCGGCAGCGAACGCCTGGTGTCCAATGCCTCGTGTACCACCAACTGCGGCGTGCCGCTGCTACGTGTGCTGGACCAGGCGTTCGGCATCGAGTACGTGCAGATCACCACCATCCACTCGGCGATGAACGACCAGCCGGTGATCGACGCCTACCACCACGAAGACCTGCGCCGCACGCGTTCGGCCTTCCAGTCGGTGATCCCGGTGTCCACTGGTCTGGCACGTGGCATCGAACGCCTGCTCCCGGAACTTGCCGGGCGAATCCAGGCCAAAGCGGTACGTGTACCGACCGTCAACGTCTCGTGCCTGGACATCACCCTGCAGACCGCCCGCGACACCAGTGCGGCCGAGGTCAACCGGGTGCTGCGCGAGGCCGCGCTGGAAGGCCCGCTGAAAGGCTTGCTGGCCTACACCGAGCTGCCGCACGCCAGCTGTGATTTCAACCATGACCCGCATTCGGCGATTGTCGATGCCAGCCAGACCCGCGTTTCCGGCCCCCGCCTGGTGAACCTGCTGGCCTGGTTCGACAACGAATGGGGTTTTGCCAACCGTATGCTCGACGTTGCCGAACACTTTCTGCACGTCGTTCACCCAACCCGCAACAAACAGCCCTGAAGGACTGCATTCATGACCGTGTTGAAGATGACCGACCTCGACCTGCAAGGTAAGCGCGTACTGATCCGCGAAGACCTCAACGTGCCTGTGAAGGACGGTGTGGTAACCAGCGACGCGCGTATCCTGGCAGCGCTGCCGACCATCAAGCTGGCCCTGGAGAAGGGCGCGGCGGTAATGGTCTGCTCGCACCTGGGCCGCCCGACCGAAGGCGAATTCTCTGCCGAGAACAGCCTCAAGCCGGTTGCCGACTACCTGAGCAAGGCCCTTGGCCGTGACGTGCCACTGGTTGCCGACTACCTGGACGGTGTCGCGGTACAGGCCGGCGAGCTGGTGCTGTTCGAGAACGTGCGCTTCAACAAGGGCGAGAAAAAGAACGCCGACGAGCTGGCGCAGAAGTACGCTGCCCTGTGTGACGTGTTCGTCATGGACGCCTTCGGCACCGCCCACCGCGCCGAAGGTTCCACTCACGGTGTAGCCAAGTTTGCCAAAGTCGCTGCTGCAGGCCCGCTGCTGGCTGCTGAACTGGACGCTCTGGGCAAGGCCCTGAAGGCCCCGGCCAAGCCAATGGCAGCCATCGTTGCCGGTTCCAAGGTATCGACCAAGCTGGACGTACTGAACAGCCTGAGCTCGGTCTGCGACCAACTGATCGTTGGTGGCGGCATTGCCAACACCTTCCTGGCCGCTGCTGGTCACCCGGTTGGCAAGTCCCTGTACGAGCCTGACCTGGTTGACACCGCCAAGGCCATCGCTGCCAAGGTCAGCGTGCCGCTGCCCGTCGACGTGGTGGTTGCCAAGGAGTTTGCCGAGAGCGCCGAAGCTACCGTCAAGGCCATCGCCGACGTTGCTGCCGACGACATGATCCTGGATATCGGCCCGCAAACTGCAGCCAACTTCGCCGAGCTGCTGAAGTCGTCGAAGACTATCCTGTGGAACGGCCCGGTCGGCGTGTTCGAGTTCGACCAGTTCGGCAACGGCACCAAGGTGCTGGCAAAAGCCATTGCCGAGAGCGCAGCGTTCTCCATCGCCGGTGGCGGTGACACCCTGGCAGCCATCGACAAATATGGCGTCAGCGAGCAAATCTCCTACATTTCTACCGGTGGTGGTGCTTTCCTCGAGTTCGTCGAGGGCAAGGTCCTGCCAGCGGTGGCAATCCTGGAAGAGCGGGCCAAGGCCTGATGACGTCGGCGCTTGGCAAAGGGAGTGGCCTGATGGTCAAGCAATTGCCTGTGATGATGCTGGCTGGCCTGCTGAGCGCCTGCTCTGGCAGCCCGGCCTCGGATGGCGACCCGGCGCATCCGCCCAAGGGTGGTTGCTACCAGTCCGAGTGGCAGGCCGAAACCGTGCCGGTCATCAGCAAGCGCGTGGGCCCGGAAGGCCTGGAAAAGTACGACGAAGACCACCAGCGCAAGGCGCCGGGTTGCCCTTGATCGGGTGATAGGCAACCTGAAGGTTGATTTGTGGTCTTGAAGAAGGGGCCGCTGTGCGGCCCTTCGCGGGCTTGCCCGCTCCCACAGGTACAGTGCGGTCTCTGTGGGAGCGGGCAAGCCCGCGAAGGGCTGCACGGCAGCCCCAAATCGAGGAAACTGAATGAAAGCGCTTTTGGCCGTAACGGCCCTGGCGACACTGGCAGGATGCTCACTGCTGCAGCCGGCGCAACCCGCCCCGGCAGACAACTGGACCCGTTGGGTCTGCGACACCCAGGCCGAAGTGCTGTGGCGCTTCGCCGATGCACAACGCGAGCAGGTCGACGTACGCCTTGGCGGCGGTGACCAGGTCTACCGGCTCAAGTCCGAGCCGGGTGCTTCGGGTGCGCTGTACAGCGATGGCATGCTGGCCTTCCACACCAAGGGCGAAGAAGGCCTGGTGTACTGGGTGGCAACCAACGACCTGATTGGGCGGGGCTGCAAGGCACCGTGACTGGCCGGGCCGCGTGAATGGCCCACACTACTTGAACAGCAACCGCCCCTGCGGCAGGCTTGCACGAAACAAACGACGCTTGTCGGGAGAGAGATACACAATGGCACTCATTAGCATGCGCCAGATGCTGGACCACGCCGCCGAGTTCGGTTACGGCGTACCAGCTTTCAACGTCAACAACCTTGAGCAGATGCGCGCCATCATGGAAGCGGCTGACAAGACCGACTCCCCGGTGATCGTCCAGGCCTCGGCCGGCGCCCGCAAATACGCCGGTGCCCCGTTCCTGCGTCACCTGATCCTGGCTGCGATCGAGGAATTCCCGCACATCCCGGTGTGCATGCACCAGGACCACGGCACCAGCCCTGACGTCTGCCAGCGCTCCATCCAGCTGGGCTTCAGCTCGGTGATGATGGACGGTTCGCTGGGCGAAGACGGCAAGACCCCGACCGACTACGAGTACAACGTCCGCGTTACTCAGCAGACCGTTGCCATGGCGCACGCCTGCGGCGTTTCGGTAGAAGGCGAGCTGGGCTGCCTGGGTTCGCTGGAAACCGGCATGGCCGGTGAAGAAGACGGCATCGGCGCTGAAGGCGTGCTGGACCACAGCCAGATGCTGACCGATCCGGAAGAAGCGGCCGACTTCGTCAAGAAGACCCAGGTCGACGCCCTGGCGATCGCCATCGGTACCAGCCACGGTGCCTACAAGTTCACCAAGCCACCTACCGGTGACGTGCTGGCCATCGACCGCATCAAGGAAATCCACAAGCGCATCCCCAACACCCACCTGGTGATGCACGGTTCTTCCTCGGTACCGCAAGAATGGCTGGCGATCATCAACCAGTACGGCGGCGACATCAAGGAAACCTACGGTGTACCGGTCGAAGAGATCGTTGAAGGCATCAAGCACGGCGTGCGCAAGGTCAACATCGACACCGACCTGCGTCTGGCTTCCACCGGTGCAATGCGTCGCTTGATGGCGCAGAACCCGAGCGAGTTCGACCCACGCAAGTTCTTCGGTGAAACCGTCAAAGCCATGCGTGACGTGTGCATCGCCCGTTACGAAGCCTTCGGCACTGCCGGTAATGCCTCGAAGATCAAGCCGATCTCCCTGGAAGGCATGTACCAGCGCTACCTGAAAGGTGAGCTGGCCGCCAAGGTCAACTGATCGACCGGCAGCCGTAAAAAACCCGCAGTGATGCGGGTTTTTTTATGGGCGACAAAAAGCCGGAGCATAAATCCGGCAGACCGACCGTTAGTCGGCTACCGTACAGTTGAACCGCTGATAGCGTTCTGATTGCATTGCGTGTTACCACCTCAGGTCTAGAGTACTAATGGATCCAACCGTATTTTGAAGTCGGTCACATAATCGAGAAGCAGCATGGATGGCGCTCAAGCTCAAGTTCAACCACAGCCACTGGATGGCAGCTCGGTTCTACTGGTGGTAGATGACTACCCGGAGAACCTCATCAGCATGCGGGCGTTGCTGGCCCGGCAGGATTGGCAAGTGTTGACGGCAAGCTCGGGGACGGAAGCCTTGAGTGCGTTGCTCGAACACGATGTCGACCTGGTCTTGCTGGATGTACAGATGCCGGAGATGGATGGTTTCGAAGTCGCCCGGCTGATGCGTGGCAGCCAGCGCACCCGGCTGACACCGATCATATTCCTTACCGCCAACGAACAGTCCGAAGCCGCCGTGCTCAAAGGGTACGCCAGCGGCGCTGTGGACTACATGTTCAAACCGTTCGACCCGCAGATTCTCAAGCCCAAGGTCCAGGCCTTGCTCGACCAGCAACGCAACCGGCGCATGCTGCAGCGCCTTACGCGCGAGCTGGAAGCGGCCAGGGCGTTCAATGCGTCGATCCTGGAGAATGCCGCCGAAGGCATCCTGGTGGTGGATGCCCAGGGCATCATCAGTTTTGCCAACCCGGCCATTTCACGCTTGCTGTCTGCCCCGATGCAGCAACTGCAGGGCGTGCACCTGCTCGACCTTGTGCAACTGGCCAGTGCCAGCCTGTGGGGTGATTCTGACTTCTACCAGGCCTACCTGGGGCGGCGTATCTTCCGGGTGCATGATGCCCAGCTGCGTACCCCCGGCGGCGAACTGGTGCCGGTGGCGTTGTCCAGCGCCCCGCTGCCGGCTGACCAACAGGCCATGGTGGTCACCGTGCTGGACATGTCGGTGGTGCGCAACCTGCACCAGCAGCTGGAATACCAGGCTGTAACCGACCCGCTCACCGGCCTGCTCAACCGCCGCGGTTTCTACCAGGCTGCCGAAGGTGCGCTGCTGCGCAACGAGCGCTCGGACAAGGCGCAGGCATTGATATACATGGACCTGGATGGCTTCAAGCGCATCAACGACTCGTTGGGGCACGACACCGGTGACCGTGTACTGCGCTGGGTGGGCGAGCAACTCAAGGATTGCCTGGGCAGCGAGGCCTTGCTGGCACGCATGGGCGGTGACGAATTCACAGCGCTTTTCGACAGCCTGCCGTATCCCGAACAGGCCGGGCGCTATGCCGAGCAGTTGCTTGAGCGTATTTCGATCAGCCACCAGATCGAAGGGCTTGATGTATGCCTAGGGGTCAGCATCGGCATCGCCACCTACCCGGACTGCGGGGCCAATGTGGAAGGCCTGTTGCGCGCAGCCGATGCGGCGATGTACGCCGCCAAGCAGGCCGGGCGCCAGCAGTACCGTTTCTACGACCAGGAGCTCAACGGCCGGGCGCGTTCGCGGCTGATGCTGGAAGACAGTGTGCGCGCCGCCATCGAGCAGCAGGACTTCACCTTGGTGTACCAGCCGCAGGTGTCCTTCATTGATGGCCGACTGCGTGGCTTCGAGGCCTTGTTGCGCTGGCAGCACCCCAGCGTCGGCGACGTGCCGCCGGGGCTGTTCATTCCATTGCTGGAAGAAGCCCGCCTGATCAACCGCCTGGCCAGCTGGATCTACCGCCAGGGGGCCGCCCAGCGCCAGGCTTGGTACGACCGGTTTCCCGCCGACCTTGTGCTTGGCATCAGCCTGAGCCGCGCGCAGTTTGTCATGCCCGGCCTGGTCGAGGAGTTGCAGCGGGTGATCCAGCTTTACCAGCTGGACCCGGCGCAGCTGGAGGTGGAAGTCGCGGAAACTTCGCTGATGTACAACATCGATGCGGCGGTCAAACAGATACACCGCTTGCGCGAGCTGGGGGTGCGGGTGGCCCTGGACGATTTTGGCGCCGGCGACTGCTCGTTGCGCATGCTGCGTGACTTGCCGATCGACACCTTGAAGCTCGACCGCCACCTGGTGGCGCGCTTGCCCGATTCGGCAGTAGATGCTGCCCTGGTCCGCAGTGTCATCGGCCTGTGCGCCGACTACGGCATCACAGTGATCGCCGAGGGTGTGGAAACCCCGGCCCAGGCGGCTTGGCTGAAGGCCAATGGTTGCGAATACGTGCAGGGCTTCCTGGTGGCGTACCCGATGACCGCGGCGGATGCCAGCGGCTTCCCGGCGATTTTCTCCTGGCCTGGGCCATGATTGGCTAGAATCGGCATTCGTCACGCCGAATGCAGCGCCATGACCGTATTACGTTACTTGCAAGCCTACCCCCCGCACCTGCAACAGCAGGTGCGGCAGATGATCGACAGCGACCGCCTGGGCGAATACCTGCAGCGCCGCTACCCCGACCGCCATGACGTGCAAAGCGACAAGGCGCTGTACAGCTATGCCCAGGACCTGCGCCAGCAATACCTGCGCAGTGCGCCGAACCTGGACAAGGTGCTGTTCGACAACCGTCTCGACCTGACCCATCGGGCCCTGGGCCTGAACACGGCGGTGTCGCGGGTGCAGGGCGGCAAGCTCAAGGCGAAGAAGGAAATCCGCATTGCCTCGCTGTTCAAGGAGGCTGCGCCGCAGTTCTTGCGCATGATCGTGGTGCACGAACTGGCGCACCTGCGCGAGCGCGACCATAACAAGGCGTTCTACCAGCTCTGCCAGCATATGGAGCCGGACTACCACCAACTGGAATTCGACCTGCGCGTCTACCTGACCTATCGGGAGCTGCCGGGCAACTGTTAAGGACTACGCAGCATGGAAGTGAGCAAGACCAAGAGCAGCTTCTACCGTCGCCTGTATGTCGCGTGGCTGATCGACAGCCAGACCGCGACCAGCGTGCCCGCCCTGATGGAGGCCACCGGCATGCCGCGGCGCACGGCCCAGGACACCATCGCCGCCCTGGCCGACCTGGACATCGTCTGCGAGTTCGAACAGCAGGAAGGCGCACGCAACCACGCCGGGCATTACCGCATTCATGACTGGGGGGCGATCGACAAGCAGTGGATCATCCGCCATCTGCGGCAGATCCGCGAAGTGCTGGGTTACCCCTGAAGCATTTGGGGCTCAGGCCTGTGCGTAACCTGTGGGAGCTGGCTTGCCGGCGAAAGGGGTGCAAAGCACCCCGGCAATGTCAGCCTTTGCGCATCCCGATGTGCGGGATGTCATCTTCAAGATGTTCCTCGCCCACCACCGCAAACCCATGGCGGGCATAAAACCCCTGCAAATGCGCCTGCGCCGACAGGTAAACCGGTACTCCCGGCCAGCAGTGCTCCGCTGCCTCAAGCCCCTTGAGCAGCAAGTGTTCTTCAAGCGCCAATTCGCGCGCTTCAGGTGATGTCACCATCCGCCCGATTACCACGTCCCCGCCTTGGGACTGCGGATCGAGCAGGCGCAGGTAGGCCACCAGCTGGTCATCCTGCCAGGCCATGAGGTGCAGGGTATCGTCAGTCAGATCCTGGCCATCGACGTCCTGATAGGCGTAGCGCTGCTCGACCACCAGCACTTGCATGCGCAATTGCAGAATTGCGTAGAGCTGGTCCTTGCCGAGATCGGTGTGGTGCTTGCAGATCCAGTCGACGGACATTGGCGCGAACTCCTTGAGTGGGTCTTCGATCATCGCATGGTGTATGGCCTTCGGCCAAAATAGAGGCTAAATGACACTATTGGCCGCTGCCCTTGGTAACAGCTTTGTGTAATCTCTTCGGCAGTGTGTGCCCACCATTGCGAAAGGACTTGAGCATGCGGCCACTGCTTTGTGTTCTGGGATTACTGGCAATGCTGGTGGCCACGGCCGCCCCGGGTCACGACAAGCTACGCCTGGTGGCTGACAACTGGCCACCGTTCACGGATGCCAACATGCCGGGCGGCGGCCTGGCGACCAGCATCGTCACCACGGCGCTGGCCCGTGCCGGCTACAGCAGCAGCTATGAAGAAGCGCCCTGGGCGCGGGCGCTGCTGGGGGTAGGTGAAGGGCGCTACGACATACTGATCAATGCCTGGTACAACGACTCGCGCACCAACATCGGGCAATTTTCCAACGCCTACCTGACTAACCGCATTCGCCTGCTGCAACGCACGGGCGAGGCGTTCCACTACAAAGGCCAGTCGGATCTGTACCCCTACACCATCGCCGTGGTACGTGATTACGCCTATTCACCGGAATTCGACGCTGATACCCGCCTGCACAAGGTGCCGGTGCGCAACTTTTCGTCGGCGGTACGCATGCTGGCGGCAGGGCGGGTGAACCTGGCGGTGGAGGACGAGTATGTGGCCCGCTACAACCTGCAGCGTGAGCCGCAGGAGGTGCGTGACGGGGTAATGCTGGTGGAGCCGCCGCTGGGGGAGAACACCCTGCATATCCTTGTGAGCCTGAAGCACCCGGAGCATAAGCGCATCGTTGAGCGCTTCGAGCAGGCCATTGCGGCGATGAAGGCCGATGGCAGCTATGACCGGCTGATGCGCCAGCATGGCTTCTGATCTGTATCGCCTGTGCCGGCCGCTTCGCGGGCTCGCCCGCTCCCACAGGTACCCCATACACCTCAGGTTCTGTGGGGTCTCTGTGGGGGCGGGCGAGCCCGCGAAGAGGCCAGCACAGGCAACAAGGCAATCAGGCCGGGGCACCTTCCTTGATCAGGTGTGCCGCCAAGGTCCGCAACGGCCCCAACTGTCGGCAAATCAACGCCAACTGTGTCTGCACCAACCGCTGATGTTCATCCAGCTCTTCCGGCATCTGCTCCAGCGCATTGGCCAGCGCCTCTTCGGCATCGCTGTGAATCGCCACCGGTAGCCGAGCGGCCAGGCCGTTGGCAATCTCGTCCAGGCTGCTGGCCAGGCTTTGCCCGGCGCCCTCGATCAACTGCTCCTGCACCTCTGCCGGCAAGGCCGTGTCACGGTGCGCGCCCAGCCCCGAGAGGTAGCTGAGCAAGGTGTGCGACAGCACCAGGAAGCGGAAGCCGACGTCGGCTTCCTTACGGAAGTGCCCAGGCTCCATCAGCATGTTGGCCAAGGTCGTGGACAGCGCGGCGTCGGCGTTATGGGCGTTGCGCCGGGCCAGGCGGTAGGCCAGGTCGTCGCGCTTGCCGTGGGCATACTGCTGCATGATCTGGCGCAGGTACACGCTGGCGCAGGCCAGGGTATTGGCCAGCGCCTTGTTCAGCCGTCGCCCTTGCCAGTCCGGCAGGAACAGGAACACCGCCAGGATGGCGATCAGGCTGCCCACCAGGGTATCGAACAGGCGCGGCAGGAACAGGCCGTAGCCATCGCCGATCTGGTTGAAGCAGAACAGCACCATCAGGGTGATCGCGGCCGTGGCCAGGGTGTAGCGGGTGGTGCGGTTGACGAAGAACACTACCCCGGCAACCACGGCGAACAGCGACTGGATGACCGGGTTGGGGAACAGGTCGAACAATGCCCAGCCCACTGTCAGGCCGACGGCGGTGCCGAAGATTCGCTGCACCAGCTTGCGCCGGGTTGCACCGTAGTTGGGCTGGCACACGAACAGCGTGGTGAGGATGATCCAGTAGCCCTGGGTCGGGTGGATCAGGTGCACCATGCCGTAGCCGATCGACAGCGCCAGCGGCAGGCGCAGGGCGTGACGGAACAACAGCGAAGTCGGTGTGAGCTGGGTGCGCAGGCGCTTCCACACGTCCTTCAGCGAGCGTGGCGAGCGGTCGAGCAAGCTGCTGTCGCTGGTATCGGCCAGGCTGTCCGGGTTGCTGGCGGCGCTTAGCAGGCGGTCCAGCGTTGCCAGGTTGGCGGCCAGTGCCCGCAGCGAGCGCAACAGGCTGCGCCAGGCCGGGTTGTTCTGGAGGCGCAGGTGCTCCAGCGAGGCGTTCAGGTCTTCGAGGGCTTCTGGGTAACCACTGGCCAGCACAAACGGCTGGCGCAGACGGATCGAGCGGGCCAGCTCCTGGCACGACGAGCCTTGTTTACGCAGCAGGCGCTGGCAGCGGAACATCACGTCGCTGTGGAAAAACGCTTCGGTCAGGCCGTTGTAGGGGTAGTGCGAGGCACTGACCCGCTCGTGAATGTCCTGGGCCAGGAAGTACAGTTTGAGGTAGCGGCTGACCTTGGAATTGGGCTGGCTGTTGCCTACCCGGTGCAGGATGATCTCCTTGGCTGCGTTGAGCGCTGCCACCACCTTGCCGTTCTGCTGGGCCAACTCCAGGCGCCGGGCCTCGACGTCGAGGGTGCGGATGGGCTCGAACAGGCTGGCCTTGAGCTTGAGGTAGCTGCCCAGTTCGAAGAACAGCTTGGCCAGGCTCTGTTGCACCGGCTGGTTGGAAAACAGCGCCTGCCACAGTACCGAAAGCAGCCCGTACCAGGCCGCACCGGCCACCAGTAACAGGGGCTCGTGCCAGAAGTCCGTCACTTGGCCACCGCGCTGGTCCACACCGATCATGGTGTAAACCGCCGTGATCAGTGTCGCCGAGGCAATCGCACCATAGCGCTCGCCCAAGGCGCCGAGCATGGTCAGGCCGAACGCCGCCAAAGCCAGGGCGATGGCGAATATCCAGGGGTAGGGGAACAGTAACTCGACCGCCAGTGCAGCGATGGCGAAACATACCAAGGTAACGGCGAGGGCGCTGAGGCGGCCCTGCCAGCTGTCGTCGGTTTCGGCCAGGGCGCTGGCGATGATGCCGAGGAACAGCGGAATCAGCAGGGCCATCTCGTTCTGGTACCAGCACAGGGCCAGGCTGCCGGTGAGGGCGATGGTGACCCGGATGCTGTAGCTGAACTTGTCTTGGCCCCACAGGCGACGCAGTGACTGACGGAACGAGCTCGATGACATGATGGCCTGCTAGGCAGTGAGCGAAGAATGCATTGCAGCACGGGCCAGCAAGAAGCGTTCCGTGCTGCTGAATGGATTCTACTCTACACGAACTGCGCCGCGGCGTTGGCTGATGCCCAGGCCCACTGGAAGTTGAAACCGCCCAGGTGGCCAGTGACATCCAGCACTTCCCCGATGAAGTACAGCCCGGGGCTTTTCAGCGATTCCATGGTCTTGGACGACACTTCGCGGGTATCCACGCCGCCCAAGGTCACTTCGGCGGTGCGGTAGCCTTCGGTGCCGGCCGGCACCACTTGCCAGTTCGCCAGTTTTTCGGCGATTTGCGCCAGTTCCGCCGGGGTGTACTGCTTCATCGGCCTGGACTCGAACCATTGCTCGGCCAGCAGGTTGGCCAGCTTGCGGGTGAATACCTCGCCCAGCACGGTCTTCAGTTCGGCGTTGGCACGTTCGGCCTGCATCTGTTGCAGCCAGGTGAGCGCATCGCGGTCCGGCAGCAGGTTGATTTCGACCGTGTCACCGGCTTCCCAGAACGACGAAATCTGCAGGATCGCCGGGCCGCTCAGCCCGCGGTGGGTGAACAGCAGGTTCTCGCGGAAGCTGGTGCCGTTGCAGCTGGCGGTGCAGTCCAGCGAGGTACCGGACAACTCGGTGCACAGTGCCTTGAGCTGGGGCTCGGTGATGGTGAACGGCACCAGCCCGGCGCGGGTTGGCAGCAGGGTGTGGCCAAACTGGCGCGCCACCTGGTAGCCGAAGCCGGTGGCGCCCAGGGTCGGGATCGACAGGCCGCCGGTGGCGATCACCAGCGACTGGCAGGCGAACTGGCCGCCGCTGGTCTGCAGCAGGTAGCCGCTTTCGGTCTTCTCGATGTGTTCGATGCTGGTGTGCATGCGGATCTCGGCGCCGGCCTCGTCGCATTCGGCCAGCAGCATGTCGAGGATGTCGCTGGCCTTGTTGTCGCAGAACAGCTGGCCGAGCTTCTTCTCGTGGTACGCCACGCCGTGCTTGCACACCAGCTCGATGAAGTCCCACTGGGTATAGCGGGCCAGGGCCGACTTGCAGAAGTGCGCATTGTGCGACAGGAAGTTGGCGGGCTCGGTGTACATGTTGGTGAAGTTGCAGCGCCCGCCGCCGGACATGAGGATTTTCTTGCCCGGCTTGTTGGCGTGGTCGAGCAGCAGCACCCGGCGGCCACGGCGGGCGCTGAGCTGGGCGCACATCAGGCCGGCGGCGCCGGCGCCGAGGATGATCACGTCGGTGGAGTGCACGGTGTTACCTCATGGGTAGTTTGGGGCCGCTGTGCGGCCCATCGCCGGCAAGCCAGCTCCCACAGGCCGTGCACAAGCCTGAGGCCTGTGGTGATCCTGTGGGAGCTGGCTTGCCGGCGATGGGCTGCAGAGCAGCCCCAAAAAATGTCAGAGAATGCGGACTTTCAGGGCGCGGCCCTTGATCTTGCCGCTGTTCAGCCGCTGCATGGCCTGCTTGGCGAGCGCGCGCTCCACCGCAACAAACGCCTGGAAGTCGAAGATGGCGATCTTGCCCACCTGCTTGCCGGGGATACCGGCATCACCGGTCAGTGCCCCCAGGATGTCACCAGGGCGCAGTTTGTCCTTGCGGCCTGCGGCAATGCACAGCGTGGTCATCACCGGCAGCAGCGGTTCACCGCCCTTGCTCTTCAAGCTGTCCAGCGAGTCCCAGCGCAGCGGGCTTTTCTGCAGGTCTTCGATGGCCTGGGCGCGGTGGCCTTCTGCCGGTGCCACCAGGCTTACCGCCACACCTTTCTCGCCAGCACGGCCGGTACGGCCCACGCGGTGCACGTGGATTTCCGCATCACGCGCCAGCTCCACGTTGATGACCATGTCCAGGCCATCGATATCCAGGCCGCGCGCGGCCACGTCGGTGGCCACCAGCACCGAGCTGCTGCGGTTGGCGAACATGGCCAGTACCTGGTCACGGTCGCGTTGCTCCAGGTCACCGTGCAGGGCCTGGGCGACGATGCCCTTGGCCGTCAGGTGGGCAACCACGTCCTCGCACTGCTGCTTGGTGAAGCAGAACGCCACGCAGGATTGCGGGCGGTAGTGGCCGAGCACACGGGTGACGGCTTCAAGGCGGTGCTGTGGGTCGATCTCGATGAAGCTCTGTTCGATCTGGTTGTCGGTGTGAAGGCTCTCGACCTTGACCTGCTGCGGGTTGCGCATGAAGTCGGCGGCCAGCTGCTTGATGCCGGACGGGTAGGTGGCCGAGAACAGCAGGGTCTGGCGGCGCGATGGGGTCTTGCCGATGATGCTGGCGATGGCGTCGAAGAAACCCATGTCGAGCATGCGGTCGGCTTCGTCCAGCACCAGCGTGTTCAGGCCGTCGAGCACCAGGGTGCCTTTGTCCAGGTGCTGCTGGATGCGCCCCGGGGTACCGACGATGATGTGCGCACCGTGCTCCAGCGAAGCGATCTGCGGGCCCAGCGAAACGCCACCGCACAGGGTGAGGATCTTGATGTTGTCCTCGGCGCGGGCCAGGCGGCGCAGCTCTTTGGCCACCTGGTCGGCGAGCTCGCGGGTAGGGCACAGCACCAGCGCCTGGCAGCCGAAGTAGCGCGGGTTGATCGGGTTCAGCAGGCCGATGCCGAAGGCGGCGGTCTTGCCGCTGCCGGTCTTGGCCTGGGCGATCAGGTCCTGACCCTTGAGGATGACGGGCAGGCTCTGGGCCTGGATCGGCGTCATCGAGGCATAGCCGAGGGCGTCCAGGTTCGCCAGCATGGCGGCGGACAACGGCAAAGTGGCAAAGGCGGTGGATTCGGTGGTCACGAGGCGGGCCTGCGTTGCGAAGCGAAAAAATGCCGCACAGTCTACCAGCCTCGTGGCCATTAGCCCTACGGTTCCATGTGTTGTTCCGGACGACGGGCACGCCTTCCGTCCGTCGGCGCCAGTTGCAGGAAGATCGCTGCCGCCAGCATGGCCATCACGCCGATGGTGACAAACGTCAACTGGAAGGCGCCCAGGGTGCTTTCCACACCCTCGGCGCTACCGGCGGCGGTAAAGCCTCCAAGCAAGGCGCCGGCACAGGCCACGCCCAGGCTCAGCGCCAATTGTGCGACCACCGACAGCAGGCTGTTGCCGCTGCTGGCGCTGGCGTCATCGAGGTCGATCAGGGTTACCGTGTTCATGGCCGTGAACTGCATGGAGTTGACCGCGCCCAGCAGGCCCAGCTGGATCAGCAGCACTGCGTAGGGTGTCTGCTCATCGACCAGGCCGAGGCTGGCCA
Source organism: Pseudomonas sp. YNh (assembly GCF_037993085.1). Classification (NCBI taxonomy): domain Bacteria; kingdom Pseudomonadati; phylum Pseudomonadota; class Gammaproteobacteria; order Pseudomonadales; family Pseudomonadaceae; genus Pseudomonas; species Pseudomonas sp. YNh. The sequence goes on along the minus strand of NZ_JBBMRJ010000002.1, from coordinate 218,228 downwards.
GCAGCAGGCCCAGCAACAAGGTGTTGCCGGTGAGGATGATGCGGTAGCCGAAGCGCTCGATCAGCGGCCTTGCGACAGACTTGGCCAGCATGGCCGCTGCCGCCAGCGGGATCATGCTCATACCGGCCTGGGCGGGTGAGTAGCCCAGTGCCACCTGCAGCAGCAACGGCACCAGGAACGGCAGTGCGCCGCTGCCCAGGCGCGCGAACAGGTTGCCGAGGATGCCGATGGCGAAGGTACGCACGCGGAACAGGCTGGGCGAGAACAGCGGCTCCGGGTCGCGCCCCGCGCGCAGCCAGTAGGCGGCCAGGCAGGCCATGCCGGCGAACAGCAGCAACATCACCCGCAGGTGCGGCAGGTGCAACTCGCCCAGGCCTTCCATGGCGATGGTGATCAATACCATCGCTGCGCCAAACAACAGGAACCCCGGGCCGTCGAACGAGGTTCGTTCGGCACCGCGCAGGTCCGGGATGAACTTCCAGACGGCAATGCAGCCGATCAGGCCGACTGGCAGGTTGAGCAGGAAGATCCAGTGCCAGCTGAGGATTTCCACCAGCCAGCCGCCGACGGTTGGCCCCAGCAGTGGTCCGAGCAGGCCAGGGATGGTGATGAAGCTCATGATCCGCACCAGCTCGCTGCGCGGGTAGGCGCGCAGCACCACCAGCCGCCCGACCGGCAGCATCAGTGCACCGCCCAGGCCCTGGACGACGCGGGCGAAGATCAGGAAGCCGAGGCTGTTGGCTGCGGCGCACAGCAGCGAGCCGAAGCTGAACAGCAGGATGGCGCTGAAGAAGATGCGCTTGGTGCCAAAACGGTCGGCGATCCAGCCCGAAGCCGGGATCAGCAGGGCCACGGTGAGCATGTAGGCGATGATCACGCCTTGCATACGCAGCGGGTCTTCGGACAGCGAGCGGGCCATGGCCGGCAGCGCGGTGTTGAGGATGGTGCCGTCCAGGGACTGCATGAAGAAAGCGATGGCCACCACCCAGGGGATCCAGCGGGCGGTGACGGGGTCCAGCGGGGTGCGCTCAGGCATGACTTCCTCGTTTGTCAGTGCCGGCCCTTTCGCGGCTAAAGCCGCTCCCACAGGGATATCACTACATTTGAGGGCAGTGGAAATCCTGTGGGAGCGGCTTAAGCCGCGAAAGGGCCGGCAAGTCCAGTCACAATGTCAGGGTCAGGCCTTTGACCAGTGCCCCGGGCAAATGGCTCGACCCGGTACTGCGCTGCCCATAGGTACTGGTCGACAAGATCATCTCGCGCTCCTGGGTCAGGTCCTCCAGCTGATTGCCCAGCAAACTGTACAGGCTGTCATCGAAGCGCATGGTGCTTACCGGCCCCTGGATCTGCCCGTTTTCCACCCAGAAGGTGGCGAAGCGGGTAAGCCCGGTCATGCGTGCTGCCGGCAGGTCAGAGTAGTTCAGGTACCACAGGTTGCTGATGTACAGCCCGGTGCCAAGCCGCTCAAGGACCTGCTCATTGGCCAGGTTGCCTGGCGCCAGGCTGAGCGCGCAGGGCGACTCGTAGCTGTCGGCGCCATTGGCCAGCAGCTCGAACTCGACCGCGCTGCGTGCGCAGATCAAGCGTTGCTGCGCCGCGCCTTGCTGGATCAACGGCACATCAAGGCGTGGCGCCCCTTCATCGGAAAACGCCGGGCTCAGCGAGCCGCTGACCTGCTCGGTGAAGCTCACCAGCGGGCTTAACCGTGCATCGCCGTTGTACAGGCGCTGCAAGGCGCTGTTGCCGGTGGCGAGGGCCTGTGCGGAAAAACCGCCCCAGCACAGCATGCCGGCGATTTCGTCCATGGCCGCAGGCGCCAGGTAGGCCCGGTAGCTGCCAGGCTTGAGGGTAACTGCCGGGCGGCCGAGGAAGCCCAGTTGTTCACGTGCCTGGCGCAGGCGCTCGGTGAAGTCGTCGGCGCTCCACTGCTGGCCGGCATAGTTGGCCTTCACCGCCTGGCCGTTTTCGTGGAACAGGCTCCAGTCAAAGTTGAAGCTGTTGGCCTGGTGCCAGCCAAAGGCCCCGAACGAACTGGCAAAGCCCCGGCAGATCGGGCCGGCGGCGTAGATGCCGACCAGGTCCAGGTCGCCAGCTTCACGGTCGAGCAGGGCCAGTACCTCGTCCAGTGCGGGCAGGGGATGGTCCAGCAGGCTGTGGCTGTGCCAAGCGCTTTCGTCCAGGCGCAGATACGGGTCGAGGGCCAGCAACGGCAAGGTGTGGCGCAGTTGCTCAAGGGCATCGCTCAGGCGCTGGCGGTCCAGTTGCACGTCGCCACTCAAGGTCACTTGCTGTTCCGCCTGGCGGCCATCGCGCACCAGCCGCAGTTGCGCGCTTGCCTGGCTCACTTCACCGGCCTGGCGCACCTTGGCGTGGTTGAACCGCACGAACTGCGACTGTTCTGCGCTGTAGCCGAGGGTGAACTGCTCGCCTGCTTGCAGGGCAGCGCGTACATCCCCGACAAGCGTTTCGAAAGCGTGCTTCATCAGGCGTCTCCTCCGAATACATCGATCTGGCGGAATACGCAGGCCGGCGAGGCATGGCCGACCCGCACCACCTGGTTAGGTTCGCCTTTGCCACAGTTGGGCGTGCCCAGTACCTGGAAGGTACTGCGGTCGCCGACGGCCGACAGGTTGCGCCAGAACTGCGCGGAGATGCCGCGGTAGTTGGGGTTCTTGACGATGCCCTTGAGCTCGCCGTTTTCAATCAACTGGCCATATTCACAGCCGAACTGGAACTTGTTGCGCGCATCATCGATGGACCACGAGCGGTTGGTACGCATCAGGATGCCGTGCTCGATGCCTTGCACCAGTTGCTCCAGGCTCTGATCACCCGGTTCGATGTTGAGGTTGGCCATGCGGTCGATCGGTGCACGGTTCCAGCCACAGGCGCGGCTGTTGGCCACGCCGTCCAGGCCAGAACGGAACTGCGACAGCGCGCCGCCCAGTGGGCGCAGCAGCAGGCCGTCGCGGATCAGGAACTGCTTGCTGGCCGGGGTGCCGTCATCATCAAAGCTGTAGCTGGCCAGTTCTTCGCCGATGGTCGGGTCGAAGGTCACGTTCAACAGGCTGGAGCCGTACTGCAGGTGGCCGAAGTCGCTGGCTTTGACGAAGCTGGTGCCCGCGTAGTTGCGCTCGTCGCCGAGGATGCGGTCCATCTCCAGCGGGTGGCCGATGGACTCGTGGATCTGCAGCATCATCTGGTCGGGCATCAGCAGCAGGTCGCGCGGGCCGCTGGGGGTGTTGGGGGCCAGCAGCAGTTGCAGTGCCTCGTCGGCCACCTGCCGGGCGGCGCCGACCAGCCCGCAGCGCTCGATGATCTCGAAACCGCCCTGCTGGCCGAAGTTGTCGCGGCCCAGGCTGCGGCTCTGGCTGTCCTGGCCATCGCTGGCGGTTACGCCCAGCCCCGGGAACAGGAAACGCTGTGCGTGCCGCAGTTCGGCGCCCGCGGAGTTCAGGTAGGTTTGCTCCACCAGGCTCAGGCCCAGACTGGCCTGCCAGTCCACCAGGCGGCTGTCCTTGGGCACGCTGGCCGATTCGGCGGCGAGCAGGCCAAGGCAGTCGGCGAGGGAGGGGACGGGCTGGTCGAAGTTGGGCGAGATATGGTCGTGGCGTGCGCTGGTCACCGGCTGGTTGCGCAGGTCCAGCAGGCTGTGTCGGGCAATCTGCCGGGCCAGCGCCTCGGCTTGTTCCAATGCGCGTTGCAGGCCAGCCTGGGAGAGGTCGGCGGTGGCCGCATAGGCCTCCACGCCATTGACCCGCACGGTGAGCATGGCGCCTTCGTCCTGGCTGAAGAAAGGTGGCTCGGCGACATTGCGGCGAACCGACAGCGCCTGGTGCGACTGTTTCACATGGCGCAGGGAAAACAACTCGGCCGTACTGCGCAGCGCGGCAAAGCGCTGGCGCAGCAGGGCGCTGGAATCGAACATGCAAAAGCCTCCGTGTACACGGTGGCTCCCCCTTAGAACCACTCGTCCTGCATGGTGAGGCAAGTGTCGTCGCGCGCCTCTAGCAATGCCAGCTCATTATGGCAGCCCGGTACTTCCCAGGTCAGGAAATAACGCGCGGCCTGCAGCTTGCCCTGATAGAAGTCGCGATCGGCAGGGTGACCTTTCTGCAGGCCAAGCTCGGCGTGAATGGCCTGTTCCAGCCAGCGCCAGCCGATCACGCAATGGCCGAAGGCCTTTAGGTACAAGGCCGAGTTTGCCAGGGCACCAGCGACTTCGCCTTGGGCCATGTCGCCGAGCAGGGCCAGGGTCACGGCCTGCAGGCGGTTGACCAGTTGCTCCAGTGGCTGGCGCAGTGGGTCGAGTTTGGGGTGGTGGCTTGCACGTTCGCCAGTGGTGGCGATCAGGCGGATCAGTTGCTTGAGCCCGGCACCATGGTTCTGTGCCAGCTTGCGGCCGAGCAAGTCGAGTGACTGGATGCCTTCGGTGCCCTCGTGGATCGGGTTCAGGCGATTGTCGCGGTAGTACTGTTCCACCGGGTATTCGCGAGTATAGCCGTGGCCACCGAGAATCTGGATCGCCAGTTCGTTGGCCTTGAGGCAGAACGTCGAGGGCCAGGATTTGACGATCGGGGTCAGCAGGTCGAGCAGCGCCTGCGCTTGTGTGCGGGACGTTTCGTCATCGGCGGTGTGGGTATCGTCGAACAGGCGCGCGGCGTAAAGGCCCAGGTCGAAGGCGCCTTCCACGTACGCCTTCTGTGTAAGCAGCATACGTTTCACATCGGTGTGCGCGATGATCGGCACCGCCGGGCTGAGTGGGTCTTTGTTGTCCGGCAGCCGGCCTTGCGGCCGTTGGCGGGCATATTCCAGCGAATACAGGTAGCCGGCGTATCCGAGCATCACCGCGCCCATCCCAACGCCGATGCGTGCCTCGTTCATCATCTGGAACATGCAGGCCAGGCCCTGGTGCGGCTGGCCGACCAGGTACCCGACGCACTGGCCGTTGTCGCCGAAGTTCAGCGCAGTGGAGGTAGTGCCGCGCCAGCCCATCTTGTGGAACAGCCCGGCCAGCAGTACATCGTTGCGCGGGCCACGGCTGCCGTCGGGGTTTACGTGGTACTTGGGCACGATGAACAGCGAGATGCCTTTCACCCCGGGCGGTGCGTCCGGCAGCTTGGCCAGCACCATGTGCACGATGTTTTCCGACAGTTCGTGGTCGCCCCCGGAGATGAAGATCTTGTGGCCCTTGAGCCGGTAGCTGCCATCGCCCGCAGGTTCGGCACGGGTGCGGATGTCGGCCAGAGACGAGCCGGCGTGGGGCTCGGTCAGTGCCATGGTGCCGAAGAAGCGGCCATCAATCATGGGCTGGAGGAACAGGCGTTTCTGTTCCTCTGTGCCGAAATTCTCGATCAGGTTGGCTGCGCCCATGGTCAGGAACGGGTAGGCCGTGGTGCCGGCGTTGGCAGCCTGGAAGTGTGCGAAGCAGGCCTGCGAAACCAGGCTGGGCAGCTGCATGCCGCCGACCTCGAAGTCCCGGTTGGCGTTGAGGAAGCCGGCCTTGAGGAAGGCATCGACGGCAGGCTTGACCTCGGGGATCAGTTCAGCGCGGCCGTCCACGTAGCGCGGCTCGTTTTCGTCGGCCTTGCGGTTGTGCGGGGCGAAGTACTTTTTGGCGATGGTGCGGGCGGTAGTCAGTGCCGCGTCGAAGGTTTCGCGGCTGTGCTCGGCGAAGCGCGGGCGCTGGGTGAGGGCTTGGGCGTCGAGGACTTCGTAGAGTTCGAAGGCCAGGTTGCGGGGGCTGAGCAGGGTCTCGGGCATGGTGGCGGTCCTGAGGCGGGATGCTGCGAGTGTAGGGAATCGGGTGGGGTGGGGGGAGGTTAATAGGTTTGGGTGATATGGGTTTAGAAAGTGCAATGAGACCTAGCGGTCTGGCATCCGTTGAAATCTTGTTTTCCATGCAAAGCAGAGAAATTTCCCACAACATTTTCGGACGTTGCCATGCGGCTTTCTTGAGTTAAACCATGTAAATGTCAGTCTTTGGCATAGAGGATTGGCAATGGAAAAGCTCACTCGCTGGACGGACGTCAGGAAGGAGGATCTGTGCAAGGTCGAAGATCCATTCTTTGCGGTCTCGATAATTAGAGATAACTTGAAAAGTCGAGGTTATGTTCGGGAGGTATGTGGTGTAACCGAGCTCTTGAAGGAGTGTGGTCTCTATTAGAGCTCGGTTAGCCTTGTGAGCGATCAAATTGATAAAGCGCTCACGCCGGTTGCGTCAGGCGAGTGGATGCTGATTAAAGATGAACCATTCAAGCCAATAAGTATCGAAGAGAATTGGAATGCGAGAATTTGTAGTAGGAAAAATGACGGCGATTTTTTGATTAACACTGTCTCTGACGTAAGTGGTCCCGGCAAATGGAAGATCACGTCTATGCGCGTTAATAAAATTGCATCGAGTGTTGCCTTTGTTGCGAATTTCCTGGTATCGAGAGGCGATGAAGGTCGAGGCTTTTTGTCGTCAGGGAAAGATTTTGCGAATACGACGCGAACGGTAACTCAGGAGTGGGTGCCGCTGGGCACTGAGGATCGCAACGTTGCATCGTCTTCAGCAAACTATAGATATGGTATGGAGCGGAAAGTCACGCAAATTTACGTGGAGGCTGATGATGCCTGGGATGTATCGGGGGCTTCATGGCATTGGCGGCCAGTAATCGCAAACGAAGAGTATGAGCTAAAACAAAAATGACTTGGAGCATGGATTTGACAAAGTCAACGCGGTTGGTCGGTTTGCTTTGGGGTGGTATGGATGCTTTTTACATTTCTTTCGTGGTATTCAATAGCTTGAACAGAGGTGTGACGCCCTTTGTGAGTGACTTCAATTCGGCCCTTGCAAATATGGAACAGTGGGGCGGAGGTCTCGAGTTCATGATTTGGATGGCCCTGGCCGTCCAGTTATCCCTTGTCGCCAGCAGTATATTGCTTTGCTTGGGGAAGGTCTCCGGAGTCTACTTGGCTAGTGTTCAATTCCCTTTTCGCATTTTCTTTATCATTCCATCGTTTTCCTTGATTTTGCTATTGCCTGATACCAGCACGTGGATTTGGTTGACCCTTGTCGTTGCCTCTGAAGGGGCTAAAGTCTGGAGTCTTTGGTGGCTCTGGCGAAGTCGCCCGTGAAGGACTTAAGGCATAAAGGTGCTTGTCTTTTGACAGCAGATGGTGGTGGTTCTTAACGAGAGAAAATCCAGTGCTGAAGATAGTTCCCGATCCACCTCCTAACACCCCTTCCCTCGAAGACACCTTTATCCAGGCCGGGGATTACGCGCAGTGTGCGCCGAGGTCGATTGACGTGTTGTGAGTGCCGGCCCTTTCGCGGGCACGCCCGCTCCCACAGGTACTATGCAAGTCTTGAAGCCTGTGGTGATCCTGTGGGAGCGGGCGTGCCCGCGAAAGGGCCGGCCCAGGGATTACAGAAATTTCAGGGGATCGAACAATAACAACAGAAGACAGTGAGGGCTTGCCTTCCGGTTGCGTGAAGGCGGCCAGGTGTTAGTCACAACATTTTCTGCGCCTGCAAGACCGAGCGCCGCCCGCGCGGCGCTCGATTTCACAGGCGCTGCAAAAGGTGAGGCGAACACCTTCCAGCCTCACCGCATTCCGGCCGGTTTCGGCAGATCATTTTAGGTTTTCACCTATTCCATGTAGTCCATTTCCCAAACATACTCCCAACCCCCTTCAAGCCATTGCGGTGCTCTGGATCGGGCCCTAGTCTCGGGTGGTCGCTGCCAAATCAGTGACCGGCTTTGACAGGCCGCTTAGGTCAAACCGCATCGCTTTGCCTTTATGGCAGCTGTGCATGGGGCACTTCGTGTGCGCCGGGTTTTGGTTTGCCTACCGGTCTGTCAACCCATGTACAGCTGCCACCCTCTTGTTTGACAGCAGGTGTGTAGTGGCCTTTATCACTAGGTGAACCATGATGCTGAAGATAGTCCCCGATCCACCCCTTAACGCCCATTCCCTTGAAGACACCCTGATCCAGGCCACGGATCACGCGCTGTGTGCCGCAACCGTGGTGCACCACGCCATACAGCTGCAGCCCAGGTCGCCGGCTTCGATCCTGATGATGACCACGATGCATGAACTGGAGGCGCTGCGGGCTTTGCTTGAGTCTGCATTGGTTCAGGTGCAGATGCCCGCTGAGGCCAGGCCTGTGCATTGAGGCTGCGTAATGTGTTGCCTGGGCTGGCCTCTTCGCGGGTAAACCCGCTCCCACAGGTACTGTGCAAGCCTTGGGGCTTGTGATGAACCTGTGGGAGCGGGTTCACCCGCGAAAGGGCCAGGCCAGGCAGTCGAGAATTATCAGGGGATTGAACAATGACAACAGAAGACACCCAGTTCACCGTCGGCAAGACCACGTTCTACCAGGGCGAGAATGGCACACATCCACTGTTTCGCATCGAGCCGGGTATCCCGTGCAGGGATGCCCGAGAGCAGTCTTCGGAGTTGATGGGCTATGTGCGCGAACTGACCATTACCGGGTTGATGGATGAGAAACCGATGATGCTCTGGGCTGCGCATTATTTGAGTGCGATGGCCAAGGCACTGATGGATGATGCTGAGTTGGGGATGAAGCAGTGACGGCCTGGCTTCAGGCTGCATGAAGGCCCCAATGTATTCGCCGCAGCAGTTTCAGCGCCTGTGAGATCGAGCGCCGCCCGCCCGGCGCTCGATCTCACAGGCGCAAAAAATGTTGTGGCGAGCGCCTACCAGCCAAAACCCAATCTCAAGCCGAGCACCCATAAAAAAGGGAGAGCCAAAGCTCTCCCTTTCCTTTCAACAACCCTCAGCCTCAGCCAATGGTCATCAAGCTGGCATTCCCCCCCGCCGCCGCAGTGTTCACACTCACCGCCCGCTCAATCACCAACCGCTCCAGCGCAATCTGGTGATCCCCGCTGGACAGCCCGTGCACACCGACGATCGCACCAGCACGCTTGGCCACCTGCTGGCACACGCTGCGCAGCTGGTCCGAGTCGCCATGGTGAATCACGGCGTCGAACGCCACGTCATCCTTGTTCCAGTCCGCCACCAGCTTGACCTTGGCCTGCAGCTCACGCGGCAGGCGGGCCCGCAGGGCCTTGCCCGGTTCGCTGTCAGCCCACACCGCCGAGCTACCAACGGCCAGTACTGCAGCCAGTTGCGCCAGCAGGTCAGCCTCGTTGTCGGCCAGGCACAGCACGTGCTCACGCGGCAGGATGGTGTAGCTGTTGCGCTCGCCGGTCGGGCCAGGCAGCAGGCGGGCGATGCCGCTCTGCGACTGGCTGGCGAACTGGCTGCACAGCGCGGCCAGGTCGGCCAGCTGGTTGTTCTCGGCCCAGGCCTTCAGGCCGTGCAGTGGCTTGACCAGCTGTTCGTGCAGGGTGCGGTCTGGCTTGCCTTCGCCATCCTGCTGCTGGAAGTGGCGGCCAATCGCGTCGGCCGGGCGGGTCGACAGCAGGCGGTACAGGTACAGCGGGCCGCCGGCTTTCGGGCCGGTGCCAGACAGGCCTTCACCACCGAACGGCTGCACGCCTACCACTGCACCGACGATGTTGCGGTTGACGTACATGTTGCCGGCGTTGGCGTTTTCCACCACCTTGGCGATGGTCTCGTCGATGCGGGTGTGCACGCCGAGGGTCAGGCCGTAGCCGGAGGCGTTGATCTGCTCGATCAGCTGGTCCAGGTTGCGGCGGTTGTATCGCACCACGTGCAGCACCGGGCCGAAGATTTCGCGCTTCAGTTCGTCGAAGCTGTCCAGCTCGATCAGGGTCGGCATCACGAAGGTGCCGCGCTTGACCTCGGCAGCATCGGCAATGGCGACCTGATAGACCGAACGGCCTTTCTCACGCATGCCCTGGATGTGCTTCTCGATGCCGGCTTTGGCTTCGGCGTCGATCACCGGGCCAATGTCCACGGCCAGGCGGTCCGGGCAGCCCAGGCGGCTTTCGGCCATGGCGCCCTTGAGCATTTCGATGACGCGGTCGGCGGAGTCTTCCTGCAGGCACAGCACGCGCAGGGCCGAGCAACGCTGGCCGGCACTGTCGAAGGCCGAGGAAACCACGTCGATCACCACCTGCTCGGTCAGTGCCGAGGAGTCGACGATCATCGCGTTCTGGCCACCGGTTTCGGCGATCAGCGGGATCGGGCGGCCCTGGTTGTCCAGGCGACCGGCAACGTTGCGCTGCAGCAGGCGGGCAACCTCGGTGGAGCCGGTGAACATCACGCCTTTGACGCGTTCGTCACCGACCAGGCCGGCACCGACGGTTTCGCCGCGGCCTGGCAGCAGTTGCAGCACGCCCTCTGGGATGCCGGCTTCCAGCAGCAGGCGCACGGCCTGGGCAGCGATCAGCGGGGTTTGCTCGGCTGGCTTGGCCAGCACCGGGTTGCCGGCAGCCAGGGCGGCAGCTACCTGGCCGGTGAAGATCGCCAGCGGGAAGTTCCACGGGCTGATGCACACCACCGGGCCCAGTGGGCGGTGGGCGTCGTTGCTGAAGTCGTTGCGTGCCTGCACGGCGTAGTAGCGCAGGAAGTCCACGGCTTCACGCACTTCGGCGATGGCGTTGGCGAAGGTCTTGCCGGCCTCGCGGATGAGCAGGCCCATCAACGGCTGGATTTCGGCCTCCATCAGGTCGGCAGTGCGTTCCAGAATGGCAGCACGCTCGGCGGGCGGGGTTGCCTGCCAGATCGGCGCGGCGTTCAGTGCGCACTGGATGGCGTTGTCGACGTCGGCAACGGTGGCTTCCTGCACATGGCCGACCACGTCGCGATGATCTGCCGGGTTCAGTACCGGCGCGGCAGTGCTTTCACTGGCGGCGCAGGCCAGCAGCGGGGCGGCCTTCCAGTCGTTGTGAGCGGTGGCCAGCATGGCGCAGGACAGCGACGCCAGGCGGTGTTCGTTGGCCATGTCGATGCCGGCCGAGTTGGCCCGCTCGGTGCCATACAGGTCGCGCGGCAGCGGGATACGCGGGTGTGGCAGGCCGATGTTGCCTTCCTGGGTGCCCATGCGCTCGATGCTGGCGACCGGGTCGGCGACCAGTTCCTGGATGGAAATCGAGTGGTCGGCGATGCGGTTGACGAACGAGGTGTTGGCGCCGTTTTCCAGCAGGCGACGCACCAGGTAGGCCAGCAGCGTTTCGTGGGTGCCGACCGGTGCATAGACGCGGCACGGACGGTTCAGCTTGCCATCGGCAATCTTGCCGACCACTTGCTCGTACAGCGGCTCGCCCATGCCGTGCAGGCACTGGAACTCGTACTGGCCCGGGTAGTAGTTCTGCCCGGCAATGTGGTAGATGGCCGAGAGGGTGTGGGCGTTGTGGGTGGCGAACTGCGGGTAGATGGCTTCTGGCACGGCCAGCAGCTTGCGGGCGCAGGCGACGTAGGACACGTCGGTGTACACCTTGCGGGTGTAGACCGGGTAGCCTTCCAGGCCCTCGACCTGGGCGCGCTTGATCTCGCTGTCCCAGTAGGCGCCTTTCACCAGGCGGATCATCAGGCGGTGGCGGCTGCGCTTGGCCAGGTCGATGACGTAGTCGATCACGTACGGGCAGCGCTTCTGGTAGGCCTGGATGACAAAGCCGATCCCGTTCCAGCCCGCCAGCGACGGCTCGAAGCACAGGCGCTCCAGCAGGTCGAGCGACAGCTCCAGCCGGTCGGCTTCTTCGGCGTCGATGTTCAGGCCGATGTCGTACTGCTTGGCCAGCAGGGTCAGCGACAGCAGGCGCGGGTACAGCTCTTCCATCACGCGTTCGTACTGGGCGCGGCTGTAGCGCGGGTGCAGTGCCGACAGCTTGATCGAGATGCCCGGGCCTTCATAGATGCCGCGGCCATGGGAGGCCTTGCCAATCGAGTGGATGGCCTGCTCGTAGGACGCCAGGTACTTCTGCGCATCGTGCTCGGTAAGCGCGGCTTCGCCGAGCATGTCGTAGGAATAGCGGAAACCCTTGGCCTCAAAGCGGCTGGCATTGGCCAGTGCTTCGGCGATGGTCTCGCCAGTGACGAACTGCTCGCCCATCAGGCGCATGGCCATGTCGACGCCCTTGCGGATCATCGGCTCGCCGCTCTTGCCGATGATGCGCGTGAGCGAGGAGGTAAGGCCGGATTCATTGTGGGTGCTGACCAGCTTGCCGGTCAGCAGCAGGCCCCAGGTGGCGGCGTTGACGAACAGCGAGGGGCTGTTGCCCAGGTGCGGCTGCCAGTTGCCGGTGCTGATCTTGTCGCGGATCAGCGCATCGCGAGTGCCCTTGTCGGGGATGCGCAGCAGGGCTTCGGCCAGGCACATCAGCGCCACGCCTTCCTGGGACGACAGCGAGAACTCCTGCAGCAGGCCCTGGACGATGCCGGCACGACCGCCAGCGCTCTTCTGGTTGCGCAGTTTTTCGGCGATGCCAGCGGCCAGCTTGTTGGTGGCCTCGGCCAGCGGTGCGCTCAGGCGCGCCTGCTCCAGCAGCATTGGTACCACTTCCTGCTCGGGGCGGCGGTAGGCGGCGGTGATCGCCGAACGTAGTACCGACTGTGGCAGGATGCTTTCGGCAAATTCGAGGAAGCACTGGTGGCTGTGGTCGGCCTGAACATCACCGGCATCATCAGCCAGGCTGGTGGCGTGGCCGTTGAGTTCGGTCAGGGTGGCACCACCCTCGAGCTTCTCCAGGTAATTGAAGATCGCTTGCTTGATCAACCAGTGCGGCGTGCGGTCAATCGACTGCGCAGCTGCCTTGAGTCGCTCACGGGTTGGGTCATCGAGTTTGACCCCAAGGGTGGTCGTCGCCATTTCTTATCCTCGTTATTGCCACGGCTGTGGCCTAAGCTGGCGCCAAGAGTAGCTGTAGGACAATTCGGGTGCAACCAGGTGCAACCCGAATTTTTTGTGTAAAAGGTGCAACTCGTCTGACAGACATTTCCACACCCTGAAAAGGGGCGTTTCCGGTTCGTTTTGATCTGAAAAATTGGCTTGATGCGCCAAAAAGGAGCAAAAAATTGGCTTTTACAAAAAATGCTCCAGCGGGTGCAACTTGCAAAAGAAAAATGGTTGCACCTTCTTTGCGTTGTTGCATAGCATTCGCCGCCTGGGTGCAACCGCCATCGCTGTGGTTGCGCATGATAAAAACAAACGCCAGGGCACACGCATGGGCAATCCACTAACGATCACCTTCGTGATCTACATCGCAGCAATGGTGCTGATCGGCTTCGCCGCCTATCGCGCCACCAACAACCTTTCCGATTACATTCTGGGCGGTCGCAGCCTGGGTAGCGTGGTCACCGCGCTGTCTGCCGGCGCATCCGACATGAGCGGCTGGCTGCTGATGGGCCTACCGGGCGCCATCTACTTCTCGGGCCTGTCCGAGGCCTGGATCGCCATCGGCCTGACCGTTGGTGCTTACCTCAACTGGCTGTTCGTGGCCGGCCGGCTGCGCGTGCAGACCGAGCACAACGGTGATGCGCTGACCCTGCCGGACTACTTCGCCAGCCGTTTCGAAGACAATAGCGGCCTGCTGCGTATCATTTCGGCGATCGTCATCCTGGTGTTCTTCACCATCTACTGTGCCTCTGGCATCGTTGCCGGTGCCCGTCTGTTCGAGAGCACCTTTGGCATGCCGTACGAGACTGCCCTGTGGGCTGGCGCCGCGGCTACCATCGCCTACACCTTCGTGGGTGGCTTCCTGGCGGTGAGCTGGACCGATACGGTGCAGGCTTCGCTGATGATCTTCGCGCTGATCCTGACCCCGGTGATCGTGCTGATTTCCACGGGCGGCTTCGACACCACCTTTGCTGCCATCGAGGCGGTGAACCCGGCCAACTTCGACATGTTCAAAGGTGCCACCTTTATCGGCATCATCTCGCTGATGGGTTGGGGCCTGGGCTACTTCGGCCAGCCGCACATCCTGGCGCGCTTCATGGCCGCCGATTCGGTGAAATCCATCGCCAAGGCTCGCCGTATCTCCATGACCTGGATGATCCTGTGCCTGGCTGGTACCTGCGCCGTGGGCTTCTTCGGCATCGCCTACTTCTCGGCCAACCCTGACCTGGCAGGCCCGGTCACCGAGAACCATGAGCGTGTCTTCATCGAGCTGGCCAAGATCCTGTTCAACCCATGGGTCGCCGGTGTGCTGCTGTCGGCCATTCTTGCGGCGGTGATGAGCACCCTGAGCTGCCAGCTGCTGGTGTGTTCCAGTGCATTGACCGAAGACTTCTACAAGGCCTTCCTGCGCAAGAACGCTTCGCAGGTCGAGCTGGTGTGGGTCGGTCGCCTGATGGTACTGGCCGTGGCACTGATTGCCATCGCCATGGCTGCCAACCCGGAAAACCGCGTGCTGGGCCTGGTGGCTTATGCCTGGGCCGGCTTCGGTGCGGCCTTCGGTCCGGTGGTGCTGATTTCGGTGCTGTGGAAAGGCATGACCCGTAACGGCGCGCTGGCCGGTATCGTGGTTGGTGCACTGACCGTGATCCTGTGGAAGCAGATCGATACCTGGGGCCTGTACGAAATCATCCCGGGCTTCCTGCTGGCGAGCATCGCCATTGTTCTGGTGAGCAAGCTGGGCAGCCCGTCGAAAGCGATGGTGCAGCGCTTCGAGACTGCTGATGCGGCGTATCACGCTGACAAGTAATACCCGTTGAATCGGCGTTGCCTTCTTCGCGGGCTTGCCCGCTCCCACAGGTACTGCGCAGGGTTCTGAGAACTGTGCAGGCCCTGTGGTGCGGGTTTACCCGCCAAGCAGGCGCCGCCGATCAGCAGCCAGGCCTGACTCCGCCTGCAAGGCAAGGTAAACTTGCCGCCTTCGCAGGAGTTGCCATGAACTATCGTCACGCCTTCCACGCCGGCAACCACGCCGACGTCCTCAAACACATCGTGCTGACCCGCCTCATCGCCTTGATGTCGCGCAAGGAGCAGCCGTTCGCCTACATCGATACCCACGCAGGGCTCGGTCTGTACGACCTGCAAGGCGACCAGGCAACCCGCACCGGCGAGTACCTGGAAGGCGTCGCCCGCCTGTGGGGCCGCGATGATGTGCCGGCCATGGCTGCCGATTACCTGCGTGTCATCAAGCGCCTGAACGCCGACGGTGAGCTGCGTTACTACCCCGGTTCGCCCGAACTGGCTCGCCGCCTGATGCGCCAGCAAGACCGTGCGCTGCTCAACGAGAAGCACCCTGAAGACGGGCCGCTGCTCAAAGAGAACATGAAAAAAGACCCGCGTGTGGTCGTGCACCTGGGCGAAGGCTGGCATGTGCCCAGGGCCCTGCTGCCGGTGCAGGAAAAGCGCGCGATCATGCTGATCGACCCGCCGTTCGAGCAGGCCGATGAGCTCAAGCGCTGCACCAATTCCATGAAAGAGGCGATCAGCCGCATGCGCCAGACTGTCGCGGCCATCTGGTACCCGATCAAGGACCAGCGCTCGCTGACGCGTTACTACCAGGACCTGACCAGCACCGGGGCGCCGAAGCTGCTGCGGGTCGAGCTGTATGTGCACCATCAGGATAGCCCGCAGGGCCTCAATGGTTCGGGCCTGGCCATCGCCAACCCGCCGTGGGGCCTGGAGGAAGAGCTCAAGGAGCTGCTGCCGTGGCTCGCCAAAGAGCTGGCCCAGACGGACGGTAGCTACCGCATGGACTGGCTCATCGCCGAATAGTATTGCTTGCCTGTACTGGCCTCATCGCCGGCAAGCCAGCTCCCACAGGAACACCACTGCCCTCAAGGGAGATGCAGTACTTGTGGGAGCTGGCTTGCCGGCTATGAGGCCAGTACAGGTTGCCGCGTTGCGCGCATGTTTGCGTTATAATCCCGCCCTTTAGCCGCCACCCGCCCAAGAGGCCGCTGGCGCATTTTTACCGAATGAAGAGGCTAATCCCTTGGCATTGACGATTCTTGGCCTGTCCGGCGCCCTTAGCCATGACCCTTCCGCGGCCCTGTACATTGACGGCAAGCTGATTGCCGCCGCCGAAGAAGAGCGCTTCGTGCGTGACAAGCATGCGAAGAACCGCATGCCCTACGAGTCGGCGAAGTTCTGCCTGGAGCAGGCAGGCATCAAGCCGTCCGACGTCGACGTGGTAGCCATCCCGTTCGCCCCGATCAGCCTGTTCGGCAAGGCGCGCTGGCACTATGCCAAGCGTTACTGGTACGCCCCGGATCGCGCCCTCGACGCCATCCTGATGGGCAACCGTCGCTACAAGCGCTACCGCAAGAAGATCGTCTGGTGCCTGGAGCAGCTGGGCTTCGACCCGAAAAAAGTCAAGATCGAGCCAGTCGAGCACCACTTGGCCCACGCCTCCAGTGCCTACCACTGCTCGGGCTTCAAGGAAAAAACCGCGATCCTCGGCATTGACGGTAAAGGCGAATACGCCACCACCTTCTTTGGCTACGGCGAAAACGGCAAGATCCACAAGATCAAGGAATTCTTCGACCCGGACTCCCTGGGCGGCTTGTATGGCGCAATCACCGAGTTCCTCGGCTTCGAGATGCTTGACGGCGAGTTCAAGGTCATGGGCATGGCGCCGTATGGCGACGCCAGCAAGTACGACTTCTCGCGCCTGGCCAGCTTCGAAAACGGCGAGCTGGTGATCAACACCGAGTATGCCAACGTCATCGGCCTGCGCCGCTATAAAGAGAAGGGCAAGGGGTTCTACTTCTCGCCAAAGCTGATCGAATGGCTGGGCCCCAAGCGCGAAGGCGATATCGCCGACGAGCCTTACATTCACTACGCGGCCAGCATGCAGGCGCTGTTCGAAAAGCTGGCGCTGCAGATGATCGACCACTACCTGGGCGACACCCTGCGTGAAACCGGCAAGCTGGCCTTCGCCGGCGGCTGTGCGCTGAACGTCAAGCTCAACCAGAAGATCATCGCCCGCCCGGACGTGAAAGAACTGTTTGTGCAGCCGGCCTCTGGCGACGCCGGTACTGCTGTCGGCGCGGCCGCCTATGTTTCCCACGCCCGTGGCGTACCGGTCGAGAAAATGGAACACGTCTACCTCGGCCCGTCGTACTCCAACGAAGACGTCATCGCCGCCTGCGCCCGTCACCCGGACCAGCCGAAGTGGCGCAAGCTCGACAACATGCCGCAGCAGATCGCCCAGATCATGGTCGATGGCAACCCGGTGGCCTGGTTCCAGGGCCGCATGGAGTTCGGCCCGCGTGCCCTGGGTGGCCGCTCGATCATTGGCTGCCCAAGCGTCGAAGGCGTGGCTGACCGCATCAACCACCAGATCAAGTTCCGCGAGCGCTGGAGACCTTTCTGCCCGTCGATGCTCGACACCGTTGCCCCGCAGATGATCAAGGTCGACCACCCGGCACCGTTCATGACCTTCACCTTCGAAGTGGCTGAAGAGTGGAAGACCCGCGTACCGGAAGTGGTGCACGAGGACGGTACTTCGCGTGCCCAGGTACTCAAGCGCGAGTACAACCCGCGCTACTACGACATGATGAAGGCGCTGGAAGACCTGACCGGCAATGGCGTGTCGCTGAACACCTCGCTGAACCGCCGCGGTGAACCGATGATCTGCTCGCCGACCGACGCCCTGAACATGTTCTTCGGCTCGGACCTGCAGTACCTCATCATGGAAGACATCCTGGTTGTGAAGGACGGCGCGGCCGCGTATGACCAGCCGCTCTGAACCGCGCATCCTGCAGTTCTGCCATGGCTATGACGGGCCGTTCCTCGACTGTGCCCGTCAGTACGCCAGCCTGTTCCAGGGGCGTGGCTACCAGGTCACCACGGTGTTCCTCACCGGTGCAGCCGACCCGCAGGTAGCGGCCGGCTGCGCATCGGACGAGGTGCTGTTTCTGGAGTTCAGCTCCAAGGCTGTGCGTGGCCTGAAGCTCGGTGCAATCCGTGCCTTGCGGCGCATCGCGGCCGAGCGCAACTTCGCCTTCTGCATTGCCCACCGCTTCAAGCCCATCTACGTGGCCTTGCTGGGTACCGGCCTGCCGGTCATTGGCGTGCACCATGCCTTTGGCGACTATGAGCGCAAAGGCCGTCGGCTGTTCGCCAACCTGTTCAGCAAGCGCCTGAGCCTGCTGGGCGTGTCGGACGCGGTGCGTGACGACATGCGCCGCTGCCTGCCGCAGTGGCCGGCCGAGCGCATCCAGACCCTGTACAACCGCATCGACATTGACGCCCTGCAAACAGCCCTGGTGCCGCGCGTCGAGGCACGCCAGGCCCTGGGCCTGGATGCCCAGGCGTGGGTCGTCGGCAACGTCGGGCGCCTGCACCCGGACAAGGACCAGGCCACGCTGTTGCGTGGTTTTGCACAGGCGCTGCCCGCGCTGCCGGCCGGTGCGCGTCTGGCGATCCTCGGCAAAGGCCGGCTGGAAGCGGAACTCAAGGCCCTGGCCGCCGAGCTGGGCATTGCCGGGCAGGTGGATTTCCTGGGCCAGGTGCCGGATGCACGCCGCTACTTCCAGGCCTTCGACGTGTTCGCCCTGAGCTCCGACCATGAGCCGTTCGGCATGGTCCTGCTCGAAGCCATGGTTGCCGGCGTGCCGGTGCTGGCCACGGCCTGTGGCGGGGCCCGCGAAGTGGTCGAGGGTGTGGGGGTGCTGTTCCCGCTAGGCGATGCCGCACAGTTGGCCCACGGGCTGAAGCATATGGCCACGCTGGACGCTGAGCAGCGTCAGGCCTGTGCCGGGCACATGCTGCAGCGCCTGCATGAACGCTTCTCCGATCAAGCGGTACGCGAGGCCTTCTGGCAGCTGCCGCAAGTACGTGCGCTGGTGGGGCAGGCCTGATGCTCAATCGTATCCAGGCCTTCCGCGAGCGCGGTTGGCAAACCATCGACGCCCAGGCCTATGCCGAGGCGTGGGCGCGTTTTGGCGGCAGTGTCGCCACCCATCCGCTGGTGGTCGAGCAACTGGCTGACCTGGCGCAGATCCCGGTGCGTTACCTGGGCTGGTACCAGGCCGGCGAACTGAAAGCCGCCATCCCGACCTGGGGGCGCCACCTGGCGCTGGCCAAGGACGTGCTCAAACGTGCCGGCAAAAAAGCCCTGTTCGACCTGGGCAATGCCGAAATCATCCTGCCAGCGGCGGCTGATGCCGCCGCACCGTTGCGCCATACCGCACGCTACCTGTCCGAACTGTGCCAGGGCCGTTTCAGCGGCCTCAAGGCGCAGAAGGAACAGCTGGCGATGGCGCGGGCGCACGAAGACCTGTCGAAGAAATTCCGCTACAACCAGCGCCGCGAGTTGCGCCTGCTGGAAGAGGCGGGTGGCATGGTACGCCCGATAAGCGACTTCAGTGCGCAGGAAATCGCCAGCATGTACTGCGACCTGTTCCAGCGCCGCTGGGGCTTCCCGGCCACCGGTGCCGAGCGCATGGCCGAGGTGCTGGAGCGCCTGCGCGAGCTGCTGATCGGCTCGGTGCTGATGCTGGACGGCAAGCCGATTGCCATTCAGCTGGTGTACCGCGTCGAAGCGCCGGGATGGGTCAGTGTCGAGTACATCAATGGCGGTGTAGACCCGGAAACCAAGGCCTTCAGCCCAGGCAGCGTATTGAGCTTCCTCAATACCCAGGCCGCCTGGGAAGATGCCCGGGCGCGCAACAAGCCATTGCGCTTCTCGTTTGGCCGTGCCGACCGCGAATACAAGGACCGTTGGTGCAACCCTGTGCCGGTGTATCAGGCGTGAGCCGCAAGCAGCAGTTGCTCAAGCGCCATCGGCGCAACAAGCGCCTGGGCTTGCTGACCGGCCTGGTAGCGCTGATCGCCCTCGGGGTATTGGCCTGGTGGTGGCTGCCGCTGTTGCTGTTGCCGCTGCTCTGGGCCGCCCACGAGGCCTGGTTTGCCGACCACCTGTTCTATGCGCCAGGCGAGGACTACACCTACGATTTCGGTGAACAGGCGCGGGCAGTTCCTGTCAGCCTGCACGATGGGCTGCTCAAGGCTGACTGCGCATTGCAGGGCGATGAAACCCTTGTGCTGGAGCTGCGGGTAAAAGGCAGCTGGCTGGGGCGGTTCTTCGACCCGCAGGTTGTGCTGGTGGCGGCTGAGCAGGCCGACCGGCAAACCTTCGAGCGTGGCGTCGATGGCGTGCGATTCCTCAACCTGACCGGCCTGGCTGCGCCACTGCAAGCCGGCACGTTGCGCCTGCGTGGTCGTCATTGCCGGCTGCTGGGCGAGCCGCGTCTGTGGATAACCCCGGCGGTCGAACTCCAGCGGCGCCGGGTGATGGTGATTGCACCGCATGCCGACGACGCCGAGCTGGCTGCCTATGGCCTTTACAGCCAGGCGGATGAAACCTGGGTAGTGACGCTGACCGCCGGTGAAATCGAGGCCGAGCACTACCAGCAGATGGGCCTGGACAAGGCCGAGGCAGCGCGCCTGAAGGGTCGCCTGCGCGCCTGGGACAGCATCGCGGTGCCGCGCTGGGCCGGTGTGCCGGAGTCGCGTTGCGTGCAACTGGGTTACTTCTGCCTGCAACTGCCTGCCATGCAGGCAGCGCCCGACCAGCCGGCAGCCTCCCGTGAGGCCGACCTCGCCGATATCCGCGTGTTCCGCCAGTTCAACCCGTTCCCGCTGCCGGCCGATCGCGATGGCGCGCCAACTTGGCACAACCTGCTGGCCGACCTGCGTGCCCTGTTGGAAATGGCCAAGCCAGAAGTCCTGGTGATGCCGCACCCGCAGCTCGACCCGCACCCTGATCACATCTGTGCACAAGCAGCAGTGCTTGAAGCCTTGCAAGGCCTGGCCTGGCAGCCACAAACCCTGCTGTGCTACGCCAACCACCTGCATGACAACGACCGCTGGCCCATGGGTGACAGCGGCGATGGGGTGGCCTTGCCTCCGCAGTTGAGTGCTGCGCAGGCCTGGGCACCTTGCAGCCTGGTGCTGGACCTGGCTACCCAGCATGACAAGGCCATGGCCCTGGGCATGATGCACGACCTGCAGCCGCCCGCGCCGTTCAAGCGCCGCCTGCGCCGCTTGCTGCAACGCTGGCTGGCCGGGCGGCGGCCCTCGCCTTACGGGGAGAACGAGTTCTTCCGCAAGGCCGTGCGCCGACACGAGCTGTTCTGGCGGCGCGAGCTGTAAGCACGCCCCATGGTTGACCGCGATGGCGCAGAGCGCCCAAGGAAAGCAATGAAAGTCCTATTTCTGGTGCAGAAGGAACAGCGGGCGATTCTCGACCGCCTGTACGATGGCGTCGCGGCCAACTGCGAGTGCGACCTGCGTTGGCTGACCAGCGAAGACCAGCGCAACCTGCGCCGCTATTTCAAGCGCGAAGTGCAGATCGAGCGCTATGACCGCATCGTGTTCTTCCTGCGCTTCAAGCAGGAAATCCGCCAAGTGGCCTTCATCCGCACCGTACCGAACCTGGTCATCCTCGAGCACGACGCCTACCAGAACTACATTCCGTGCAAGTACACCGGCAAATTCAGCGCTCATTACCGCCAATTGCCATGGGCACGGGTGATCAGCTCTGGCTACATGGTCAGCGAGCGCCTGCGCCAGGAAGGTTTCGATGCGGTGTTCGTGCCCAAGGGCTACGACGAGCAATTGCTGACCGACCAGGGGCGTGAGCGCGACATCGAACTGGCCTTCGTCGGTAGTGTCAACAGCGTGGCCTACAGCGGGCGCAAGGCGCTGCTGGACGAGCTGGGGCAGGTCGAGAACCTGCTGGTAACCCGTACCAAGTCGGGTGAAGACTATTGCAACACGCTGAACCGTATTCGCTTCTTCGTCAGTGCCGACGTTGGCATGGGCGAATACATGATCAAGAACTTCGAAGCCATGGCCTGTGGTTGCGTGTTGCTGGCGTACGACCAGGGCGAGGAAGAAAACCGCGCATTGGGCCTGCAGGACATGCACAACGTGGTGTTCTATGACAACATCCCGACCCTTCAGGCAAAGCTCCGCCGTTTGCGTGCAGACCCTGAGCTGGCTCGGCAGATTGCAGAAAATGGCCGCCATCTGGCGGTTTCCCGTTTCAGTTTCGCCGCAGTTGGACGTAGCATCGTCGACCATATGCGCCCGGCGCTCAGGCCCCATCCGCCATTGTCTGCGTGGCAGCGGCTGCGCCTGAAGCTGGGCATCTAAACAAGAGCTTTCGCGCCCAGGAGCGGGTGTCGCAAGCCGATAGTCGCAATGCGGAGGGAGTCCGGTGCGCTTTTCAGAAGAGAGTGACGTCACGCTTGTCGTGACCAGTTGTGGGCGGTTCGATCTGCTCAAAGATACCCTTGAGAGTTTCGATCGCTACAACACCGCGCCCATTCGCGAAGTGTTCATCACCGAAGATTCCGGTGACGATGCCGTGCATGGCGCTGTGCCAGAGCACTGGAAACCGTACTGCAAGGTGTTCGTGAACCGGCCCAAACTCGGCCAGTTGCCGTCAATTGACCTGGCCTACAGCCACGTCAAGACGCCGTATATCTTCCACTGCGAAGACGACTGGCATTTCTACCGCCAGGGCTTTGTCGAAGATTCGCGGGCCATCCTGGATGTCAGCCCCAACCTGTTGCAGGTGTGGCTGCGCAGCCATGCCCATGACCTGGCCGTCCACAGCCCGTACATCCACCTGGGCGATCGCCAGATCATCGCCGGTGTGCCGTGCTACCCGCTGCTGTCCGACAAGGCCGAATGGCAGGCATTTTCGCTCAACCCCGGCCTGCGTCGATTGAGCGATTACCAGCGCTGTGCGCCATTTGCCGCCTATGCTGGAGAGAAGGCGCTTTCCCGGCGCTACGCTGAGTTAAATCTGACAGCGGTCACCTTGGAGGGTGATGCAGTATTGCACACTGGATTTGGCAATCACGTGACCTTGCCCATTGAAGTGGAGCGCAAGGCCAAGCGTCGCCAACGTGATCGGATCAAACTGGCGTTGACGCTGGTGACAGGTGCCTTGATCGGCATGGGTATCACCCTTTTTGTTCAATGAAGTCGCTGTCCCACCTGACATGAGCGGGAGAGGGCCCATGAACATCGTCAATATGATGTGGGCGGGTGGAACGCCGTACATGTCCATCCACAAGGTGCATCGGCAAGTGCTGTCGCACGCCGGTACCGACGCCCGGATCAGTAACTGGTTGCTGCTGGGTAGCGGGCTCTGCTGTGGGCTCGGTTCGACCCGGGAGTGGCACATGCCGCCACGAGCGCTGAAAGGGCGACACCTGTGGCGCCTGCTGCGGCCGTGGTTGCGCATGCGTTTGCGCAAGGCGCTGACCGAGGCCAAGGCAGAAATCGTGCTGCTCGACGGTATTGGTGTCGCGCGGCTGGTACTGCCGCTGTTGCAGAACATTCCCCAGGTGCGGGCCAAGGTGCTGTTCCATGGCAAGACGCGTCTGAACAGCAGCGATATTCGCCTGTTGCGTATGCTCCCGGCCGAGCGGCTGAGCATCGCGGCCGTGTCGCATACGCTGGCTGAATCGCTGGAGCATGACCTGGGGCGGCCGGTGCAGACCCTGCGCATGGCGCTTGATCCGCTGGCGTTCGTCGAGCCGTTGCTGAGCCGGGACCAGGCCAGGCAGGCGCTGCAATTACCTCAGACCGACGGGGTGATGCTGGGCGCGGTAGGGCGGTTGGTAGAGAGCAAAGGCTTCGAAATGCTGATCGAGGCATTCGCCAAGGCCAATGCACGGCAACCGGGCCTGCAGTTGGCGATCATTGGTGAGGGGCCGCAGCATGCCGTGCTGCAGGCGCGTATCGACGCGCTGGGCCTGGCCGGGCGTGTTCACTTGCGCGGTCACCGTGAAGACCTGCAGCAGCTGTATCGGGCATTCGACTGGCTATTGGTGCCTTCGCGTTCCGAAGGCCTCGGGCTGGTGGTGCAAGAGGCCGTGATGGCCGATGTGCCGGTGGTGTGCAGTGACCTTCAGGTGTTCCGCGAGCAGTTGCGCGATACGGGTGGCTACCTGCCCATTGCCGACGAAAGCGCCTGGGCTGAGGCGATCGAGCGCTGTACGGCACTCGGTGCCCCGGCGGTAGCCGCCAGGCAGCGCCAGGCGCTGGCGCCGGAGCAGGCCTGGCAGGCCTTCTGCAACGGCTCGCAGAGCCTGTTGCGCAACTGACCGTCAGCGCGCCAGCAGGGCTGCCTCGAAGGCGGCGAGGGGGAACCGGTCACCCAGGTTCTCCCGCTCGATATAGCGCACCATGTGCTGCACATTGCGCCGAATCATGCGTGCCGACAGCGGCGGGCGCAGGAAACGCATGTCGGCAACATCGATCAGGCCGAGCTGCTGCTCAGGGGTGACCACCACATTGCCCAGGTGCAGCGAGCGGAAGTACACGCCGCTGCGGTGCAACTGGCGGACCAGCTGGATCAGTTCCGGCAGGTAAGTGTCCCAGCTGAAGCCTTCATCGCGCGACATTTGCAGCAAGGTGCGCCCGGGTAGCGGGCGATACAGCACGGCGGTGCGGCCTGGCAGGTCGAGCTTGTGCTGGCTGATCACCTCGAGGGTGGGGATGCCAAGTTGCGCCAGGCGCGCGGCGTTATCGACGAAGCGCTGCGAGTAAGGACGCAGCAGTGCAGATGAAATCAGCCGCTTCCTACGAAAAACCTTGAGGAAATTACCATCCGCGAGCAGGTAGACTTTGGCGCCATGGCTGTCTGCCTCAAGCACCTGTGCGCCTTGTGTCAGCTGATCGAAGTCGACCTGGGTGAGCCGGGAGCATTGCATGAATAGAGCCTTGTCGTCTGGCGAGCAAAATGACCGGCAATAATGCCGAAAATAATGCGGTAGCACCATGGATGGTGTCTTTGATTCATCGGGGGAAAAGGATGTTGTAT
Organism: Pseudomonas sp. YNh; assembly: GCF_037993085.1. Classification (NCBI taxonomy): domain Bacteria; kingdom Pseudomonadati; phylum Pseudomonadota; class Gammaproteobacteria; order Pseudomonadales; family Pseudomonadaceae; genus Pseudomonas; species Pseudomonas sp. YNh. The sequence continues at coordinate 193,551 of NZ_JBBMRJ010000002.1, read as the reverse complement.
CAAAAAAACTGGGCACGGGTCTGGTTGGGGTTGGGTCTGGTCTGGTTCCTGGCGGCGATTGCCTTGGCGCCTAGCAACAAGATTTATCAGCAAGGGCTGGTGTTGTTCCTGTGGCTGCCGACGTTGGTGCTGGCATGGTCCGCCCGCGAGGTGCTGGTGCAGGCCTGCAAGCGTCAGCCGGCACTGTGGATGAGTTTGCTGTTGCTGTTGGCCTGGAGTGGGCTGAGCCTGGTCTGGTCATCGGCAGAGGACCCGGGGCGTGAGATCAAGCGCCTGGTCTACATTCTGGTGTTCCTGATGGCGTTTCCGTTGCTGGCCCAGCTTGGCCTGGCGAGGATTCGCCAGCTGTTGCTGCTCGGTAGTGCCTTGCTGGCTGTTGCCGCTCTGGTTTCGGTCATTCATTTCTATGGCGTGCTTGGCATGCCTTGGCGGGCCCGCCTGCAGGGTATCGGTGAAATATCGCACCCCATCCTGGGGGCATATGTCGTCGGTGCGGCGGTGCTTTTCATGCTTTACGAGCCGCCTCGGCAGCGTGGCCTGCAGCTGTTGTGGCTTGTGGCACTGGCTTGCCTGGGGGCGTTTGCCATGCTCAGCCAGAGCCGTGGCGCGCTTTTGGCCCTGGTGCTCACCGTCATCATGGCGCCGCTGTGGTTCCGTGACCGCCACAGCCGGGTGTTTTCCATCCTGGCAGTCTTTGCTACCGGCGTTGCTTTCTATGTGGTGTACGACCTGATCGCCAAGCGCGGCTCCTCCTACCGGCCGGAAATTTTCCATGCCGTGGTCGACATGATTGCCGCCCACCCCTGGACCGGCCTGGGCCTGGGGGCTGCCTACGACGTCAGTGCGGTGGGCAAACACTTTGACCACACCCACAACATGTTCACCCACGTTGCCGTAGAGATGGGCCTGCCGGGCATGCTGCTCTGGGTCATGGTGTGGTTGTTCACCCTGGGTGAGATCATTCGCGCGCGCGGCACGATGTTTGGCAAGGTCCTGCTGGGCTTCTGGGTGTATTCGACCCTGGCCATGCAGTTCGATGCCGCCAGCCTCACCGGTACGCCACGTGCCGAATGGTTCATCAGCTGGCTGCCTGTCGGCCTTGCCATGATGCTGCCATGGGGGCGTGCCGAAAATGACGCCTGTGGTAAAATTTCCGGTTCAACCTGAACAGCGAGCTCGATAATGGCCGAAACACCGCGTCCGGCGGAGCACACCTCCAGCCTGAAGATCTACTTCCGGCTGTTGGGCTATGTGAAACCCTATGTCGGCATTTTCCTGCTGAGCATTGTCGGTTTCGTGATCTTTGCCTCGACCCAGCCGATGCTGGCCGGGATCCTCAAGTATTTTGTCGACGGGCTGAGCAACCCTGAAGCGGTGTTGTTCCCTAACGTCCCCTACCTGCGCGACCTGCAATTGCTGCAGGCGGTGCCGTTGCTGATCATCCTGATCGCCGCGTGGCAGGGCCTGGGGTCGTTCCTTGGCAACTATTTCCTGGCCAAGGTTTCCCTGTGCCTGGTGCACGACCTGCGCGTGGAGTTGTTCAACAAGCTGCTGGTACTGCCCAACCGCTACTTCGACAACCACAACTCCGGGCACCTGATTTCACGTATCACCTTCAACGTGACCATGGTCACCGGTGCTGCCACCGATGCAATCAAGGTGGTCATCCGCGAAGGCCTGACCGTGGTGTTCCTGTTTGCCTACCTGCTGTGGATGAACTGGCACCTCACCTTGGTCATGGTCGCCATCCTGCCGGTGATCGCGGTGATGGTCAGCATTGCCAGCAAGAAATTCCGCAAGCAGAGCAAGAAGATCCAGGTTGCCATGGGCGATGTCACTCACGTCGCCTCGGAAACCATCCAGGGTTACCGCGTGGTGCGCAGCTTCGGCGGCGAGGCTTACGAGGAGCAGCGCTTCAGCAGGGCTAGCCAGAGCAACACCGACAAGCAGCTGCGCATGACCAAGACCGGCTCGCTGTATACGCCGATGCTGCAGCTGGTGATCTACAGCGCCATGGCCGCGCTGATGTTCCTGGTGCTGTTCCTGCGCGGTGAGTCTACCGCCGGTGACCTGGTGGCCTACATTACCGCTGCCGGCTTGCTGCCCAAGCCGATTCGCCAGTTGTCGGAAGTCAGCTCGACCATCCAGAAGGGCCTGGCGGGTGCAGAAAGCATCTTCGAGCAACTGGACGAAGAGCCTGAACTGGACACCGGTACGGTCGAGAAAGACCGCGTGGAAGGGCGCCTTGAAGTGCGCAACCTGAGCTTCACCTACCCGGGTACCGAACGTGAAGTGCTGAGCGACATCAGCTTTGTCGCCGAGCCTGGGCAGATGATCGCTCTGGTTGGCCGCTCTGGCAGCGGCAAGTCGACCCTTGCGTCGCTGATCCCGCGTTTCTATCACCATGACCAGGGGCAGATCCTGCTCGATGGCGTGGAGATCGAGAACTACCGCTTGCGCAACCTGCGCCGCCACGTTTCGCAGGTGACCCAGCACGTCACACTGTTCAACGACACCGTGGCCAACAACATCGCCTATGGCGATCTGGCGGGTGCCCCACGCGCAGACATCGAAGCCGCTGCGGCCGATGCCTACGCCAAGGAGTTCGTCGACCGCTTGCCGAAGGGCTTCGACACCGAGGTGGGTGAAAACGGCGTGCTGCTCTCTGGCGGCCAGCGCCAGCGCCTGGCCATTGCCCGGGCACTGCTGAAGAACGCGCCGCTGCTGATTCTCGACGAGGCTACTTCGGCCCTGGATACCGAATCCGAGCGGCACATCCAGGCTGCCCTGGACCACGTGATGCAAGGCCGTACCACGCTGGTGATCGCCCACCGGCTGTCGACCATCGAGAAGGCCGACCAGATCCTGGTCATGGACCAGGGCCGTCTGGTAGAGCGCGGCACCCATGCCGAACTGCTCGCGGCCAATGGCCATTATGCCCGCCTGCACGCCATGGGCCTGGATGAGCCGGCCAAGGCCGATATCACCTGAGTCCTCCCTGATCGGGGCCGTAACGGCCCCGATTGTCACGGGAATTTTCCGGGGACGATCTGGCCATAAAGCCGTCGTCTACCCTGTGCTAATATCCTGCCCCTGTTCATTATTTCCATATGGGTTGCCCATGAAGTTGTCCATGCCGCGTTTCGATCAAGCCCCGGTTCTGGTGGTCGGCGATGTCATGCTCGACCGCTACTGGCATGGCGGTACTTCGCGTATTTCGCCTGAGGCGCCAGTGCCGGTGGTCAAGGTCGATCAGATCGAGGATCGCCCCGGCGGCGCGGCCAACGTTGCCTTGAACATCGCCGCCCTGGGCGCACCGGCGTCGCTGATCGGCGTTACCGGCCAGGACGAGGCCGCCGACAGCCTGGCCAACAGCCTTCAGGCTGCGGGCGTGCGTTCGGTGTTCCAGCGCATCGCGCACCAGCCGACCATCGTCAAGCTGCGGGTCATGAGCCGTCACCAGCAGCTGCTGCGTATCGATTTCGAAGAGCCGTTCGCCACCGACCCGCTGTCGCTGGGTGCCGAAGTCGACAGCCTGCTCGAAGGCGTCAAGGTGCTGGTCTTGTCGGACTACGGCAAGGGCGCACTGAAGAATCACCAAAGCCTGATCCAGGCAGCGCGGGCCAAGGGCATTCCGGTGCTGGCCGACCCCAAGGGCAAGGATTTTTCCATCTACCGCGGCGCCAGCCTGATCACACCGAACCTCAGCGAGTTCGAGACCATCGTTGGCCGTTGCGCCGATGAGGCCGAACTGGTGGCCAAAGGCTTGCAGCTGCTGCAGGAGCTGGACCTGGGCGCCGTGCTGGTAACCCGTGGCGAGCACGGCATGACCCTGCTGCGCGTTGGCCAGCCGGCGCTGCACCTGCCGGCGCGGGCGCGTGAAGTGTTCGATGTGACCGGTGCCGGTGATACCGTCATTTCCACCCTCGCGGCGGCCATTGCGGCTGGCGAGGACCTGCCCCACGCGGTGGCCCTGGCCAACCTGGCGGCCGGCATCGTGGTCGGCAAGCTGGGTACGGCGGCGATCAGTGCCCCGGAACTGCGCCGGGCGATCCAGCGTGAAGAAGGTTCCGAGCGCGGCGTGCTGGGCCTGGAGCAACTGCTGCTGGCCATCGATGACGCGCGGGCGCACAAAGAGAAGATCGTCTTCACCAATGGCTGCTTCGACATCCTGCATGCCGGGCACGTCACCTACCTGGAACAGGCGCGGGCCCAGGGTGATCGGCTGATCGTCGCGGTCAACGACGACGCTTCGGTCAGCCGTTTGAAAGGGCCGGGCCGGCCGATCAACAGCGTCGACCGGCGCATGGCCGTGCTGGCCGGTTTGGGCGCGGTGGACTGGGTGATCAGCTTCCCTGAAGGCACCCCGGAAAACCTGCTGAGCCAGGTCAAGCCGGATGTGCTGGTCAAGGGTGGCGACTATGGCATTGATCAGGTAGTGGGCGCTGATATCGTCAAGGCGTATGGCGGCACTGTGAAGGTGCTGGGCCTGGTCGAGAACAGCTCGACCACCGCGATTGTCGAGAAGATTCGCAAGAACTGATACAGCCGGGGGCCGCTTTGCAGCCCAATCGCCGGCAAGCCAGCTCCCACAGGTACAGCGCAAGCCTTGAGAATTGCAAAGGCCTTGTGGGAGCTGGTTTGCCGGCGATTGGCTGCGAAGCAGCCCCAGGGATTCACTTGTGAAGTGAGGTGCGGGCCCGCTCCAGCAATGCCCGGGCCTTGTCGCCAAACCGCTGCATGTGCGATGCCCGCGCCGGCTTGCTCTCCACCAGCCCCTGCTGCTTCACCCAGTCCTTCCAGCGCACCCGCTCTTCCGTCACTACCCAGCCTTCCTGCCGGGCAAAACTCTCAGCCAGGTACAGTCCGCGTGTGCTCGCCGGCACCAGCTCATCCTTCTTCAGCGTATACAGCTCCGCCAGCGGGTGGCCGTCCTTCAACGGCATCAGGTACAGGTCTGGCCGTTTGCGGTTGAGCCGCGCTACCAGTTGGCCGCCCTCCAGCCGCTCATCGACGTGGAACAGGCTGAGTTTCTTGGCTTCACGAGGCACCTGCAGGCGCATGTCGTAGATCAGCTGCAGCGAGGCGGTGGGCAAGTGCACATAGGCCCTTGGCCGCTCCAGCAGCATCAGGTTGCCGCAGTGCACGGGCCGCGCGGCACCGGACTCGGGGGCCAGCAGGAAGTGCGGTGTTTCGCGGTAGTGCAGGGCAGCGGCGTATGGGACGGGCAGCCAGGTATCGTTGAAGCGCCCGCCTAACCAGCCTTCCGGGGTTTCCAGCAGGCATTCCTCAGCCACTTCCTGAACAGCCGTGTGCAACGGCAGGTTCAGCTCCTGCGCCGGTACATACCCAGAAATCAGTTTCAGCACCACATCGCCACGGTCTTGCCGGCGCTGGCGCACCAACACCCAGTAATCTCGGTTTTGCCAATGCAGGGTAAGGCGCACCGACACACCCAGGTTGGCCAGTTCGACCACGAAGCGCTGCGTGTCGGGCAGCTGGATGGCCTTGCGCCGCTGTTGGGTCTGGGCAAAGTTCAGCGGCATGCCGATGCTCTGGTAGATCAGGCCTTCGGGCGTGGCTTCGACATGCAGTGGCAGTGTCTTGAAGTTGCTCGGGTTCTTGCGGATCAGCGTTCGCGCCACGAGGCTCCTCCTTGCGTCGGGTCATTCTCCTGGCCCTTGTTGGGCCAGGGGCAACTCAGTGCTGGCCCAGGATGCGGGCGACGGTGGCCACGTTGTGGGCCAGGTGCAGCGGATTGATGGTGCCGACGATAGCACTGCTGACGCCCGGGTGGGCGAACAGCAGCTCGAAGCTTGCCTGCACCGGGTCAACGCCCGGGGCCAGGCAGACGTGCCCGCTGGCCAGGGCCTTCTTTACCAGGATGGCCTTGCCGTGTTCGGCAGCGTAGTCCAGCACCGGGCGTTCTGCCTGCTCGTTGAGGTTGTAGGTAACCATGGCGCAGTCGCCTTGTTCCAGTGCTTTCAGGCCACCGGCCACGGTCTTGCCGGACAGGCCGAAGCCGAGGATCTTGCCCTCTTGCTTGAGCTCTGCCAGGGTCTGGTAGACCTCCTGCTGTTCGAGGATCGCCAGGTCGTTGCCGTCGGAATGCACCAGCACCAGTTCGATGCGGTCGGTTTCCAGGCGGCGCAGGCTGCGCTCTACCGAAAGACGGGTGTGGGTGGCACTGAAGTCGAAGTGCGACTGGCCGTTGTCGAATTCTTCGCCCACCTTGCTGACGATCACCCACTCATCGCGTTGGCCGCGCAGCAGCGGGCCCAGGCGTTCTTCACTGCGGCCATAGGCGGGGGCGGTGTCGATCAGGTTGATACCCAGCTGGCGGGCCTGGGCCAGTAGCATGCGGGCTTCGTCATCGTCGGGGATGGTGAAACCGGTGGGGTACTTCACACCTTGGTCGCGGCCCAGCTTGACCGTGCCCAGGCCCAGTGGCGAAACCTGGAAACCGGTGCTGCCCAGCGGGCGTTGGAAGTCGTGCAGGGTGGGCAGGCTCATGGCAGCAGTTGCTCCCAGGCCGGCACGCCCAGAGGGGGGCGTGGCAGGTCGGCCAGGTCGGCTTGTGCCTGCGGGCGGATGCCGTCGCGCTCCAGATGGGCGATGACCCGGTCACTGAAGTCTGGTGCCAGTGCCAGCTTGGTCGGCCAGCCCACCAGCAGGCGCTGCTGGTCGGCAAGGAAGGCGTTGTCCGGGCGTACCAGGCCGGATTGCGCAGGTTCGGCGCGGTCGACGCGCAGGGTGGCCCAGCGCACCAGGCTCTGGTCAACCCATGGCAACAGGTTGGCGATTTCCTTCTGTGCCGCAGCAATCTGCGCTGCAGGCTCGCGCGCTACGCCATCGGCTTCCGCCAGGTCGCCGCCGAGGTACCACACCCACTGGCCATCGGCTGCCGGGTGGGTGGTTACCGTCACCCGTGGCTTGGGCCCGCCACCGAGGCAGTGGGCGTACAAAGGTTTGAGGTTCGGGCCCTTGGCCATGACCATGTGCAGCGGGCGGGTTTGCATGGCTGGCTGGTCCAGGCCCAGCGCCTGCAGCAAACCTTCGGTGCCGGCACCGGCGCTCAACACGATGCGTTGGGCACGGATTTCCCGGTCATCCACGCGCAGGCCAACCAAGTTATCACCTTCACGCAACGGTTCGATGCGCTCACCTGCAAGCAAGGAGTCGCCGGCCAGCTCGGCCAGGTTGGCCAGCAGGCTCGGGACATCAATCACCAGTTCTGCCAAGCGATAGACCTTACCCTTGAAGGCGCGGTCCTGCAGCGCGGGCGGCAGCTGGTCGCCCTTGACCTGGTCGACCCGGCCGCGTACGGCCTTGCTGGCGAAGAAACTGGTGAGGTTGCCGGCCAGGGTGCCGGGTGACCACAGGTAGTGGGCATCGGAGAGCAGGCGGGTACGGCCGAGGTCGAGTTCGCCGTCGCCAGCCAAGGCCTCACGCCAGCGGCGCGGCATGTCGGCGATGGCTTCCGAGGCGCCGGTAAGGGCACCGTGCAGGGCGTACTTGGTGCCGCCGTGGATAATACCCTGCGACTTTATCGTCTGCTCACCGCCAAGGCTGGCGCGTTCCACCAGCACTGTCGAGTAGCCCTGGCGGCGCAGGCGGGCATTGAGCCAGAGGCCTGCGACCCCGGCGCCGACGATCAGCACGTCAGTGGAAATGGCAGATGGCATGGCGGTACCTCGAAGACTGGGACAGCTGGCAAGTATACAGGCTATACCTGTGAGGGCCCTATCGCCGGCAAGCCAGCTCCCAAAGGGATAGTGCAGAGTCTGCAACTTCCACTATCCCTGTGGGAGCTGGCTTGCCGGCGATGAGGCGCGCACAGGTTGTCTCAATGCCCGGCTGTCTTGGAAAACAGCTGAATCACCACCACCCCACCCACAATCATGGCCATGCCCAGCATCGCCGGCACATCCAGCTTCTGCCCGTAGATCACCAGCGCCGCCACACTGATCAGCACAATCCCCAGCCCCGACCAGATGGCGTAGGCGATTCCCACTGGAATGCTGCGCACCACCAGGGTCAGCATCCAGAACGCAATGCCGTAGCCAACCACCATCAGCAGCAGGGGCAGTGGCGTGCTCAGGCCTTTCACTGCTTTCATGGAGGCAGTGGCGATAACTTCGGCGCAGATGGCGATGGCGAGATAGGTGTAGGCATTCATGGCGGGATCCTCTGGTAACTGGTCGGGCATTCTAGACCTTGCCCAGATGCGGTAAAGTCATTACCTATCAGATATGGGGATAGGTTGATGGCTGAGCAATGGAACCTGGAGCAGCTGCGAATTTTTCTGCGCGTCGCCGAGTTGCGCTCCTTTTCTGCCGTTGCCCGCGAACAACGCAAGGCTCAATCGGCCATCAGCAATGCCATCGCCCTGCTGGAAGCAGATCTGGGTGTCACGTTGTTCGAGCGCAGCAGCGGCCGGCAACCGAAGCTGACCGAAAATGGCAGCGCGTTGTTGGAAGATGCCCGCGAACTGTTGCGTCAATGCGAACACCTGGATGGTCGTGCCCTGGCCCTGATGCGCGGGCAGGAGGCCTTGCTGCGGGTTGCCCAGGACGAAGCCATGCCTTACCAGCCGGTGATCGACAGCCTGGACGAGCTGGCCAGCCGCTACCCGTTCCTGGAGGTGCAACTGGCCAGCGGTGCCCAGGGCGATGTGGCGCGCAAGCTGGTGGAGCGGCGCGCCGATCTGGGTCTGTTCTTTCACCACGAAAGCATCCCGGCATCGCTGGAGCGGCGGGCGCTGGGCAGTGTTGAGATGGTCACGGTTTGCGCAGTCGGCCACCCGCTGGCGGGCGAAGGCCGGGTCACCCGCCAGCAACTGGCGCGCCACCGGCAGTTGCTGATCACGCCACAACAAAGCGGTTACCCAGGCGGCGAGGCGATCAGCCCGCAGGTATGGCGTGCCGACAGCTTCTACGCCATGGCGGAACTGCTGATGCGCGGCCTGGGCTGGGCCTGGTTGCCGCGGCACGTGGTGCAGTACCCGACCTACCAGGCGCACATGGTCGAGCTCGATAGCGAGTGGCGCCCGCCGGCGCTGGTGGCGGAACTGGCCTGGCGCCGTGATGCGCCCCTGGGGCCGGCCGCGCAGTGGCTGGCCGAGCGCTTTGCAGTACACCTGCGTGCTATCGGTTGATCAGCGACTACTATGAGAAAATAAGCGCTCGAATGCTAATGCAAAGCTGTCCTCTTGAAGTTTGTCGTTACGCATTCTGGAAAGCGTCCGGTGAGCTGATAGTTCTGATTGCTTGAAACCCTACTGGTAGCCTGCAAGGGTAGCTGCTGCCCTTCTTTTTAATGTGGCTATGGTGTCTGGTAGTGGAATCTTTAGGATAGATCGGATTTGAGTTATGGCGAAATCCCGGCTTGTTTCTGGTGGGTGCGGGACTTTAGGGTTTTCCAGTCTGTACGCACGCTGTTTTGAGTTGTGTGCTGAAAATTTCGGGAAAAGATTATCAATAATCGCTCTCTCGTCAAGATCCAAATGCTTGGTGGTTTCTGTCCTATTTTTTCCTGGTCGAAAAAAAATCTGTAGTGGTGAGTCACGTGTGTTGTATCGTTTTAGCTTTACAGGTGTCCTTGAAATTTCCCCGAACACCGTTGAAGTTACTCTCAGCTTCGTTAGGCCGCTAGGATCGCGAAAATTGATGGGGTCACCCGAGCAGTAACTATAGGTATTGATACCCCCTATGTCGAACGGGCTCAGGCGGTCAGGTGAAGAAAATCTCATCAGGGTCGGGATGTAAGCTCGAAGCCCATCCCAAGCAAATAGGCTTGGAGAGGGCGTGATAAAATCTCACCGTTGAAAAGAGTAAGCAGTGGGCGCAGGTCGTCTCTTAAATATCCATAGGGTGCATAGCTAAACCCAAAAAATCATAAGTCGGTCGAAAATCAGACCTTTCTTGCCCTCAATTCATGGTTCTTCTCTCGGGTCGCGCTATTTCAGGGTTTTGCGGCGCAGGCGGCCGATCAAACTCTGTTTCGCGTGCTTTTTATAGCTGCTGGGCCGGGCGGCTATCGACCAGATCATCTGGCGATCCTGATGCTCAGGACGCTTGTCCACACCAGTGTAACCCGCATCGCCGCACACGTAAGTTTCCTCGCCGTGCAACAACTGATCAACCGAGTGCGATCCATAAACCCCACCTACCCAGCACTTGCAGAGCGGGTTACCGTGGCATCTCTGGCGAACAGTTCCACGGCAGCAGCACTCCGTAGTCCGCTACCGACTGCGCATGGGGTAATCGCGCAAGTACTTGGCGCAGCCACGTATAGGGCTCCTGGCCGTTGATCTTGGCAGTCTCGACCAAGCTGTAGATCTGTGCGCTGGCCGTGGCGCCATTAGGCGTGTCACTGAACAGCCAGGCTTTACGTCCGATAACAAACGGCTTTATCGCACGCTCCGTCAGGTTGTTGTCGATCGGCAAGTGGCCGGGCTCGACGTAGCGTTCCAACCGGCTCCAGTTGTTCGCCAAATAGTGCACCGCCTTGCCCAGCACACTTTGTGACGTGACTTGAGCGTGCGTCTTGTCCAGCCAGCTTTTCAACTGGCCCAGGATCGGCAGGCTTCTTTCCTGGCGGCCGATGAACCGCTGTTCATCGCTGACATCCTTGAGTTCGCGTTCGATGCCATACAGCTTGTTGATCATCGCCAGTGCAATATCGGCGCGTCCGGTCTTGCCCTTGGGCTGCACTTTCTGCGCCTCAACGAACGTGCGCCGGGCATGCACCATGCACGCCAGACGCTCGACGCCAGGTTGTAATGCCAAGGCGTTGTAACCGGCGTAATCATCGGTCATCACATAGCCGCGATAACCTTCCAGTAGCCGCAGCGGTACTTCCTGCGCACGGCTGGTGGTGTAGTCGAATAGCACGACTTGTCGATCGGGCGGGCCACTGGCCTGCACCCACATCCACGACTGGCAACTGGGCCGGCTTGTCAGCTGTGACGGGGGTGGTTTCGCAACCACGGCAACCGTAGACCTTGCGCACATGTTTGATCACGCGGATCTGCATCGGCACGATGTCCAGCTGTTCGCTGGTTTCTTCGCCAATGACATGCTTGCGGCAGCCACAAGCGTAGGTCAGCTCGTGCTCGGGCAGGTCGTGAATCACCTCGATGCGCGGCAGCTCAGCCGACATCGCTCAGACTCCAGACGCTTGATCCAAAGACAGAAACCGTTGCGTTCCCGATACAACACGCGGATACGGTTGCGCTGGCGATTTAGAAAAACAAAAAGCACGGGGTCGAACACTGCGACCTTGATGTCCAGTTCGACAAGGGCCGCCAAACCGTTGATGGATTTTCGAAGTCGACAGGTTTCGGATAGAGGTACACTTTTTCAACGCTGGCGTTGGGTCGCATCATGGTGATGGGCTCCTGATGGGAATCGGGAGCACAGCATCAGTCGTCAGCTATTGGCTTGGAATGTGGGGTTCGTGGATCGCACTCGATCAACCTGTGTCACGTCCGCCACATTCGCCGGCGTCCCCACCAGGCTATGCACCAGCCCCGACTCGGCATCGACACCGATGTGCGCTTTCATCCCGAAGAAATACATATTTCCTTTCTTCGTCTGGTGCATTTCGGGGTCGCGTTTGCCGTCCTTGTTCTTGGTCGAACTCGGCGCATGAATGATCGTCGCATCGACCACCGTGCCCTGACGCAACATCAACCCCCGATCCCCCAGATAACCGTTGATGACCTGCAAAATCCCGACGGCCAACTCATGTTTTTCCAGCAGACGCCGGAAGTTGAGGATCGTGGTTTCATCGGGGATCCGATCCAGGTGCAGCCCCGAAAACTGGCGCAGAATCGTCGTATCGTAGAGCGCTTCTTCCATCGCCGGATCGCTGTAGCCGAACCAGTTCTGCATCAGATGAACCCGCAACATGGCCATCAACGGATACCCCGGACGGCCGCCTTCACCCTTCGGATAATGCGGCTCGGTCAAGGCAATCAGACCCTTCCAGGGCACCACCTGATCCATCTCGATCAGGAAGCGCTCGCGGCGGGTCTGCTTACGTTTGCCGGCGTACTCGGCATCGGCGAAAGACATCTGTTTCATCTGGGCTCAACCGCTTGGTTCGTGTTAGGTGCGTATTTCACCAGAGCTGGAAGTCTTTTCCAGAGTTTCGAAAACCACACGGCGGGTATACCCTCGGCTGTCCCAAATATCAAAGCGATAACCTTGCCGGATTTCATGAATTTTCAAGTCGAATAGAGCTAAGGCTTGGTCCCGGGTTAGTTGATTAAATCTATAGTTATTCAGTGCCTCAAGGTCTGCACCGTCATAACCGGTTAAGTCAGATATATTCGAGACATGATTAGGTTTTAGAATGGCCGCATCATGCGTTATTAATGCCTTGGCTTTTGTGCTTGAAAAAACTGATAAATCTCGGCTTAGGCTGGGATAAGCTGTTTTGAGGCTCCCTATCTGTGACCCGTTTAGGTAGCTTGCAATTATTTCTAGTGCGGGTCGTTGCTTAAGGATAATAGGTGTTTCATTTTTTTGCCTTGCTCTATAGATCTCACCGATTTTACTGGGGCCTGCAGCGATATGACTAACTGGGGTTTGAATCTTTTTAACGAATAGTCTAGCTCTGCCACTGGGGTCAGAATAATTGATAGGGTCTCCAGAGCAATAGCTGTAGGTGTTGATCCCCCCTCTTTCAAATGGGCTCAATCGGTCAGGTGAAATAAATCTCATTACAGACGGTTTGTACGGGCGATGGCCAAGACCGAGATGATAAATTTGCAATTCGCGGTTCCAATACTCTGCGTTATAGCGAATCAATGCCGAAGGGGTAAGGGAAGTGGAATGGCCGTAGGGCGAGTAGGTCAGGATTGAGGGCGGAACGCACTCGCTTTGAGTAATAGCTCGATCACTTTTGTTCGTCATTATGCTCACGGGCATGCACCAGAATTGTGTGGCTCGTTAAGATTGAAGCATAGTCCCCAATAATCGGACACTGGCAGAAATGATAGGCGAGCCGCTCCGGACGGTTGTGGGTGACGAAGCAAGGCAAGCGTCCAAGGGCGGGGTGAATAAATAGATGTTTTCGGTCAGCTAGGCTCTGTACGAAATCCCGAGAAACCAAATCGTCGCTCCTCTAGCGCTGAGATTTTGTAGAGTCACGCGCCATTAACGGAAAGGAATTCTGTGATGGTAAGGCGCTACGAACTCACGGACGAGGCCTGGGATGTGGTCTCCGATCTCTTCATCGAAACCCATGGCCGAGGCCGGCCCCGACTGAGCGACCGGCTGATGCTCGATGGCGTGCTGTGGGTGCTCTGCTCAGGTGCTGCATGGCGAGATATGCCAGAGCGCTTCGGCCCAGGGTCAACGGTGTATCAACGGTTTCGGGGCTGGCGAAACCAAGGGACTTTCGAGCAGATGCTCAAACGTCTGCACCTGCGACTGAATGAGCAGGGCTTGATCGATCTGCAAACCTGGATGATCGACTCTACCGCAGTACGCGCAACCCGAGCCTCATCTGGCGCCGGGAAAAAAGGGGGCCTGCCGATCATGCTCTAGGCGGCAGTCGCGGTGGCCTGACAACCAAAATCCACATGCTCTGCGACGCCAACGGGATACCGTTGCGCTTCCTTCTCTCTGGCGGTCAAGCCAGTGACATCAGCTACGCACAACCACTGTTGGACGAGGTCAGCATTCCATCGAGCCAACGTGGCCGCCCGCGCAAGCGCTGCAAATGGCTGCTCGCCGACAAGGGCTACAACGCCGAAGCGCTGCGCCGCTACTGCGACCAATATCGAATGCAGCCCGTCATCCCCTTGCGCTCGATGAAACGCAAGCCCAAGCCTGGCTTACCAAGACTGTTTGACCGGCCCAAATACCGGCAGCGCAACATCATCGAGCGCATGTTTGGCTGGCTGAAAGAGAACCGCCGGATCGTGACCCGCTTCGACAAGCTCGCGAAAAGTTATGCCACCATGGTCTCACTGGCTTGCTCCATGCGGTGTTTGCGACATCTCTTTTCGTACAGAGCCTAGTACACTCCGCACCCATGAACAGAACACTCTATACCCTGCTGTTTCACCTGGGCCTGCCGTTGGTTGCGCTGCGCCTGTACCTGCGTGCGCGCAAGGCGCCGGCCTATGGCCAACGTATCGGCGAGCGCTTTGCCTTCAAGCTGCCGGCCGTGCGCCAGGGTGGCATCTGGGTGCACGCAGTGTCGGTGGGCGAGAGCATTGCGGCAGCGCCGATGGTGCGTGCCCTGCTCAAGGCCTACCCCGAGCTGCCAATCACGCTTACCTGCATGACGCCGACAGGTTCCGAGCGTATTCGCGCCATGTTCGCCGACGAACCGCGCGTACAGCATTGCTACCTGCCCTATGACCTGCCGTGGGCGGCCGGGCGATTTCTCGACCATGTGCAGCCGAAGCTGGGCATCATCATGGAAACCGAGCTGTGGCCCAACCACATCCACCAGTGCGCCAAACGCGGGATTCCGGTGGCGCTGGCCAACGCGCGATTGTCCGAGCGCTCGGCACGCGGCTACGGGCGCTTTGCCAAGCTGACAAGGCCGATGCTGGCGGAAATGAACCTGGTCGCCGTGCAGACCGAAACCGAGGCGCAACGTTTCCGTGCCCTGGGCGCGCGCCCTGAGTGCGTGCAGGTCACCGGTTCGATCAAGTTCGACCTGAAGATCGATGAGCAACTGCTGCCGCGTGCCAGGGCATTGCGTGAGCAGTGGGGGGCCGAACAGCGCCCGGTGTGGATTGCCGCCAGTACCCATGACGGCGAGGATGCGCTGATTTTGCAGGCGCATCGGCAGTTGTTGCAGGTGCATGGCGATGCCTTGCTTATCCTGGTGCCGCGCCATCCCGAGCGCTTCAATGCGGTGCATGCGCTGTGCAGCGAGCAATTCACCACTGTGCGCCGTTCTTCGGCAGCGCCGGTCGATGCGCAAACCCGCGTGTTGCTGGGCGACACCATGGGCGAACTGCTGTTCCTGTATGCCCTGGCCGACATTGCCTTCGTCGGTGGCAGCCTGGTGCCGACCGGTGGGCACAATCCGTTGGAGCCTGCGGCGCTGGCGTTGCCGGTGCTCATGGGGCCGCATGTGTTCAACTTCCTCGAAATCAGCGCGATGCTGCGCGAGGCGGGTGGGTTGCAGCAGGTTGATGATGCTGACGGGCTGGCCGGTGCGGTGCGCCGTCTGGTGGAACTGCCGCAGGACGCCCAGCGCATGGGCGAGGCGGGCAGGGCGGTGATGCGGGCCAATCAGGGCGCGTTGCAGCGCTTGCTCGATGGCCTGGATGCGCTTATCCGCTGACTTTTGCACTGGCTTCCTCGCGGGCTCGCCCGCTCCCACAGGCCTGATGCAGGGTTCGAGGGCTGTGCAAACCCTGTGGGAGCGGGCGAGCCCGCGAAGAAATCATCACCTAACTCAAGGGCGGCGCTCAAAGTTCTTGGCCGCTGCTGCAGCCAGGTCTGGCGGCAGGAAGTCCTTGTCCGGGTTGTAGTCCGGTTTCAGGTAACGCTTGAGGTCCTGCAGGTCTTGCGGGCTGAGGGTGCCGGCCGCCTGCTTCAGGCTCAGGTTGTCGAGGATGTAGTCATAGCGGCTGTTGTTGTAGTCGCGCACCGAGGTGTACAGCTGGCGCTGGGCATCGAGCACGTCGACGATGTTGCGGGTACCCACCTGGTAGCCGATTTCGGTGGCTTCCAGCGCGCTCTGGTTGGAGATGATCGACTGCTTGCGTGCTTGCACCTGTTCCACATCGGTGTTCACCGCGCGGTGCAGGTTGCGGGTGTTTTCCACCACTTGGCGGCGCAGGCTTTCACGTTGCTGCTCGCTCTGGCTCAGGCGCTGGTAGGCCTCGCGTACCTGCGAGCTGGTCAGGCCGCCGCTGTAGATCGGGATGTTCAACTGCAGGCCAACACTGGTCTGTTCCACGTCGCCGCTGTAGCGCACGCCCAACTGCGAAGGGTTGGTAAAGCCCAGGTTGTCGTTGTCACCCTTCTGGTACTTGGCCACTGCATCCAGGGTCGGCGCATGGCCGGCCTTGCGCTGGCGCAGGGTCTCTTCGGCGGCGGAAACCGCATAGTTGGTGGCCAGCAGGTTGAGGTTCTGGCGGCCGGCGGTTTCGACCCAGGCCTTGGCGTCGTTTGGCGTAGGTACCTGCACCGGCAGGGTATGCACCACGCCTTGAATTGAGGTGTATTCACGGTTGGTCAGGGTGACCAGCGCTTCAAAGGCATCCTGTACCTGGCGCTCGGCGATGATCCGGTTGGCGCGGGCCGTGTCATAGCTGGCCTGGGATTGCAGCACGTCGGTCTTGTCCGACAGGCCCACATCGAAGCGTTCGTTGGACTGGTCCAGCTGGCGCTTGAACGCGGATTCCTCGGCCTTGGTGGCGGCCAGGTTGTCCTGCGCGCGCAGCACGGCGAAGTAGTTTTGCGCGGTTTGCAGGATCAGGTTCTGTTCAGTGGCCGACAGCTCCAGCGCGGCCTGTTCGTTGACTGCTTCGGCCGCCTGCAGCTGGAACCAGCGATCAGCGCGGAAGATTGGCTGGGCCAAGGTCGCGCTCCATGAGTTGCCGCTGCGGTTGGAGGTGATGGAAGGCTCGTCCAGCTTGGTGCGGGTGTTCAGCATCTCGGCATCGGCCGAGAGGTTTGGCAGCAACCCGGCGCGGGCCTGCGGTACCACTTCGCGGCGGGCGCCATAATCGGCGCGTGCCGCAGCCAGGTCGGCGTTGTTGTCTACCGCTTCCTGATAAACGCTGACCAGGTCGGTCTTGACTGTCGAGGGCACGTCCACTGCCCAGGCCACTCCGTTGGACGCACAAGACACGGCAATCGCCAGTGAGAGTTTGCGCAGCATAGAGGCAATCCTTGTACGAAATTTAATTACTGAACTGTTGAGTATCGAGTGACGGGCCAGTGTAGTGCCATGCGCCCCTGGCAACAATCGCCCGGTATGCCTTTCATCAACCGCGCATTTACCCGCTTGGCTTTGCCGACCACTCCAGTCTAGACTGCGCATGTTCTTGTCGGGGTGCCTTGAAGCAAAGGCTGAGATCGCAGAGGTGCGGATCCCGTTGAACCTGATCAGGTTAGCGCCTGCGTAGGGAACAAGATTGCTCGCCTTCCCGGGGAGCCTCTTGTGCCAGGTCCGGGAATGTCGCAGCTGCATGCAGCTTCAGGCACCCCCATATCCGGCACTGCACTCATCCATGGGTGCGTCCGCGCTGTTCAGGTTCTCCCCGACATTCCACTGCTAGGAAGCCGTCTGGAGAGCCTGTGATGACCAAACAAGAAAAAGCGATCAACCTCAGCGAATCGGCACAAGTCGATCAGCAGTCTGTGCAACCGTTCCCGCGCTCGCGCAAGATCTATGTCGAAGGCTCGCGCCCGGACATCCGCGTGCCCATGCGTGAAATCAGCCTGGACGATACCCCGACCGATTTCGGCGGCGAGACCAACGCGCCGGTACTGGTCTACGACACGTCCGGCCCGTACACCGACCCCGATGTGATCATTGATGTGCGCAAGGGCCTGGCCGACGTGCGTTCGGCGTGGATCGAGGCGCGCGGTGACACCGAGCGCCTGGGCGGGCTCAGCTCCGACTTCGGCCAGCAGCGCCTGAACGACGCCGAACTGGCCAAGCTGCGTTTCGCCCACGTGCGCAACCCGCGCCGTGCCAAGGCTGGCGCCAACGTCTCGCAGATGCACTATGCCCGTCAGGGCATCATCACCGCCGAGATGGAATACGTCGCCATCCGCGAGAACATGAAGCTGCAAGAAGCCCGCGCTGCTGGCCTGCTGAACGAGCAGCACGCCGGCCACAGCTTCGGTGCCAACATCCCGAAAGAAATCACCCCCGAATTCGTCCGCCAGGAAATCGCCCGTGGCCGCGCGATCATTCCGGCCAACATCAACCACCCTGAAGTCGAGCCGATGATCATCGGCCGCAACTTCCTGGTGAAGATCAACGGCAACATCGGCAACAGCGCCCTGGGTTCCTCGATCGAGGAAGAAGTGGCCAAGCTGACCTGGGGCATCCGCTGGGGCTCGGACACGGTCATGGACCTGTCCACGGGCAAGCACATTCATGAAACCCGCGAGTGGATCATCCGCAACTCGCCGGTGCCGATTGGCACCGTGCCGATCTACCAGGCCCTGGAAAAGGTCAACGGCGTGGCCGAAGACCTGACCTGGGAGCTTTTCCGCGACACCCTGATCGAGCAGGCCGAGCAGGGCGTGGACTACTTCACCATCCACGCCGGTGTGCTGCTGCGCTATGTGCCGCTGACCGCCAAGCGCGTCACCGGCATCGTCAGCCGCGGTGGCTCGATCATGGCCAAGTGGTGCCTGGCGCACCACAAGGAAAACTTCCTGTACACGCACTTCGACGAGATCTGCGAAATCATGAAGGCCTACGACGTCAGCTTCTCGCTGGGTGACGGCCTGCGCCCCGGCTCGATCGCCGACGCCAACGACGCTGCGCAGTTCGGTGAGCTGGAAACCCTCGGCGAGCTGACCAAGATTGCCTGGAAGCACGACGTGCAGTGCATGATCGAAGGCCCGGGCCATGTGCCGATGCAGTTGATCAAGGAGAACATGGACAAGCAGCTGGAGTGCTGCGACGAGGCGCCGTTCTACACCCTCGGCCCGCTGACCACCGACATTGCACCGGGCTACGACCACATCACCTCGGGCATTGGTGCGGCGATGATCGGCTGGTTCGGTTGCGCCATGCTCTGCTACGTCACGCCCAAGGAACACCTGGGCCTGCCGAACAAGGACGACGTCAAGACCGGCATCATCACCTACAAGATCGCCGCCCACGCCGCCGACCTTGCAAAGGGCCACCCGGGCGCGCAGATTCGCGACAACGCCCTGTCCAAGGCACGCTTCGAGTTCCGCTGGGAAGACCAGTTCAACCTCGGCCTGGACCCGGACACCGCCCGTGCCTTCCACGACGAGACCCTGCCGAAGGAGTCGGCCAAGGTTGCGCACTTCTGCTCGATGTGCGGGCCGAAGTTCTGCTCGATGAAAATCACCCAGGAAGTGCGTGAGTACGCTGCCAAGATCGAGGCCGTGGATGTGACGGTCGAGCAAGGCATGCGCGAGCAGGCCGAGCGTTTCCGCCAGGAAGGCAGCCAGCTGTACCAGAAAGTGTAAGAACGCTGGGGCCGCTGTGCGGCCCCTTCGCGACACAAGGCCGCTCCCACAGGGACCGCCCAAGGTTCAAGGCCTGCGCGGCCCTTGTGGGAGCGGCCTTGCGTCGCGATTCGAGGACGAAGTCCTCGCCAAGAACACCAACAACATTGCCGGCGAGCGCCAACCATGACATCACCCAGCCAGTTCTCCCCCGACCACCCGGTCCCCACCCACCAGCGCATCTTCGGCGCCCGCGACCTGTTCTCGTTGTGGTTCTCCCTTGGCATCGGCCTGATGGTGCTGCAAGTCGGCGCCATGCTCGCCCCAGGCCTTGGCCTTGCCGGCGCGGTGCTGGCCATCGCCCTGGGCACCGGCGTGGGTGTGCTGTTGCTGGGCGCCGCCGGTGTCATCGGCAGCGACACCGGTCTTTCGGCCATGGGCACCCTGAAGCTCAGCCTGGGCAGCCATGGTGCGCGCTTGCCGGCTGTGCTCAACCTGCTGCAACTGGTAGGTTGGGGCGCATTCGAGATCATTGTCATGCGCGACGCCGCCAGCCTGCTGGGCGCGCGCGCATTCGGCGAAGACAGTGTCTGGAACAGCCCGATGCTCTGGACCCTGTGTTTCGGTGCCCTGGCCACCTTGCTGGCCGTCAGCGGGCCGCTGGCCTTCGTGCGCAAGGTGCTGCGCGCCTGGGGTATCTGGGTGCTGCTGGGGGCTTGCCTGTGGCTGACCTGGAACCTGTTCGCCAAGGCCGACCTGGCTGAACTGTGGGGCCGCGCCGGTGACGGTTCGATGTCGCTGGCCGTGGGCTTCGACATCGTCATCGCCATGCCGCTGTCCTGGCTGCCGCTGATCGCCGACTACTCGCGCTTCGCCCGCAACGGCAAGCACGTGTTCGGCGGCACGGTCGTCGGCTATTTCATCGGCAACACCTGGCTGATGAGCCTGGGCGTGGCCTACACCCTGGCCTTCGCTGCCAGTGGCGAGGTCAATGCCCTGCTGCTGGCCCTGGCCGGCGCCGGCATGGGCATTCCGTTGCTGCTCATTCTGCTGGACGAGTCGGAAAAGGCCTTCGCCGACATCCACTCGGCAGCGGTTTCCACCGGCGTGCTGGTGCCTGTGAAGGTCGAGCACCTGGCGCTGGCCATCGGCGTGCTGTGCACCCTGATCGCCCTGCTGGCGCCACTGGCCCAGTACGAGAACTTCCTGCTGCTGATCGGTTCGGTGTTCGCGCCGCTGTTCGGCGTGGTCTTGATGGACCACTACGTGGTTCGTCGTCGCCGCTTGCCGGCACAGGTCGGCGGCTTGCACTGGCAGGCGCTGGTGGCCTGGTTTGCGGGGGTGGCGGTCTACCACCTGATTGCCGCGCAGGCACCGGAACTGGGGGCTACCCTGCCAGCATTGCTGCTGGCAGGTGTGCTGCATGGGTTACTGAGCCTTAGCCGCGGCCGGGAAACAGTTCAGGCTTGAGTACGCCGTTCAGGCGTGGGTAGGGGATCTTCAGTTCCACGTGGCCCATGGAATAGGGCGCGATGGCATAGACCTCGTACTTGACCACTACTGCGCCGTACGTCAGGGCGATGTGCGGCGACTTCTTGAACGGCCAGGTTTTGACGAACTCGGCGTCCTTGTCCATGCCCACGCTCATCAGCCAGGCGCGGTGCGACTCCTCGACGGTTTTCCAGAAGGTGTCCTCCTGGCCTGGCACCAGCATGTCCTGCAGGGTCAACACCTTGTCCAGCTTGCGCGAATAGTTGATGAAGCCGCGCCCAGGCATGCCGTGGGCGCCACCGCTGTCCAGGTAGCTGGACAACTCGATGATCACCAGCCCGTCATGCTGCTCGCGTACCTTGGCTTGCAGATAACTGCTGTTACGTTTGTCGGCACTGGCCAGGTATTGCTGTTCGTATGCCTGCAAGGTGCTTGGCGCGGTGCCATGCTCATTGTCTTCGGTCAGTTGCAGCAGGCGTTTTTCGACGATGCCGTCGAGCGCGGGCAGGGCCGGGAAGTGGACCATGTCGATGTTCACCAGCGGGCAGTCGCTTTCGCTGCAGCCGGGTTTGACATGCTCCCAGGCGTCGCGCTTGACCTCGAGCGGGGTCCGGTAGTTGGGCGTGAACAGGCTCTGGCAGGCGCCCAGAGCGAGTGCCAGCACGGCCACGGAAGTCAGTTTGACAAGTGTCATGATGATCCTTGCAGAACAGGGAAAAGTCGGCCTTTGACCGTCTGCGCGGCCTTCAGTTCGCCACTAAGCTAACAGAGTGAAGACGCGCTGTCCCGAGTGTGCGAACGGTTGCCGGAAAGGGGTGAAACGCGAAAGCGTGCAGAGTAGGATGGCGCGATGCGGTGATTGAGGTAACGAGGATTTCCATGTCAGACACGTTGAATTCGGTGCCCAAGGCGGTCGAGATCGTCAAGCGGGCCAACTGCTTCCAGGGCTTCTACAAGCTCGACAAGGTGCACCTGCGCCACGAGCTGTTTGCCGGGGGTATGGGCCGCGAGATCAGCCGCGAACTGTTTGTGCGCCATGATGCGGTGTGTGTGCTGCCTTACGACCCGTTGCGCGACGAAGTGGTGCTGATCGAGCAGTTCCGCGTCGGCGCACTGGACAAGGTCGCCAACCCCTGGCTGATCGAGATGGTTGCCGGGCTGATCGACAAGGATGAGCAACCCGAGGAAGTCGCCCACCGCGAAGCCGAGGAAGAAGCCGGCCTGACGTTCAGCGCCTTGTGGCCGATGACCCGCTACTTCCCGTCGCCGGGCGGCAGTGACGAGTACGTTCACCTGTTCCTTGGCCGTTGCAGCAGCGAGGGGGCGGGCGGGCTGCATGGCCTGGAAGAAGAGGGCGAAGACATCCGCGTGCGCGTGTGGTCGTTCGAGGATGCCTTGCAGGCGGTGCGCGACGGGCGCATCTGCAACGCGGCGACTATCATCGGCTTGCAATGGCTGGCGCTGAACCGTGACGAAGTACGAGGTATGTGGAAGTGAACCTGCTGCGCGAGCGCTATCGAGTCGACCTGGTCGGGCTGCAGGCTGCCTGCGAGGCCAACTACGCCCGGCTGATGCGCCTGTTGCCCGACATGCGTACCACCCAAAGCTCGCGCCGCATCGGCATGACCCAGGGCGACCAGATGCTCGGCGTGCTGGTACTGGACGTGGTGCTGGCCTGCCCGTACACCACCACCCTGCATGTACGCCAGGAGCACAGCCTGCCGTGGTTGCCGGTGCCGCACCTGGAAGTGCAGGTGTACCATGATGCACGCATGGCCGAAGTGGTCAGCGCCGAACATACCCGGCGCCTGCGCAGTATTTACCCGTATCCGAATGAGGCCATGCACCAGCCGGACGAAAAGGCCCAGCTCAACCTGTTCCTCGGTGAATGGCTGAGCCACTGCCTGGCTTGTGGCCACGAACTGGCAAGCGTTCGCTGACATGTACCCAGACAACACGCGCCCTGTTCATGTGGTGCAACTGACCGACGCACATCTTTTCGCCGACCCGGCCGGCAGCATGCTGGGCCTCAATACCCGTGACAGCCTGCGCCATGTGGTGGCCCAGGTGCGGCGCGAGCAACCGCTTGTCGACTTGCTGTTGTGCACGGGTGATCTGTCCCAGGACGCCAGCGTTGCTTCTTATGAAGCGTTCCGGGATCTGACTGCGCCGTTTGCCGTGCCCACCCGCTGGTTGCCGGGCAACCACGACGAGGCCCGGGTCATGGCCGAAGTGGCCCCGGAGCTGGTGCAAGCAGTCACCGATGTTGGCGCCTGGCGTATTGTCATGCTCAACACGGCGGTGCATGGCGCGACACACGGTCTGCTGGAGCGTGACCAGCTGGCAGTGCTGGAAGCCGCCTTGAAAGAGGCGGGCGAACGGCATTGCCTGGTGTGTTTCCACCATCAGCCGGTGGACATCGGCTGCGCCTGGATCGCGCCGATCGGCTTGCGCAATGCCCAGGCCCTGTTCGACATCGTCGAGGCTTATCCACAGGTGCGGGCGTTGCTGTGGGGGCATGTGCATCAGGAATGGGACGAGCTGCGCGATGGCCGGCGCCTGCTGGCTACGCCCTCGACCTGTATTCAGTTCGCGGCCGGCAGCGAAGACTTCAAGGTGAGCGAAGAGCATCCCGGGTACCGCTGGTTGCGCCTGCACGCCGACGGGCGGTTGGAAACCGGAGTGGAGCGGGCCACGGACTTTGAGGTGAAACTCGACTTCGATAGCCCGGGTTATTGAAGAATCCGGGGCCGCTGCGCGCCCCATCGCCGGCAAGCCAGCTCCCACACCGACCGCATCGGTTTCAAGCCATGTGAGTATCTGAGAGAGCCGGCAAGCCAGCTCCCATACAGACCGCATCGGTTTCAAGACATGTGCAGTGCCTGTGGGAGCCGGCAAGCCAGCTTCCATAGACCCCATCGGTTTCAAGCCATGTGCAGTACCTGTGGGAGCTGGCTTGCCGGCGATGGGCTGCGCAGCGGCCCCGGCTTTCTTGAAGAAATTGTTGCGAAACCCGTGACACTGCGTCAAAACCCGGCGAACGCGCTACACTGCGCGTCCCTGCGCCCGCATCATCAGGCGCGAAGCCACAGATTCCGGGGGCAGCATGTCGGGTTCCATCCTCTATATCCATGGCTTCAACAGCTCGCCGCTTTCGACCAAGGCGCGCCAGCTCGAAGCCGTGATGCAGCAACTGGGCCTGTCGGCCCAGCTACGTGTGCCCGCCTTGCATCACCACCCGCGGCAGGCCATCGCCCAGCTTGAAGCTGCCATCGCCGAACTGGGCGCGCCATTGCTGGTGGGCAGTTCGCTCGGCGGCTACTATGCCACCCATCTGGCCGAGCGCCATGGCCTCAAGGCCCTGCTGGTGAACCCGGCGGTAACGCCACACAAGCATTTTGACGGGTACCTGGGCACTCAGCGCAATCACTACAGCGGTGAAACCTGGGAACTGACCCACGATCACGTACAGGCCCTGGCCGAGCTGGAAGTGCCGGCCCCGGTAGATGCCAGCCGCTATCAAGTGTGGCTGCAGACGGCCGATGAAACCCTGGACTATCGCCACGCCGAGCGCTATTACCGTGCATGTGCCCTGCGTATACAGGCTGGCGGCGACCACAGTTTCCAGGGCTTCGCCGAGCGCCTGCCGGCTCTGCTGGCTTTTGCCGGCATTGCTCGCGGGCAGTATGCGGCGCTCGATTTTTCTGTATTTTGACTTTTTTGCACTCACCAGACTGACGAAGAGACCCTATGGCCAATCCCAGCGCTAGCGCCTATAACGCAGACGCCATCGAAGTCCTCTCGGGCCTTGACCCGGTCCGCAAGCGGCCGGGCATGTACACCGATACCAGCCGCCCCAACCACCTGGCCCAGGAAGTCATCGACAACAGTGTCGACGAAGCCCTGGCCGGCCACGCCCGCTCGGTGCAGGTCATCCTGCATGCCGACCACTCGCTGGAAGTCAGCGACGATGGCCGTGGCATGCCAGTGGACATCCACCCGGAAGAAGGCGTGTCCGGGGTCGAGCTGATCCTTACCAAGCTGCACGCCGGCGGCAAGTTCTCCAACAAGAACTACCAGTTCTCCGGTGGTTTGCACGGTGTGGGTATCTCGGTGGTCAACGCCCTGTCGACTCAGGTGCGCGTGCGCGTCAAGCGTGACGGCAACGAATACCAGATGACCTTCGCCGATGGCTTCAAGGCCAGCGAGCTGGAAGTGGTCGGCTCGGTCGGCAAGCGCAACACCGGCACCAGCGTCTACTTCAGCCCAGACCCCAAGTACTTCGACTCGCCCAAGTTCTCCATCAGCCGCCTCAAGCATGTGCTCAAGGCCAAGGCCGTGCTGTGCCCGGGCCTGCTGGTCAGCTTCGAGGACAAGGCCAGTGGCGAGAAGGTCGAGTGGCACTACGAAGACGGCCTGCGTTCCTACCTGGTCGATGCGGTCAGCGAGTTCCAGCGCCTGCCTGACGAACCGTTCTGCGGCAGCCTGGCGGGCAACAAGGAGGCCGCAGACTGGGCCTTGCTGTGGTTGCCAGAAGGTGGCGACAGCGTCCAGGAAAGCTACGTCAACCTGATCCCCACCGCTCAGGGCGGCACTCATGTCAACGGCCTGCGTCAGGGCCTGCTGGATGCCATGCGCGAGTTCTGCGAGTTCCGCAATCTGCTGCCGCGCGGCGTGAAGCTGGCGCCTGAGGACATCTGGGAGCGCATCTCTTTCGTGCTCTCGATGAAAATGCAGGAGCCGCAGTTCTCCGGGCAGACCAAAGAGCGCTTGTCCTCGCGCGAGGCGGCTGCTTTTGTTTCCGGCGTGGTCAAGGACGCCTTCAGCCTGTGGCTGAACGCCCACCCCGAGCTGGGCATGCAACTGGCCGAGCTGGCTATCAGCAACGCCGGGCGCCGCCTCAAGGCCAGCAAGAAGGTCGAGCGCAAGCGCATTACCCAAGGCCCGGCGCTGCCTGGCAAGCTGGCCGATTGCGCCGGCCAGGACCCGATGCGTGCCGAGCTGTTCCTGGTCGAGGGTGACTCGGCGGGTGGCTCGGCCAAGCAGGCACGGGACAAGGAGTACCAGGCGATCCTGCCGCTGCGCGGCAAGATCCTCAACACTTGGGAAGTGGACGGTGGCGAAGTCCTGGCCAGCCAGGAAGTGCACAACATCGCCGTGGCCATCGGCGTCGACCCGGGTGCCACAGACCTGGCGCAACTGCGCTACGGCAAAGTCTGCATCCTCGCCGACGCCGACTCCGACGGCCTGCACATTGCCACGTTGCTGTGCGCGCTGTTCGTCCAGCACTTCCGGGCGCTGGTCGAGGCCGGGCATGTGTACGTGGCCATGCCGCCGCTGTACCGCATCGACCTGGGCAAGGAAATCTACTACGCCCTCGACGAAGCCGAACGTGACGGTATCCTCGACCGCCTGGTGGCCGAGAAGAAGCGCGGCAAGCCACAGGTCACCCGCTTCAAGGGTTTGGGCGAGATGAACCCGCCACAGCTGCGTGAAACCACCATGGATCCGAACACCCGGCGCCTGGTGCAACTGACCCTGGACGACGTTGAGGCCACCTGCGAGCTGATGGACAAGCTGCTGGCCAAGAAGCGCGCCGGTGACCGCAAGAGCTGGCTGGAGACCAAAGGCAACCTGGCCGAGGTCATGGTTTGATTCGGCAAGTACTTGCCGTTTGCCTTGCGCTGGTTACCTTGCCTGC
The DNA here is from genome assembly GCF_037993085.1 of Pseudomonas sp. YNh. Lineage (NCBI taxonomy): Bacteria > Pseudomonadati > Pseudomonadota > Gammaproteobacteria > Pseudomonadales > Pseudomonadaceae > Pseudomonas > Pseudomonas sp. YNh. The sequence goes on along the minus strand of NZ_JBBMRJ010000002.1, from coordinate 167,208 downwards.
CCTGGCGGGTAACTGGCCGGAGCTGAAGCTCAGTGCCGAGCACCCGATCGACGGCATGCGTGGTGGCAACCTGTCTGGCCTGGTGGAATGCCGGGGCGGGCTGTGGGGCGTGTCCGACCGCGACGACGACCGCATCTACCGCTTCGACCAGCAAAAACCGACCTGGCGCGCGCAACCGCTGACCTTTACCCCGCCACCGCCGCCGGAAAGCGGCCTGCCGTGGGGCCTAAAGTCGCGCAATTGGGCGGCGTCGTACATTCGCGGGGGCGAGCTGGATTTCGAAGGCATCACCTGTGACCAGGCGGGTAACCTGTACCTGGCCAGCGAAGCCCATGCCGCCGTGTTGCAGTTACCGCTGGATGGCGAGCCGGACTGGCTGAAGATCGACCCGGCCATGGTGCGCCAGGCCCGTGCCAGCGGCATGCTGCTGAACTTCAATGCGCTGTTCGAGGGCTTGGCGATCAACCCGGCGGGCGATCGCCTGTGGCTGGCCGCAGAACGCGAGCGCCGTGGCCTGGTGGTCATCGAGCGCCAGCAATCGGTGTGGACTTGCGGGCGCAGCTGTGTGCTGCTGAGCGAGGCCGGGGTGGAGATGCAGCCGGCGCAAATGCCCAATGCCCGGGCACTGTCGCGCGATTTTGCCGACCTGGCCTGGTTCGAGGGCAAGCTGTTCACACTCGAACGCAATGCCTACCGGGTCTGCCGGCGTGATACCGACAGCGGCAAGGTAGAACGCTGCTGGTCGTTTGCTGCCGACGCCTTGGTCGAGGCCCGCCGTTACCCGCAACCGTTCGGCCTGGCCGAAGCCCTTGTGATCGATGCCAAGGGCGCCTGGATCGGCCTGGACAACAACAACGGCGCCCGCGCCGATGGCGAAACGCGCCCGATCGTCTGGCGCTTTGATGCACCGGAAGGTGGCTGGAGCGCCAAGTCATGAGCCAGGCGCCGGGCAAACGGGCGGGCAGGGTGCTGATGGTCCTCGCGTGGGCGGCCGCGATGTTCCTTGCCACGCGCTTTTTCGGCCAGTGGGAAGACAGCAAGCGCAACCCCAATGCCCAGGTGCAATCCGAACACGGCGAGGGCTTTGTCGAAGTGCGCCTGCTGGGCAACGGCCAGGGCCACTTCATGGTGGATGGCGCCATCAACGGCCAGGCGGTGCATTTCATGCTCGACACCGGCGCCACCGATGTGGCGATCCCCGAGGCGTTGGCCCGTGACCTGAACCTTGAGCGCGGCAGCCCGGTGCTGCTCAGCACCGCCAATGGCCGCGCCGAAGGCTACCGCACGCGCCTGGCCAGCCTGCAACTGGGCGATATCCGGCTGCAGGACGTACGCGCCACCGTGGTGCCGGGCCTGGACGGGCCCATCGTACTGCTGGGCATGAGTGCCCTGAAACAACTTGAATTTACCCAGCGCGGCGGCACCATGCTGTTGCGCCAGAACCTGAAATGACGAGGCCCGCATGAGCGACTCACTGGAACTCAGCCTGGACGGCGTCGAACGCCGCTCGCTGGCTGACTTCACCGAACAGGCCTACCTCAACTATTCCATGTACGTGATCATGGACCGCGCCTTGCCGCACATCGGCGACGGCCTGAAGCCGGTGCAGCGACGCATCGTCTATGCCATGAGCGAGTTGGGGCTCGATGCCGATGCCAAGCACAAGAAGTCGGCGCGTACCGTCGGTGACGTGCTCGGCAAGTTCCACCCCCATGGCGACTCGGCCTGCTACGAGGCCATGGTGCTGATGGCGCAGCCGTTCAGCTACCGCTATACCCTGGTCGACGGCCAGGGTAACTGGGGTGCGCCGGACGATCCGAAGTCGTTCGCTGCCATGCGTTATACCGAGGCGCGTTTGTCGCGCTACGCCGAAGTGCTGCTCAGCGAAGTTGGCCAAGGCACCGTGGACTGGGTACCGAACTTTGACGGTACCCTGCAGGAGCCGGCCGTACTGCCGGCGCGCCTGCCCAACATCCTGCTCAACGGGACCACCGGTATCGCCGTGGGCATGGCGACCGACGTGCCGCCGCACAACCTGCGTGAAGTGGCGAGCGCCTGCGTGCGCCTGCTCGACGAGCCCAAGGCCACCATCGAGCAATTGTGCGAGCACATTCAGGGGCCGGATTACCCGACCGAGGCGGAAATCATCACGCCACGGGCAGAAATCCTCAAGATGTACGAAAGCGGTCGCGGTTCGATCCGCATGCGTGCCGTTTACCGCGTCGAGGATGGCGACATCGTAGTGACTGCGCTGCCGCACCAGGTCTCCGGTGCCAAGGTGCTGGAGCAGATCGCCGCACAGATGCAGGCCAAGAAGCTGCCGATGGTTGCCGACCTGCGTGACGAATCCGACCATGAGAACCCGTGCCGCATCGTCATCATCCCGCGCTCCAACCGTGTGGATGCCGACGAACTGATGCAGCACCTGTTCGCCACCACCGACCTGGAGAGCAGTTACCGGGTCAACGTCAATATCATTGGCCTGGACGGCCGCCCGCAGTTGAAGAACCTGCGTGCGATATTGGTGGAGTGGCTGGAGTTTCGCACCAACACTGTTCGCCGCCGGCTGCAGCATCGCCTGGACAAGGTGGAGCGGCGCCTGCACCTGCTGGATGGTTTGCTCACCGCATTCCTCAACCTGGATGAAGTGATCCACATCATCCGTACCGAGGAGCACCCCAAGCAGGCCCTGATTGCCCGGTTCGAACTGAGCGAAATCCAGGCCGAGTACATCCTCGAGACCCGTCTGCGTCAGCTGGCGCGCCTGGAAGAGATGAAAATCCGCGGCGAGCAGGACGAACTGCTCAAGGAACAGGCCAAGCTGCAGGCGCTGCTGGGCAGCGAGGCCAAGCTGCGCAAGCTGGTGCGCAGCGAACTGATCAAGGATGCCGAAACCTACGGCGACGCGCGCCGTTCGCCAATCGTCGAGCGCGTCGAAGCCAAGGCCCTGTCTGAAAACGAGCTGATGCCGACCGAGCCGGTCACCGTGGTGCTGTCGGAGAAGGGCTGGGTGCGTTGCGCCAAAGGCCACGACATCGACGCCACCGGCTTGTCGTACAAGGCCGGCGATGGCTTCAAGGCCGCCGCAGCCGGGCGTTCCAACCAGTTTGCCGTGCTCATCGACTCCACGGGGCGCAGTTATTCGGTGGCGGCTCACAGCTTGCCCTCGGCACGTGGTCAGGGCGAACCGCTGACCGGCCGCCTGACGCCACCGCCAGGCGCCACCTTCGAGTGTGTGCTGTTGCCGGAGGACGACGCGCTGTACGTGGTTGCCTCGGATGCGGGCTACGGCTTCGTGGTCAAGGGTGAAGACTTGCAGGCCAAGAACAAGGCCGGCAAGGGTTTGCTCAGCCTGCCCAACGGTGCCAAGGTCATGACCCCACGCCCGGTGGCCAATCGCGAGCAGGACTGGCTGGCAGCGGTGACCACCGAAGGCCGCCTGCTGGTGTTCAAGGTCAGCGATTTGCCGCAGCTGGGCAAGGGCAAGGGCAACAAGATCATTGGCGTGCCGGGCGACCGGGTAGCCAGCCGTGAAGAATTTGTCACCGATCTGGCCGTGATTCCCGACGGCGCGACCCTTGTATTGCAAGCCGGCAAGCGTACCCTGTCTCTGAAAGCGGACGATCTTGAGCACTACAAGGGCGAGCGCGGACGGCGAGGCAGCAAGCTGCCACGCGGCTTCCAGCGCGTCGATGGGTTGCAGGTGGAAGTGCCGGCGTAACGGGCAGAAATGTCTGGAACGGCAATTTCAGCGCCGTTCCGGGCAGAAATGCTGGAGTCGGACGGTTATTTCGCGGATGATATGGCCCTTGCGGTGCCGGCGTGGCCGTGTGCCCGTTTGAATCTACATGTATCACTGCGGTGTGCCTTATGGCGGCCGCCTGGATGGGATGATGAAATTTCTGCGCCTTCCATTTGCGCTGTTGATGACTGGCCTGCTGGGCCTTGGCGGGTGCACCATGCATCAGCCGGTTGCCCTGTATCAGCTCGACAGTGGTGATCCTGGCCAGCCGTCGCAGAGTGCGGGCATGGCCGTGGTACTCGGCCCGGTATCGGTAGCCGATTACCTTCAGCGTGAAACGTTCCTGCAGCGTCAAGCCGACGGCAGCCTGAGCGCGGCGACTGACGGCCGCTGGGCGGGTAGCCTTTCGTCGGATATCGACCAGCTGCTGGTGCGTCAACTTGCCTGGCGCCTCGACAGCCAGCGCGTGGTGCTGGCGCCGGCGACCGCTGGCTTCAGCCCGGACGTGCAGGTGCTGTTGTCGATCACACGCCTGGACTCAGGCAAAAACCAGCCGGCCATCCTGGATGCCCAGTGGCGTCTGCTGGATCGCCGTGGCCATGTGCGTGACAACCGTATCGTTCACCTCGAGCAGCCGCACGAGGGCAGCGAGTCGTCGCAGGTTCAGGCCCAGGGTCAACTGCTGCAGAAGCTGGCCGAACAGCTGAGCACTGCGGTCAAGCCGCTGGCCAACCAGCCGGCGATTGCCGAAGAAGCACCGAAAAAGCCCGCTGCACCGGTGCAGGTCAAGAAGGGGCCGGAGAAATCCAGGATCCCTATGGCCTCGCCGATTCGCACCGATATGGAAGTTTATCGTTTCTGATCGAACTGCCACCCACAAAAAAGCCCGCATTTGTTGCGGGCTTTTTTGTACCTGAAGGATAGATGCGGCCTTTGTGGGAGCGGGCGCGCCCGCTCCCACAGGGGGAAACTATCAGGCGCGGCGCTCGTGCATGCGGGCCAGCTGGCGCTCCAGCATCGACGGGTAAGGCTCCATCAAACGCTCCACACAGCAGGCACCCTCAGGGCTGGCAATCGGGCGAATGCGGGCACGCTGGCGAATCAGCGCGTCATCGCTGATCTGCCGCTCCACCAGTAACAGATTGCGGCTGTGCTGCGACAGCGCCAGGGCATCCTGGGCCTTTTCGGCCATCAGCAGGTCCACCAGCTCCAGCCCTTGCAGGTCGTTGCCCAGGACCAGGCCCAGTTGCAGCTGAAGGGTGATGCCGCTGTCGGCCACTTCGATCTGCAGGGCATGGCCCAGGGCGCGCAGCAGCTCGCCGCAGCAGATGGCGTTGGTCAGGTAGTCCTCGCCACAGTCGCGGCTGTGGAAAAGCACCAGGGTGCTGCCGTCGTTGAGCGTGTGGGTTTCACCGTCGTAGAGCGAGGCAGCATGCTCCAGGCAATCGCGGTAGCGGTCAGTCAGCTCGGTCAGGCGTGTACGCGGCAGGCGGCGCAGTTGTTCCTGTGAGCCCAGTTGCACGGCAAGTACGGCGCTGTACTGCGGCTCGTCAGATTCGACCGGGGCGGCTTTGGGCGCACTGTCGTCGTCCAGCAGGCCGGCAAAGGCTGCGTCGTCATCGTCCTCGGCCAATGTGGCAACCTTGGGGCGCGGGGCTGCCTTGGGGGCCGGTGCTACGTCGTGGAAGTCGTCAAAATGCTCGTCGTCCTCTTCCTCCAGCTCTGGCTCCGGTGGCGGCGGCGGGGCCAGGCGCGCGTGCAGCTGGCGGGCGATGTCGCCGATCTCGTCCTGGCGGTCGGTGGCCGGGGTATAGGGCTGCGGGTCTCGCAGCCACACCCGTAACTGCAGCAGCGGCAGGGTGATATAGCGGCCCTGTCGCAGGCTCAGGCTGAGGGCCAGGGCCAGCAGGATGGCCGCCATGATGCCCATGCTCTGCAGGCTGATGAGCATCGGCTGCTGGAACTGGCTCATGTCCAGGCTGATGCGCAGTTGCCCGGCCGTCACGTCCTGGAAGGTGATCTTGGTCTGGTACAGGCCCTCTGCCTCGCCCAGCAGGCTGTTGCGCGGGCGCTGGCCGGCCTCGGCGAGGATGCGGTTGTCCACGCTGTAGATGGCCGCGTGGGCCACCAGCGGGTTTTTCACCAGGTTGCCCAGCAGCACGTTGAGACTGAGGATGTCGTTAGACACCAGCAGCTCGGTCGCCGAGGTGGCGGTCTGGGTGGTCAGGCTCTGGCCAAGGGCATCAGCCTGCTCGTGCATGGCCTGCTTGAACTGCAGGCCCATCACGCAGGCATAGATCACCAGCGCCAGCGTGACCAGGAAGATGTTGGTGCAAGCGATGCGCAATGCCAGCGGCACGCGACGTTGACTCAGGGCACGATAGATCATCAGGAAGAAATTGTCTGGTTTGACGGGCGTGGGCCGGTTCACTGAGCTCGGCTCTTAATGGCAGAAAGTGTGGGGCAGTATAGCGACCCGGGTTTTGTCGGCAAAGTATCGTTGGCGCCCGATGGTCACGGAAAATCGGTAGAATGCGCATTTTTCATCGAAGTCGGAGCCAGGTTGTGCGCGAAATCGTCCTGATCAACATCACCGGTGAGGACCGTCCCGGTCTCACTGCGGCTATCACCGGCGTCCTGCTGCAGGGCGGTGTGAGCATCCTCGACATCGGCCTGGCGGTCATGCACGGCACTTTGTCGTTCGGTATCCTGGTCGACATCCCGGACAACGAAGTGGCTACCGCCCTGCTGCAAAGCGTGCAGGCCAAGGCCCATGAACTGAACCTGCAGGCCCGCTACACACCGATTTCCGAGGCGGACTACCAGCACTGGGCTGACGGCCAGGGCGAGGCGCGCCACATCGTCACCCTGCTCAGTCGCAAGATCACCCCCGAGCAACTGCAGCGGGTGAGTGCGGTGATAAGCCAGTATGGCCTGACTATCGAGCGTATCGAGCGTCTGTCGGCGCGTGTGGCGCTGGATGCCGAAACCGACAAGGGCAAAGCGGCCATCGAAATCTCCGTGCGCGGCGCGCCGAGCGATGCCCAGGCCCTGCGTGCCGACTTCTTTGCCCTGGCCGAAGCGCTGAGCATCGACATCGCCTTCCAGAAGGACGACCTGTTCCGCCGCAACCGCCGCCTGGCCGTGTTCGACATGGACTCGACGCTGATCGAAGCCGAAGTCATCGACGAACTGGCCAAGGCGGCCGGCGTGGGTGAGCAGGTGGCGGCCATCACCGAGCGCGCCATGCGCGGTGAGCTGGACTTCCGCGCCAGCTTCAAGGAGCGCATGGCGCTGCTCAAGGGCCTGGATGTGGGTGTGCTGGACGAAATCGGTGCCTCGCTGCGCCTGACCGAGGGTGCCGAAAACCTGTTCGCCGAGCTCAAGCGCTTGGGTTACAAGACCGCGATCCTGTCCGGTGGCTTTACCTACTTTGCCCGCCAGGTGCAGGCGCGCCTGGGTATCGACTATGTGTTCGCCAACGAGCTGGAAGTGGTCGACGGCAAGGTGACCGGTGTGGCGGTCGAGCCGATCGTCGATGCCCAGCGCAAGGCCGAGCTGCTCCAACAGTTGGCCAGTGAAGAAGGCTTGCAGCTGGAGCAGACCATCGCCGTAGGTGATGGCGCCAACGACCTGCCGATGCTGTCGCTGGCCGGCCTGGGCGTAGCGTTCCGCGCCAAGCCGCTGGTGCGCCAGTCGGCCAAGCAAGCCATTTCCACCCTGGGGCTGGATGGCGTGCTGTACCTGTTGGGCCTGCGCGACCGCGACGCTCGCGGCTGACCCGGGAACCTGGGGCTGCTTCGCAGCCCTTCGCGGGCATGCCCGCTCCCACAGTGATCGCGCTTTGTGGGAGCGGGCGTGCCCGCGAAGGGCCGCACAGCGGCCCCAATGAAAAGGCCCCGCATGAGCAGGGCCTTTTTCATCCAGCTTGAATCAAGCCTGGGCGGGTTCTGCCAACAATTGCCCCATGCTTACAGCAGAACCAGCGCCCAGGTTTTCAGCCCACTTCACCTGCTCCGGCCCGAACAGCACGATGGCGGTCGAACCCAGCTTGAAGCGGCCCAGCTCGGCACCTTTCTCCAGGTGGATCGGCGCGCGGCTGGCTTCGTCGTAACGGAAGGTCTTCAGCTCACGCTTGGGTGGCGTCACCAGCCCGGCCCACACGGTTTCGATCGAGGCGACGATCATCGCACCCACCAGCACCACGGCCATCGGCCCACGCTCGGTGTCGAACAGGCAGACCACGCGCTCGTTGCGGGCGAACAGCTCGGGAACGTTCTCTGCGGTGGTCTGGTTGACCGAGAACAGACGCCCCGGCACATAGACCATTTCGCGCAGGGTGCCGGCCAGCGGCATGTGCACGCGGTGGTAGTCCTTGGGCGACAGGTAGATGGTGGCAAACTCGCCGCCCATGAACGGCGCTGCCATGGCCGGGTCACCGCCCAGCAGCTCTTGCGCGCTGAAGCCGTGGCCCTTGGCCTGGAAGATGCGGCCGTGCTCGATCGGGCCGAGCTGGCTGACGGCGCCGTCGGCCGGGCACAGGATGGCGCCCGGGGTTTCGTCCAGCGGGCGGGCACCCGGCTTCAGGGCGCGGGTGAAGAACGCATTGAAGTGCTCGTAGGCGCTCAAGTCCTCGACCAGCGCTTCGGACATGTTGACCTGGTAGCGCTTGGCAAACCAGGCGGTGAAGGCATTCTTGAACCAGCGCGCGCGGCACTCGGCGATGCAGCCGGCCAGCCGCGACAGCAGGTGGTGCGGCAGCAGGTACTGGCTGATGATGAACAAACGGGATTTCATGCAGGTTCCTTAAACTTCTACAGGCGTGTCCGGGTGGTTGCCCCATTCGCTCCACGAGCCGGCGTAAGCCTTGACGCGTGGGTAGCCGAGGGCCTTGGCCACCAGATAAGTGAAGCCGGAGCGGCGGTGGGTCTGGCAGTGGGTGATCACTTCCTTGTCAGGGGTGATGCCCAGTTGCTCGAGGACATTTTGGATGTCATGGCGAATGCGCAAGTGGTCGTTGAGGTCCATGCCGGCGGTCCACTCGAAGTTGATCGCGCCGGGAATGTGCCCGCCCTTGGCAGCCAATACCTTCTCGCCGCTGAATTCCTGCGGGCCGCGGGCGTCCCAGATGACCAGGTCATCGGCGCCCAGGCGGCTTTGCAGGTACTCGCGGGTGGCGGTGGGGGCGTTGTCGATACGCAGGTGCACCGGGCTGTTGACGCTGGCGGGCACGTCGGTGGACAGCGTGTCAGCCGGCCAGGCCTGGATACCGCCATTGAGGTAGTGATAGGCCTTGTGACCAATCACGTCGAGCAGCCAGATGAAGCGCCCGGCCCAGCCCCCGCCTTCATCGTCATACACCACATAGACGGCGTCGTCGCGGTGGCCGAGTTCGCTGAACAGTTTTTCCAGCTCGCCCAGGGACGGCAGCAGGCCGGGCGCTGGAGGCTGGCCAAGCTGGGTGCGCTTGCCTTCGACAAAGCGTGCGCCGGGGATATGCCCGCTGACATAGCGGTTGGCACTGCTCAGGTCGACCAGGATCAACTGTGGCGAACCCAGGCGTGGCAGCAGGTCCGCGGCTTCGATCACCAGGGGCAGGCCGGAAAAGTCAGTCATCCACGGTCTCCAGTGTGGAAAGAGGGGCGATTGTAGCGCAAGGCTCAGCCCTTGCGGTTGGCAAACACCGACAGTGCCCGCTCGGTGCATTGCGCGGTCTTGCCGAAGGCCTGCACGCTGATATCGGCCAAGGGCCGGCAGCCCTGGTCGGCCACCATCAGCATCAGCACCTGATCGTTCACCGCCAGCGAGCGCAGCAGCACGTGCTCGCTGCGGAACAGCGCACGAAGCGGGGCAGGCAGCAGGGCCGAAAACTGGCTGTGGTTTTCCGGGGTAATGCGCAGTTGCCCGGCCTGGGCCATCAGCTTTTGCAGCAGCTTGTTTTGCGACACCTGCAGGGCCAGGGCCGCGGCCTCTTTGGGCAAGCCGGCGGTCTGCTGCACGCGCAGGTAGTCGCTGGCCTTGTCCAGGCTCAGCAGCATAATGCGTTGCATGCCGCAGGCCAGCAGGGCTTCGCGGGCCTGGGTGGCCAGGTGCACGGTGTTGGTGAACGGGCTGGGCTGGGCCAGCAGGTCCTGGCACAGCTTGCGCCAACGCGCCAGGTCGTCGCTGCTGGGCGGTGGCGGGGCCAGCATGTCCGGGTGCGGACGGCGCTGGTGCCAGGGCCAGATCAGTGCTTCAGCCGGGTGGAACAGGGCATGCCTGGCGTGGCGGCGGGCACTGGCGGCAGCTTGTTGGTGCACTTGCTGCTGCACGTCTTCCAGCGAGGTCTGCAGGTACAGCGCTGTCAGCAGTTGCCAGCGCAGCAGGTGCGGGTTGTCCCAGCCCACCTGCGCCGCCAGCGCAAGGTTGTTGGCCAGCAGCACGGTGTTGGCCGGCTGGTTGAACCAGCGGCGCAGGCCGGGCTCGGCATCCAGGCGGTGTTGCTGGCTGAGCAGGTCTTCGTCGCGGGCGATGCTCAGCACCTGGGCCAGTTGTTCGCGTTCTTCCAGCAGCAGGCGGTAACCCTGGGTTACCCACTGCGGCAGGCGCCAGTACTCCGCCATGGTCTGGCACAGCGCCATGATGCGCACGCCAAACAGCTCTTCCTCTACCTGGGCGGCGTCCTCGCCCTTGTGGATAACCCGCAGCTCCCAGGTGTCGAGCAGCTTGGGGTAGGCCAGTGCCAGCGGCCACAGGGGTGACAGGAACAGCAGGCTGCCCCAGTGGATTTCCTGCCACAGCCGCGCCAGGCGGCTGGCGAACAGGCCGCTGGCCTGCTGCGAGGCGTGCTGGCTGATCAGCTGGAACTGGCTGAGCACGGGCGGGATTTCTTCGACCGGCAGCGAGGGCAGGCGCTTGAGCAGTTGCTCACTGCGCTCCAGGCCCAGGCGGTTGAGGGCGACCTCCAGGCTTTCGGCTGGCTCGGCCTGGCTGGCGTTGGTGGGGTGATTGGCTTCGCGCATCACCGATAGCACCAGTGCCGGGCTATCCTGCATCAGTTCGGCGATGTCGCGCAGCGAGCGGCGGCTATCGTTGATTGCAGCCATGACCCGGTCGTAGCTGTGCTTCGGCACGGGGATGCGAACACTCTCCAGCAGCTTTACCCAGGCTTCTAGCGTACGCGGAGCCTGAGCGGGCACCTTGGTTTCAATTGGCATTTTGACATCAGTCCGAACTGGCTTTTCGCATTGAGTGGCTATAGTCTGGCGCAGTTCTGCCGATAAGTAGAAGAAGAGTTTTAAAGCTCCCGTCTCTTCCCCTGACCACGACAGCAAGTGCTTTGAACCTATGGCTAAAATTATCGGCATCATCGTCGTATTCGCGAGCGTGCTCGGCGGCTACGTGCTCTCCCACGGCAAGATCGCAGCGCTGATCCAGCCGTTCGAAGTACTGATCATCGGCGGTGCAGCCTTTGGTGCATTCCTGCAGGCCAACCCTGGCCACATGACCATGCACGTCATCAAGAAGTCGATGAAGATGTTCGGCTCGCGCTTCACCCATGCCTACTACCTGGAGGTACTGGGCCTGGTGTACGAGATCCTCAACAAGAGCCGTCGCGAAGGCATGATGGCCATCGAGGCTGACATCGAAGACGCCGCCGCCAGCCCGATCTTCGCCAAGTACCCGACGGTACTGGCCGATGAGCGCATGACCGCGTTTGTCTGCGACTACCTGCGCATCATGTCCACCGGCAACATGGCCCCGCACGAACTCGAGGGCCTGTTCGACATGGAGCTGCTGAGCATGAAGGAAGAGCTGGAGCACCCGTCCCATGCAGTGACCGGCATCGCTGACGGCATGCCTGGTTTCGGTATCGTCGCGGCGGTACTGGGGATCGTGGTGACCATGGCCTCGCTGGGCGAGGGTGACCAGGCGGCCATCGGCATGCACGTGGGTGCGGCGCTGGTGGGTACCTTCTTCGGTATTCTCGCTGCCTACGGCTTCTTCGGCCCGTTGGCCAAGTGCCTGGAGCACGATGCCAAGGAAGAGCTGAACCTCTACGAATCGATCAAGGCTTCGCTGGTTGCCTCGGCCTCGGGCATGCCACCTTCGCTGGCCGTGGAGTTCGGGCGCAAGGTGCTGTACCCCATGCATCGCCCAAGTTTCGCCGAGCTGGAACAAGCGGTTCGCGGTCGCTGAGTCATGGAAAACAATCAGCCCATCATCGTAAAGCGCGTCAAGCGCTTTGGCGGCGGCCACCACGGCGGCGCCTGGAAAATCGCGTTTGCCGACTTTGCTACGGCAATGATGGCGTTCTTCCTGGTGCTGTGGCTGATGTCCACGGCCACGCCGGAGCAGAAGATTGCCATTGCTGGCTACTTCAAGGACCCGATCGGCTTCTCGGAAAGCGGTACGCCTTATGTCATCGACCTGGGCGGCTCGCCTGAACTGGCGCCGGAGAAAACCATCAACCCGGAAGTGAAATCCGAGCCGATGCCCGAGAGCACGACCCAGCTGAGCAAGGACCAGGTCGAGACCATGGCCGAGCAGGTAGAGCGCGAGCGCCTGGAGTTGCTGCTGCAGGAACTGCAGAACAAGGTGGAAGAGAACCCGCAGCTGCAGAAGTTCAAGGACCAGATCCTGTTCGAAATTACCCAGGACGGGCTGCGCATCCAGATCATGGATGCCGAGAACCGGCCGATGTTCGACATCGGCAGCGCCCGCTTGCAGCCCTACTTTGAAGACATCCTGCTGGCCATGGCCGACACCATCAAGGCGGTGCCGAACAAGATCAGCATCAGCGGCCACACCGACGCCAAGCCGTATGCCGGCAGTGGCGAGTTCGGCAACTGGGAACTGTCGGCCAACCGTGCCAACGCGGCGCGCCGTGCGCTGGTGGCCGGTGGTTACCCGGACGGGCAGGTGGCGCGGGTGGTGGGTTACGCCTCGTCGTCGCTGTTCGACCGCAAGGACCCGTTCAACCCGGTCAACCGCCGTATCGATATCATCGTGCTGACCAAGAAGGCCCAGCGCAATATCGAGGGTGAGCAGGGCGCGCCCGAAGCGCCGGCCGCCGAGCCTGCTGCACCGCCGGCTAGCGGCCCTGTGCCGGGGGCTGCCGCACCGGAAGCCCCAGGGGCAACGGAGCAAGCACCGATGCAACCGCGTGAGCTGCGCCAGAAGCTGAACATCTTTGAAGATGGCACGCTGAAGATGGATGAGGCCAAGGAGCAGTAAACGGCTTTTTTGTGCGGGCGACTGTTCTACACAAAACCCGAACGCTGGCGCGATCACTGTGGGAGCGGGTTTACCCGCGAAGCATCCAGCGCGGTGGATGGCACCGGCGTTGCCGGTGTTCGCGGCTAAAGCCGCTCCCACAGGGGATCGCGGCAAATTTCATTTCAAGCGTTTCAGTAGCTGTCTTCTGTCAGGCTGGCGATGATCGAGCGGTAGCTGTTCATGCGTTGCGGCTTGATGCGCCCCTCGTCCAGTGCCTTGAGTAGCGCGCAGCCCGGTTCGCGGTCATGCTTGCAGTCGCGGAAGCGGCAGGTGCCGAACAGGTCGCGGAACTCGATGAAGCCATCTTCCACGTCGTCGCGGCTGACATGGCCGAGGCCGAACTCGCGGATGCCCGGCGAGTCGATCAGGTCGCCGCCGTTAGGGAAGTGGTATAGCCGCGCCGTGGTGGTGGTGTGAGTACCTTGGCCCGACCATTCCGACAGGTCGCCGACACGGGTGCCGGCATCTGGCAGCAGGCTGTTGACCAGCGATGACTTGCCCACCCCCGACTGGCCGACGAACACACTGATGTGGCCGTCGAGTTGCTGTTGCAGGCGCTGCATGCCGTCACCCTGGTGTGCCGATACTTCCAGCAGCGGGTAGCCAAGTTCACGGTAGACTTCCAGCAGCGCATGCAGGCCGGGGCCATTCTCGTCGTTGATCAGGTCGGCCTTGTTCAGCAGCAGCAGCGGGCGCAGGCCAGCGTGCTCGGCAGCTACCAGGTAGCGGTCGATCAGGTTCGGGTGCGGCTCGGGAGCAGGGGCGAACACAATCACGATCAGGTCGACGTTGGCGGCCACCGGCTTGAGTTGACCGTGGTTGTTCGGCCGGCACAACTCGGTGCTGCGCGGCATCTGCGCCACGATTACGCCGATGCCCTGGTTACCCGCACGCCACACGACACGGTCGCCAGTGACCAGCGCCGGCAGGTTGGCGCGCAAATGGCAGCGGAACACCTGGCCTGCGGTTTCGCCATCCTGGGCTTCAACTTCTACCTGCACGCCAAAGTGCGCGATCACCAGGCCCAGTTGCTCGGGCCCCAGGTCGCCGCCTTCCAGTTCCTGCAGCGCATGCTGCTCGCGTTTGGCGGCGCGAGCGGCGCGCTCGCCCTGGATTTTTTCGATCCGCCAGTTCTGGCGGCGATTGAGCTGGCGTTTGGCCATGAAGGTACCGTGTGAAAGGCCCGGGCAGGGCATTGAAAACGGCTGGCAGTTTAGCACGCCAGGCGCTGGACCATTGCGCTTACCTTTGAAGCGGCGAATGGGCGTGCTTTTGGCCACTAGGCTAATATGACGGCCTATATGAGGAGCCCTGCATGCAAAACCCACAGAACCTGATCTGGATCGACCTGGAAATGACCGGCCTGGATCCGGACAGCGATGTCATCATCGAGATGGCCACCATCGTCACCGACAGCCAGCTGAACACCCTGGCGGAAGGGCCGGTGATCGCCATCCACCACAGTGACGAAGTGCTGGCGCGCATGGACGAATGGAACACCCGCACCCACGGTGCTTCGGGCCTGACCCAGCGCGTGCGCGAGAGCAAGGTCAGCATGGCTGAAGCCGAGGCGCAGACCATCGCCTTCCTCGAGCAGTGGGTGCCGAAAGGCAAGTCGCCAATCTGCGGCAACAGCATCTGCCAGGACCGCCGCTTCCTCTATCGCCACATGCGCAACCTGGAAAACTACTTCCACTACCGCAACCTGGATGTTTCCACCCTGAAAGAACTGGCCGCGCGCTGGGCGCCGGACGTGCGTGACAGCTTCAAGAAGGGCAACACCCACCTGGCGCTGGACGATATCCGCGAATCGATCGCCGAACTGCGCCACTATCGCGAGCATTTCATCAAGGTGTGAGCCGAAAAGGCGCAGATATTGTATCTGCGCCCCCTTTTGGTGCCCTGGGCAACTGGTTAGACTGCGCGCCTTTCTCGCACGGACCCGCGCCATGTTGTTGATGCTCTACCTCATTGCTATCACCGCCGAAGCCATGACCGGCGCGTTGTCTGCCGGGCGCCGCGGCATGGACTGGTTTGGCGTGGTACTGATCGCCTGCGTCACCGCGCTGGGTGGCGGCTCGGTGCGCGACGTGCTGCTCGGGCATTACCCACTGACCTGGGTGAAGCACCCGGAGTACCTGGTGCTGACCAGCTTTGCGGCGTTGCTGACCATTTTCATTGCCCCGATGATGCGCCGCCTGCGCTCGCTGTTCCTGGTGCTCGATGCCCTGGGGCTGGTGGCCTTTACCCTGATCGGCTGCATGACCGCGCTGGAGATGGGGCAGGGCATGCTGGTGGCGTCGATCAGTGGGGTGATCACTGGGGTATTTGGCGGGATCTTGCGGGATATCTTCTGCAACGACATTCCACTGGTGTTCCGCCGCGAGCTGTATGCCAGCGTGTCGTTTGCGGCGGCATGGTTCTACCTGGGGTGCGTGTATTTCAAGGTGCCGGCAGAGCAGGCGATGCTGCTGACCTTGTTTGGCGGGTTCCTGGTGCGGTTGCTGGCGATCCGCTTCCACTGGGAAATGCCCAAGTTCCACTACAACGACCAGCAGTGACACAGCTGTGGGCGCGACACCGCCCGCTCCCACAGGATGGCGCAAGTGCTGTGGCTAGTCGCTATTGAGCTTCGTGCCGGGCCAAAGCCCACTCCACATGCTCGCGCACCAGTTCTGATTCGTCCTCGCGCCGGGCCTTCAGCGCCTCGATCACAGGAATGGTGGAAGGCGCATTGCCCAACCCCACCGCCAGGTTGCGCAAGAATCGCTCATACCCCGCCCGCCGCAACGGCCCGCCCTCGGTCTTGCGCAGGAAGGTGCGCTCATCCCACAGGAACATCTGCGCCAACTCGGCATTCTCCAGCCCGTGCCGCGGCTGGAAGTCCTGTTCCTGGCTGTGCTTGGCAAAGCGGTTCCACGGGCAGACGATCTGGCAGTCATCGCAGCCGAACACCCGGTTGCCCATCTTTGCGCGCAGCTCGACAGGGATCGCGCCTCTCAGCTCGATGGTCAGGTACGAGATGCAACGCCGCGCATCCAGCACATAGGGCCCGACAAACGCCTGGGTCGGGCAGATGTCCAGGCAGGCCTGGCAGCGCCCGCAGTGCTCGCTGGTAGTCGCTTCGTCCACCGGTAGCGGCAAATCGACAAACAGCTCGGCAAGAAAGAAGTAACTGCCCGCCTTGCGGTTGAGCAGCAGGGTGTTCTTGCCGATCCAGCCCAACCCGGCCTGTTCGGCCAGGGCCTTCTCCAGTACCGGCGCGCTGTCGACGAATGCGCGGTAGCCGAACGGGCCGATGGCTTCCTGGATGCGATCGGCCAGGAATTGCACGCGCTTGCGCACCAGCTTGTGGTAGTCCCGGCCCAGTGCATAGCGCGATATGTAGGCCTTTTCTGGCTGTGCCAGGCGCTGCGCCATCTGTGTGTCGCCGGACAGGTAGTCCATGCGCAGCGAGACCACCCGCACCGTGCCGGGAATCAGTTGGTCGGGGTGCGAGCGCTTGCTGCCGTGCGCGCCCAGGTACTCCATTTCGCCCTGGTAGCCGGCATCGAGCCAGCGCTGCAGGTGGTGTTCGTGTTCGCCAAGGTCGACCCCGGCGATGCCGACATGGGCAAAACCGAGTTCCTGGCCCCAAATCTTGATCGATTGGGCCAGTTGGGCGAGGTCAGGTGTGCAGCTGGACATGGATGGGCAAGGCAATACGGGCTCAGGTGCGTATAATTCTGCCAGACATTGGAGCCTTTGACCCCATGCCGCAGACCAAACACCCCAGCCATGCCCCGCAACTGCTCAGCAGCGTGACTGTCGCGCACCTGCCGGCGCGACCTGTGAATGCCCATAAAGGCGACTTCGGCCATGTGCTGGTGGTCGGTGGCGACCTGGGCACAGGCGGCGCTGTGCTGTTGAGTGCTGAAGCCGCCCTGCGCTGCGGCGCCGGGCTGGTCAGCGTGGCGACGCGCCCTGAGCATGTGAGCGCGAGCCTGGCGCGTCTGCCCGAAACCATGTGCCTGGGCGTCAGCTCGGCCAACCAGTTGATGGGCGTGCTGGAGCGCGCCTCCGTGCTGGTGGTGGGCCCGGGGTTGGGGCAGGCGGCGTGGGGGCGTAGCCTGCTCTCGGCAGTGGCCAACGCCGAACAGCCGCAGGTGTGGGACGCCGATGCCCTGAATTTGCTGGCGCGTACCCCCCTGGCCCTGCCCAGTGGCAGCATCCTCACCCCGCATCCGGGGGAGGCGGCGCGGCTGCTGGGTATTTCCACCGAAGCGGTACAGGCCGACCGCCAGGGCGCGGCGCGCAAGCTCGCGCGCCGTTACAACAGCGTTTGCGTGCTCAAGGGCGCCGGCACCCTGGTGGCCGACCCGGCCGGGCAACTGATGCTGTGCGAACGGGGCCACCCCGCCATGGCCGGCGCCGGCTTTGGCGATGTGCTGACCGGTGTGCTGGCGGCGTTGTTGGCCCAAGGGCTGGATGCCTGGCAGGCCGCTGGCCTGGGGGTGTGGTTGCATGCCTGTGCAGGCGAGCGGCTGGGTGTAAAAGGTAGAGGCCTGGCGGCCAGTGATCTGGCGCCGGTCATTCGTGAGTTACTGGAGGAGCATTCTGCGTGTCTGGCATAACCCTGTTTCTGGCCGATGAAGACGCCACGGTCAAGTTTGGCGCAGCACTGGCCGAGGTGACCGGCGGTCGCGGCGTGATCTTTCTCGAGGGCGACCTGGGTGCGGGCAAGACTACGCTTTCCCGAGGGCTGATCCGTGGCCTGGGCCATACGGGTGCAGTGAAAAGCCCGACCTTCACCGTGGTCGAACCCTACGAAATCGGTGAGGTGCGAGCCTTCCATTTCGACTTGTATCGCCTGGTCGATCCGGAGGAGTTGGAGTTCATGGGTATTCGTGACTATTTCGAGGGCGACCCGCTGTGCCTGTTCGAGTGGCCACAAAAGGGTGCGGGCGTTTTGCCAAAGCCTGACCTGACCATTACCATAAGCCCCCAAGCGGGCGGACGCTCGCTGATCCTTTCGCCGCAGGGGGCTCGCGGCGAGGCCTGGTGCATGGCACTGGCCAAACACTATAAACAGTAAGTGGGGTAGGTATGCGCATACGCGCACTGGTCGCCATCGTTGGGCTGCTGCTGACAACGGTGACCGTTGAGGCTCTGGCCGTCACTCAAGTCAAGAGCGTGCGCCTGTGGCGCGCGCCAGACAACACGCGGCTGGTCTTCGACCTGTCTGGCCCCGTGCAGCACAGCGTCTTCACCTTGAGCGCGCCTGATCGCCTGGTTATCGACATCAATGGCGCAACCCTGGCCGCGCCATTGAAGGTGGCCACCTCCAACACGCCGATCAGTAGCGTGCGTTCGGCCCAGCGCACCCCGACCGACCTGCGGGTGGTGGTCGACCTGAAAAAGTCGGTCACCCCGAAAAGCTTCACGCTGGCACCGAATGCGCAATACGGCAATCGCCTGGTGGTCGACTTGTACGACCAGGAAGCCGACGCCATTGCGGCCAGCGCGCCACCGCCGGCCCCGGCGCCGGTACAGACGCCGGCGACCACGCCAGCGGTGCCGGTGTCCCCGGCGCAACCGGCGATCAAGTTGCCGCCGGTACCAAGCGGCAAGCGTGAAATCGTGGTGGCCATCGACGCCGGCCACGGTGGCGAAGACCCGGGTGCCTCCGGTTCGCGCGGCCAGCATGAAAAGGACATCGTGCTGCAGATTGCCAAAGAGCTGCAGCGCCAGATCAACAGCGAAAGGGGCTTCCGTGCCGAGCTGACCCGTACGGGCGACTACTTCATTCCACTGCGCAAACGCACGGAAATCGCCCGCAAGAAGGGGGCTGACCTGTTCATCTCGATCCACGCCGACGCCGCACCGTCGCGGGCTGCCTTTGGCGCGTCGGTGTTCGCACTGTCTGATCGCGGCGCCACCTCCGAGACCGCGCGCTGGCTGGCCGACACGGAAAACCGTTCTGACCTGATCGGCGGTGCCGGTAACGTCAGCCTCGATGACAAAGACCGTATGCTGGCCGGCGTGCTGCTGGACCTGTCGATGACCGCCACGCTCAGCTCCAGCCTCAACGTGGGGCAGAAAGTGCTCGGCAACATGGGCCGTGTCACTTCGCTGCACAAACAGCGTGTGGAACAAGCCGGCTTCATGGTGCTGAAGTCGCCGGACATCCCGTCGATCCTCGTTGAAACCGGGTTCATCTCGAACAACAACGAAGCCGCCAAGCTGGCCACCGCCAGCCATCAGCAGGCCTTGGCCCGTTCGATCCATACCGGTGTGCGCCAGTACTTCCAGCAGAACCCGCCGCCGGGTACCTACATTGCCTGGCTGCGCGACACCGGCAAGATTGCCGCCGGCCCACGTGAACACACGGTGCGCCCAGGCGAAACACTGGCGATGCTCGCCGTGCGCTACCAGGTCAGCGTGGCCAGCTTGCGCAGCACCAACAGCCTCAAGACCGATGAGCTGAAGGTTGGCCAGCGCCTTGATGTGCCTGCTACAACGTTGGCCGCGCAATAATGAGTGGTGGTTCGCGCATTCAGCTGCTCAGCCCGCGATTGGCTAACCAGATCGCCGCCGGCGAGGTCGTCGAGCGGCCGGCCTCCGTGGCCAAGGAGTTGCTGGAAAACAGCCTGGACTCCGGTGCCCGGCGCATTGACGTGGAAGTGGAACAGGGCGGCATCAAGCTGCTGAAAGTGCGGGACGACGGCAGTGGTATTTCTGCTGACGATCTGCCTTTGGCCCTGGCGCGTCACGCCACCAGCAAGATCCGCGAGCTGGAAGACCTTGAAGGCGTGATGAGCCTGGGCTTCCGGGGCGAGGCGCTGGCTTCGATCAGCTCGGTGGCGCGCTTGACCATGACGTCACGCACTGCCAGTGCCAGCGAAGCCTGGCAGGTGGAAACCGAAGGCCGTGACATGACCCCGCGGGTGCAGCCAGCGGCGCATCCGGTGGGCACCTCGGTGGAAGTGCGCGACCTGTTCTTCAATACCCCGGCCCGGCGCAAGTTTCTCAAGGCCGAGAAAACCGAATTCGATCACCTGCAGGAAGTCATCCGCCGGCTGGCGCTGGCGCGATTCGATGTCGGCTTTCACCTGCGTCATAACGGCAAGAGCATCCTCAGCCTGCACGAGGCCCATGATGAAACCGCTCGGGCGCGGCGGGTGGGCGCCATCTGCGGTCCGGGCTTCATGGAGCAGGCGCTGCCGATTGACGTCGAACGCAACGGCCTGCGCCTGTGGGGCTGGGTCGGCCTGCCGACCTTCTCGCGCAGCCAGGCAGACCTGCAGTACTTCTTCGTCAATGGCCGTGCGGTGCGCGACAAGCTGGTCGCCCACGCTGTGCGCCAGGCCTACCGGGACGTGCTGTTCAATGGCCGGCACCCGACATTCGTGTTGTTCCTGGAACTGGAGCCCAACGGCGTTGACGTCAATGTGCACCCGACCAAGCACGAAGTGCGCTTCCGCGAGGGGCGCTCGGTGCACGATTTTCTGTATGGCACGCTGCACCGCGCGCTGGCTGATGTGCGCCCGGAAGACCACGTGGCCGCGCCTGCCGCAGTACCTGAGATGGTCCGCCCTACTGGCCAGCAGGCTGGTGAATTCGGCCCGCAGGGCGAAATGCGCCTGGCCTCGCCAGTGCTTGAACGGCCCCAGGCGCCGCAGCACGCGATTTCCAATGGCGGCAGTGGCGCCGGTTACCAGTATCAATACACCCCGCGCCCCTCGCAGCCCGTGCCGGCCGCCGAGGCGCAGGCGGTGTATCGCGAGTTCTACAAACCGCTGGAAGAGGGAGCGGCACCGGTAACAACGCTGCCCGAAAGCCAGGGTGACATTCCCCCGTTGGGCTACGCACTGGCGCAGCTCAAGGGTATCTACATCCTGGCCGAGAACGCCGTTGGCCTGGTGCTGGTGGACATGCACGCTGCCCATGAGCGCATCATGTACGAGCGCCTCAAGGTGGCCATGGCCAGTGAAGGCCTTAGCGGCCAGCCGCTGCTGGTGCCCGAAACCCTGGCCCTGAGCCAGCGTGAAGCTGATTGCGCCGAAGAACATGCGCAGTGGTTCCAGCGCCTGGGGTTCGAACTGCAGCGCCTGGGCCCCGAGACCTTGGCGATTCGCCAGATTCCGGCCTTGCTCAAGCAGGCCGAGGCCAACCGCCTTGTTCAGGATGTGCTCGCCGACCTGATGGAGTACGGCACCAGCGACCGTATCCAGGCGCACCTCAACGAACTGCTCGGCACCATGGCCTGCCACGGCGCCGTGCGCGCGAACCGGCGCCTGGCAATCCCCGAAATGAATGCCCTGCTGCGCGACATGGAAAACACCGAACGCAGTGGCCAGTGCAACCATGGCCGTCCCACCTGGACCCAGATGGGCCTGGACGATCTGGACAAACTTTTCCTGCGCGGTCGATAAAATGAGCGGCAAGCCCCCTGCAATATTCCTGATGGGCCCGACGGCGGCTGGCAAGACCGACCTGGCTATCGAACTGACCAAAGTGCTGCCGTGCGAGCTGATCAGCGTCGACTCGGCGCTGGTCTATCGGGGCATGGATATTGGTTCGGCCAAGCCGTCGAAAGAAATTCTCGCCGCCCACCCGCACCGGCTGATCGACATCCGTGACCCGGCCGAGAGCTATTCGGCCGCGCAATTTCGCGCCGATGCCCTGGAAGCCATGGCCGACATCACCGCGCGCGGGAAAATCCCGCTGCTGGTGGGCGGCACCATGCTCTATTACAAGGCGTTGATCGATGGCCTGGCCGACATGCCGGCAGCTGACGCCGCGGTGCGAGCCGACCTTGAAGCCCAGGCCGAGGCGCTGGGGCTGGCCGAGCTGCACCGCCAGTTGGCTGAGATCGACCCGGAATCGGCGGCGCGCATCCACCCCAACGACCCGCAACGGTTGATTCGCGCGCTGGAGGTGTACCGCGTGAGCGGTGAGAGCATGACGGCTCATCGCCAGCGTCAATTCGCGGAAAGTCGCGGCGCAGACGCAGGCGCTGGCGGACATTTGCCCTATACTGTCGCGAGTTTAGCGATTGCTCCTACAGATCGTCACATTTTGCATCAGCGAATTGCGTTACGATTTTCGCAGATGCTGGAACAGGGCTTCATCGACGAGGTCCGATCGCTGCGAGCCAGAAGTGACTTGCACACCGGGCTGCCGTCTATACGGGCTGTGGGGTATCGGCAGGTCTGGGATTACCTGGATGGCACGCTGACTGAGAATGAGATGCGAGAACGCGGTATCATTGCGACCCGGCAGCTGGCCAAGCGGCAGTTCACCTGGTTGCGTGGCTGGCCTGATGTGCACTGGCTTGACAGCATGGCCTGCGACAATCTGTCCCGCACCTTGAAATACCTTGGGGCCATCTCCATATTGAGCTGAGTCCCTGCTGATTGCCGTCTATTCTTGCGACTGGGCGGCCTAATTTATCGATTTTCTTGATTTTCTATTATTTATCCTTACAGGAGTGCGGCATATGTCAAAAGGGCATTCGCTACAAGACCCTTACTTGAATACCTTGAGAAAAGAAAAGGTTCCGGTATCGATCTATCTGGTCAACGGCATCAAACTGCAGGGCTCGATCGAATCGTTCGACCAGTTCGTGGTACTGCTGAAGAACACCGTCAGCCAAATGGTTTACAAGCACGCCATTTCGACCGTGGTGCCTGCCCGTCCGGTTCGCCTGCCAAGCCCGTCCGATTCCGACCTCGGCGACAGCGAGCCAGGCAACGCCTGATAGGAGCCTGCATTGTTCTTTGAGCGCCACGGTGGTGGTGAACGGGCGTTGCTCGTTCACTTGGAAGGTCAGAACCCTGAGGCGCGCGAAGATCCGCAGGAGTTTCGGGAGCTGGCACTGTCGGCCGGGGCGGATATCGTCTCGCTGGTGACCGTGACACGGCATCAGCCAACGGCCAAATACCTGATTGGCAGCGGCAAGGTCGAGGAATTGCACGACCTGGTCCATGCCGAACAGGTAGACCTTGTGATTTTCAATCACACCCTCACGCCCAGTCAGGAGCGCAACCTTGAACGTGTGTTCGAGTGCCGTGTGCTCGATCGTACCGGGCTGATCCTCGATATTTTCGCCCAACGGGCGCGTACCCATGAAGGCAAGCTGCAGGTCGAACTGGCCCAGCTTGATCACATGAGCACGCGGCTGGTGCGCGGCTGGACCCACCTTGAGCGACAAAAAGGGGGTATCGGCCTGCGTGGCCCGGGTGAAACCCAGCTCGAAACCGACCGCCGCCTGTTGCGGGTGCGCATTCGCCAGATCAAGTCACGCCTCGAGAAGGTACGCAGCCAGCGTGAGCAGGCGCGTCGCGGGCGCAAGCGCGCGGATATCCCTTCAGTGTCGCTGGTGGGTTACACCAACGCCGGCAAGTCCACGCTGTTCAACGCCCTGACCGAATCCGAGGTGTACGCCGCGGATCAGCTGTTCGCCACCCTCGACCCGACCCTGCGCCGGCTCGAGCTCAACGACCTGGGGCCGATCGTGCTGGCCGACACCGTGGGCTTCATTCGCCACCTGCCGCACAAGCTGGTCGAGGCATTTCGGGCTACGCTCGAAGAGTCGAGCAACTCCGACCTGCTGCTGCACGTGATCGACGCCCATGAGCCAGAGCGCATGGAACAGATCGAGCAGGTGCTGGCCGTGTTGGGCGAGATTGGTGCTGAAGGCTTGCCCATCCTCGAGGTGTATAACAAACTCGACCTGCTCGAAGATGTCGAGCCGCAGATCCAGCGCAATGCCGATGGCAAGCCGGAGCGGGTCTGGGTATCGGCACGCGATGGGCGTGGTCTGGAGCTGGTTGGCCAGGCGATTGCCGAGTTGCTGGGGGATGATCTGTTTGTCGGTACCCTGTGTCTGGAGCAGCGTTTTGCCCGCTTGCGCGCGCAATTCTTTGCTCTGGGGGCCGTGCAGAGTGAAGAGCATGATGAAGAAGGGCGCAGCCTGCTGAGCGTGCGACTGCCCATGGTCGAATTGAATCGCCTGGTCAGCCGCGAAGGCATGGAGCCGCAAGTGTTTGTCGAGCAACACACTTTGCAATAAATGCTCGTCGAGGTCGCCGGGCAGCAGTGACAGGCATTCTGTAGCATTGGACGGCGCGCCGTGGGCGCGTCTTTGCTTTATCAGATGGAGAGCGCTATGGCTTGGAACGAGCCGGGTGGCAACTCGAACAATCAGGATCCCTGGGGCGGCCGCCGTGGTGGCGGTGGCGGTGGTGGTGACAAGAAAGGTCCGCCGGATCTGGACGAGGCCTTCCGCAAACTGCAGGACAGCCTGAACGGCATGTTCGGCGGTAACAAGAAACGTGGCGGCGGTGACCGCAATGTCGGCAAGGGCGGTGGCCTGGGCCTGCTGGGCATCGGCCTGGCGGTACTGGCTGCCATCTGGCTGTACAGTGCCGTGTACGTGGTCGACGAGCAGGAGCAGGCTGTGGTGCTGCGCTTCGGCAAGTACCATGAGACGGTCGGTCCCGGCCTGAACATCTACTTCCCGCCGATTGATCGCAAGTACATGGAAAACGTCACGCGTGAGCGTGCCTATACCAAACAGGGCCAGATGCTGACCGAAGACGAGAACATCGTCGAGGTGCCGCTGACCGTCCAGTACAAGATCAGCAACCTGCAGGACTTCGTGCTTAACGTCGACCAGCCTGAGGTAAGCCTGCAGCACGCGACCGACAGTGCCCTGCGCCACGTGGTGGGTTCCACCTCGATGGACCAGGTACTCACCGAAGGCCGTGAGCAGATGGCCGTGGATATCCGCGAACGCCTGCAGCGCTTCCTCGACAACTACCGTACCGGTATCACCGTTACCCAGGTCAACGTACAGAGCGCGGCAGCCCCGCGTGAAGTGCAGGAAGCCTTCGACGACGTGATCCGTGCCCGCGAAGACGAGCAGCGTGCCCGCAACCAGGCCGAGTCCTACGCCAATGGCGTGGTGCCGGAAGCCCGTGGTCAGGCCCAGCGCATCATCGAGGACGCCAACGGTTACCGCGACGAAGTCATCGCCCGGGCCAAGGGTGAGGCCGACCGCTTTACCAAGCTGGTCACCGAGTACCACAAGGCACCTGACGTGACCCGTCAGCGTCTGTACCTGGAGACCATGCAAGAGGTCTACAGCAATTCGAGCAAGGTCATGGTGGCGACCAAGGACGGGCAGAACAACCTGCTCTACCTGCCACTGGACAAGATGGTCGAAGGCAGCCGCAACCCGTCCACGCCAACCACCAGCGTGTCGCCATCGGTCAACGATGCGGCCGCCCGTGCGGCGCAGGACCTGCAACAGCAACAGCAGCCGCTGCGTACTAGGGAGAGCCGCTGATGAGCAATAGATCGCTGATCGCCCTGATCGCCGCCGTCGTTCTGGCCATCGTGGCCTGGAACAGCTTCTATATCGTGTCCCAGACAGAGCGTGCGGTACTGCTGCGCTTCGGTAAGGTGGTCCAGGCGGACGTTCAGCCAGGCCTGCACGTGAAGATTCCGTACGTGAACCAGGTGCGCAAGTTCGACGCCCGCCTCATGACCCTCGACGCCCCGACCCAGCGGTTCCTGACCCTGGAGAAGAAAGCGGTGATGGTCGACGCCTACGCCAAGTGGCGCGTCAAGGATGCCGAGCGCTTCTACACCGCCACGTCCGGCATGAAGCAGATCGCTGACGAGCGTCTGTCGCGTCGTCTGGAAAGCGGCCTGCGCGACCAGTTCGGTAAACGTACCCTGCACGAGGTGGTTTCCGGTGAACGTGACGCACTGATGGCTGACATCACTGCATCGCTGAACCGCATGGCCAACAAGGAGCTGGGCATCGAGGTGGTCGACGTGCGCGTCAAGGCCATCGACCTGCCGAAGGAAGTCAACCGCAGTGTGTTCGACCGTATGAGCACCGAGCGTGAGCGTGAAGCTCGCGAGCACCGTGCCAAGGGTAACGAGCTGGCTGAAGGTATTCGTGCCGATGCTGACCGCCAGCGCCGTGTGCTGCTGGCCGAGGCCTACCGCGAAGCAGAAGAAACCCGTGGTGACGGCGACGCCCAGGCGGCTGCCATCTATGCCAAGGCCTACAGCCAGGACGCTGATTTCTATGCGTTCCACCGTAGCCTGCAGGCATACCGCGAGAGCTTCTCGAGCAAGAGCGACGTGCTGGTCCTGGACCCGAAGAACGAGTTCTTCCGTTACCTGGACAAGAGCAAGCCGTGATGCTCAGGCCCTGATTTTCATGCAGCGGCGCCCCGCCTGGCAGCTAAAACACCAGGCGGGGTGCATCCTGAATGAAAAGGGGTGTATGATGAGGCAGCCGGGAAATTTCCCGGCTTTTTTGCGTCTGAAAGGTTGATTGGCAAAGCGCCAGTTGACGGTTTGGTCAGCTCGCAAGGCAATTCGAGGGTATCGGGTACGGTGGCTGCGCTGGGATCAGTGCTGCCCGCTGCTGTGCGCGATACCGGCTTTACTGACGGCTCGCCTGCTGGCAAGCCGCCCGGACCAGAGGGGAAAAGGCGTAATGGCAACGGTAGACCGCTGGCTGCTGCCAGATGGCATCGAGGAAGTACTGCCACCTGAGGCTGCGCGCATCGAGATCGCGCGCCGTCAGGTGTTGGACCTGTTCCAGAGTTGGGGCTACGAGCTGGTCGTCACCCCGCATATCGAGTACCTGGAGTCGCTGCTCACCGGCGCCGGCCAGGACCTGGATCAGCGTACCTTCAAGGTAGTGGACCCGCAGTCCGGCCGCCTGATGGGCTTCCGCGCCGACTTCACCCCGCAGGTGGCGCGCATCGACGCCCACACCCTGCGCCGTGAAGGCCCGAGCCGCCTGTGCTACGCCGGCAGCGTGCTGCACGCCCAGCCGCGTGCACTGTCCACCTCGCGCAGCCCGATCCAGCTGGGCGCCGAGCTGTATGGCGATGCCAGCCCGACCAGCGACGTGGAAGTCATCAGCCTGATGCTGGCCACGCTGCAACTGGCCGATGTGCCGGACGTACACATGGACCTGGGCCACGTCGGTATCTACCGCGGCCTGGCCCGTGCTGCCGGCCTGTCCGGTGCGGTCGAGCAACAGCTGTTCGACGCCCTGCAGCGCAAGGCCGTCGATGAGGTGCAGGCGCTGACCGCCGACCTGCCGAAGGACCTGGGCAACATGCTGCGCGCACTGGTCGAACTGTGCGGTGGCCGTGAAGTGCTGGCCGAAGCCCGGGTGCGCCTGGGCCGTGCTCCGGCCGGCGTGCTGGCGGCGCTGGACGACCTGTTGTCGATCGCCGATCGCCTGGCGTCGCGCTTCCCGGACCTGCCGCTGTACTTCGACCTCGGCGAGCTGCGCGGCTACAACTATCACACCGGCGTGGTGTTCGCCGTGTTCGTACCGGGCGAGGGTCAATCGATCGCCCAGGGCGGGCGCTACGACGACATCGGCGCCGACTTTGGCCGGGCACGCCCGGCCACCGGTTTCTCCACGGATTTGAAGACCCTGGTCACACTGGGGCGAGCGGAGGTCGTATTGCCAACGGGCGGCATCTGGATGCCGGACAGTGGCGACGCGGCCCTCTGGCAGCAAGTCTGCCAGTTGCGCAACGAGGGCCAGCGTGTGGTCCAGGCCCTGCCTGGCCAGCCGTTGAGTGCTGCTCTCGAGGCGGATTGTGATCGGCAATTGATTCAGCAAGACGGGCGCTGGCAGGTTCTGCCGCTGGCCCAGTGAGTTTCTGCGTCGGCAACAGGCCGGCAACCAAGTTTGCGTGAATGAGGACCAATGTAATGGGTAAGAATGTCGTCGTCCTGGGCACCCAGTGGGGTGATGAGGGCAAAGGCAAGATCGTCGATCTGCTGACCGAACATGCTGCCGCCGTAGTGCGCTACCAGGGGGGCCACAACGCGGGTCACACCCTGGTGATCAACGGTGAAAAGACCGTTCTGCACCTGATTCCGTCCGGCATCCTGCGTGAAGGCGTACAGTGCCTGATCGGTAACGGCGTGGTCGTTGCCCCGGACGCCCTGATGCGCGAAATCACCAAGCTGGAAGAGAAGGGCGTACCGGTGCGCGAGCGCCTGCGCATCTCCCCGGCTGCGCCGCTGATCCTGTCGTACCACGTGGCCCTGGACCAGGCCCGCGAAAAAGCCCGTGGCGAAGCCAAGATCGGCACCACCGGCCGTGGTATCGGCCCAGCCTATGAAGACAAGGTCGCGCGCCGCGGCCTGCGTGTGGGCGACCTGTTCCACCGCGAGCGTTTCGCTGCCAAGCTGGGTGAGCTGCTGGACTACCACAACTTCCAGCTGGTGAACTACTACAAAGAGCCGGCCATCGACTTCCAGCAAACCCTGGACGAGTGCATGGCCTACGCTGAACAGCTCAAGCCGATGATGCTCGACGTCACCGCCGAGCTGCACAACCTGCGTCGCGCCGGCAAGGACATCATGTTCGAAGGTGCCCAGGGCTCGCTGCTGGACATCGACCACGGTACCTACCCGTACGTCACCAGCTCCAACACTACTGCTGGCGGTATCTCCACCGGTTCCGGCGTTGGCCCGATGTACCTGGACTACATCTTGGGTATCACCAAGGCCTACACCACTCGCGTGGGTTCCGGTCCGTTCCCGACCGAACTGTTCGACGAGACCGGCGCTACCCTGGCCAAGCGTGGCCACGAGTTCGGCTCCACCACTGGCCGTGCCCGTCGTTGCGGCTGGTTCGATGCCGTCATCCTGCGTCGCGCCATCGACGTCAACAGCATCTCGGGCATCTGCCTGACCAAGCTGGACGTGCTGGACGGCCTGGAAACCATCAACATCTGCGTTGGCTACAAGAACGAGAACGGTGCTGTCATCGACGCGCCTTCCGATGCCGACAGCTACATCGGCCTGGAGCCGGTGTACGAAGAGATGCCAGGCTGGAGCGAGTCGACCCTGGGTGCAAAAACCCTGGAAGAGCTGCCGCAAGCTGCGCGTGACTACATCAAGCGCATCGAAGAGCTGGTCGGCGCGCCGATCGACATCATTTCGACCGGCCCGGACCGCAACGAGACCATCGTGCTGCGTCACCCGTTCGCCTGATCCGCCCTCCAGGCTGATCTGACGCCGTGGCCCTGAAAAGGGCCGCGGCGTTTTCATTTGTGGGGTATGCCTGCATTGGCCCTATCGCCGGCAAGCCAGCTCCCACAGCATCTTCATGGATCTCGAGATGTGTGAAGCTCCTGTGGGAGCTGGCTTGCCGGCGATAGGGCCGGTGCAGGCAACCCCCTTGCTGAACCTTGGCGCATATCCCTGCTGCCTCCGGCACAACCCTTGCTGTAAGAAGTTTCTGAAGATGCCATCAAAATAGTGGCGCCAGAAAACACGAGGGTTACACCGTGTCTGCCATCCTCTCACTGTTACGAAGCCGCCTTTTGCGGCCTGTGTTTGTTGCCCTTGGTATCGCTCTTTTGGTGCAGGTGCTGGTTGCAGTTGCGCTTACCCGAAGCACGGTCACCGCCCTGGAGGCCGACCTTGGCGAACGCCTGGGTAACGACAGCCGCCAGCTGGCCAATGACCTGGAGCAAGCCGGGCAAGATGTGCGCTCGGGCCTCGACGGCCTGTCCAGCAGCACCCGCCAGCGCCTGAGCGCCGGGTTGTCGGAGCGCCTGCAAAGCGAACAGCAACAACTGCGCAGCACCTTGGAAAAGAACCTGAAGGACTCCGCCAACGACATGGCCGAGCTGCTGGCTTCGGTTGCCCCGCGGGCGATCTGGGACAACGATGTGCCAGTGCTCTCCGACTTTGCCCGGCGTGCCCAGCGCAACCCCAACGTGTTGTTCGTGGTTTACGACGATGCACAGGGCCAGCACCTGACCCGTTACCTGAACCGGCAAAACCCGATCAACCAGGCGTTGATGGACAAGGGCCAGGGCGAGCGTGCGCTGGACAAGGTGATCAATGCCGCCCGACACGACCCGGCGGTGTACTTTGTCGAAGCTTCGATCAACCCCAATGGCGCAGAAATCGGCAAGGTGGTGATGGGGGTTTCCACGGCGGGCATCGACCAGGAGCTCAAGGCCCTGGACCAGCGCTTCGCGGCGCTGATTGCCAGCGGTGAGCAACTGGTTGGCGACAGCCTGGTGGGTGCCGCAGCCGACAGCGGCAAAACCCTGCGTCAGCGCCTGGAGAAGGCGCAGGGCAGTGCTGCAGCGATGCAGGCCAATACCGCACAGACTGTGCGCGAGGCCGCTACCGAACTGCGCTGGCGCATTGGCCTGGGCCTGGTGCTGGTCGGTCTGGGTGTGCTGCTGGTGGTGGCTGTGGTGCTTGGCCGCCGAGTGCTGAGCAAGCTGCGCCTGCTGATTGCTGCCCTGGACGACCTGGCGGCGGGCGAAGGCGACCTGACCAAGCGCGTGCCGCTCGACAGCCGCGACGAAATTGGCGACATGGCTTCGGCGGTGAACCGCTTTGTCGACAAGCTGCAACCGATCGTGCGCGAGGCGGGCGAGGTGGCACAGCGTACCGGTGTCGAGATTGGCGCGATGGCCCAGCGCAACGCCGGCGCGGATGCTGCTGCCGCATTGCAACGCGATGAAGTGGCAGCCAGCCTGCGCGACCTTTCGAGCATGGCGGACGAAGCCCAGGCCGAAAGCCATGCGATGCAGGCGGCCTTGAAGCAGGTGGTGGATATCCGCCAGGCTACCGACGAAAACAGCCGTTCCTCGACGCAACTGGCGAGCCTGATCGAGAACCTTGCCGGGCAGGTCGAAACGGGCTCTCAGGTGATCGAGCGCCTGGCCAAGCAGAGCGAACAGATTGAAGTGGTGCTGACCGTCATCCATGGCATTGCCGAGCAGACCAACCTGCTGGCGCTGAACGCGGCCATCGAAGCCGCCCGGGCAGGCGAGACCGGGCGCGGGTTTGCCGTAGTGGCCGATGAGGTGCGGGCGCTGGCGAGCAAGACGCAAAGCTCCACGGGGGATATCCAGTCACACATCGCGGCGCTGCAGAAGGGTGCCAAGGAAGCCGTGGCGACCATCAGTCAGGCCGGGCTCAAGGCCAGCGAAGGGCTGCTGGTACTGCGTGACAACGAGCGTCGCCAGCAGTCGGTGCAGGCTGCGGTGGAGCAGGTGCACGCGGCCATTGGTTTGGCGACTCGCGCTGCCGAACAACAGGCCTATGGCGCACAGGCGGTGCGGGGGCGGGTGGAGAACATCCATGCCCAGGCCGAACGCTCGGCTGAGGTGGTGATGCAGACCACGGCCAGCAGCAAGGTGCTGGATGATCTGGCGGCTCAGCTGCGGGCCAGCCTGGGCCAGTTCCGGGCCTGAATCCTGCGCGGTCCCTTGTGGGAGCAACTGTCTTGCTCAAAACCTGAAAGATTGCGCGATCACTGTGGGAGCGGGCGTGCCCGCGAACACCGGCGAAGCCGGTGCCATCCACCGCGCTGGGTTCTTCGCGGGCATGCCCGCTCCCACACCAACGCTGCCTTTCTGATCTACATCGCATCTGCTGGCTGAGGCAGGATCAAAACTCGCCATGGCGTACCCATTTTGAGCATCGCATTGAGCCGTACGATAAAGGTCCTCATGCATGCCACGAGCGCGACTTTGGCTACTTTGCCTTGATCGCGAAGCGCCTCATACCGGGCCTTGAGCGCTGGGTTGTACTTCACAGCCACAAGGACCGCCATGTACAGCGTCCGTCTGATCTCAAACCGGCCTCCTGAGATTGAACGCTTGCCAACCGACTTTCCACTGTCGTGGTTAAACGGCGCAACACCAACCAGGGACGCTATTTCCTTGGACTCCACACGGCCTAGCTCCGGCAGCAACGTTACAAGCTTGCCCGCTGTCACCATCCCAGTGCCCTTGACCCGGGTCAGTTGAGCAATCCGCTCATCGTTCAGTTTTGCGGCCTGTTGTTTGATTTCTTGCTCGACCAACCTGATCTGCGACCGGAAATATTCAAGGTTGGTTTTCAGGAAATTAGCCACGACAACGGACTGGGCTTGTTTCAGGCGTCGCCGATCATCGTCTCGCTGCTGAACCAGACGATCACGTTGCTGCAGCAGCTCTCGTAACAACACCCTGTCAGGGCTGATTCGCAGGGTAGGCTGGTCCTTAATGACCTCAGCGAAGTGAGCCAGCACTTCAGCGTCGAGAGCATCGGTCTTGGCCTTGACGCCCATCGAGTCAGCGAATTTCCTGGCTCGCAAGGGATTGACGCGTATGACCTTGTAGCCAGCGTCCTGCAAAAAACGCAGAACACCACGCTCGTAGCCACCTGTAGCTTCTAGCAAGACGCGCTTGATACTGAACTTGCGCAGGATCTTTTCCAGCGCCTCCAATCCAGCCGGATCATTGTTCACAGCAATCTTGACGCCCTGCGGCCGCACCCAGCCATTCAGAGAAAGTTTGGAAACATCGATACCCAAGAAGGAAGCCATCACCAAAACCTCCTAAACTCAACACAGTGAGAGGACTTTGGCTTGGCCCACGCTTGTGATTCGAGATCAGAGCCGCATCCAACTGTTCGGGCTCTCGCCAAAGTGGAACGGTGAATGGCAGCTTGTGCTCCCACTCGTGCTCATGGCACCTGCGGCATTCAGCTGGCCATTCACCGCTCTCACTCCAGATTCTAATCCCACCGCAAGACACAAGGCCGCTCCCACACCTGAGCGATGTTGCTATGCTGTCGGCGACACATGACAAAAGGACTTGCTCATGCCCGCCCAACTAATCGCCGCCCCGGCTGACCTGAATTTCCTGCACAGCGACAGCGTACAGCTCACTGACCCGATGACCGCCCTGCAAGCCTACTGCGCTATGACCTCGGACGTCCCCGCCTGGCTGGCACGGGCCTTCCGCATTCGCGACTTCATCTCACGCCGTTTCAATGTCGCCGATATCCACGGCTTCACTCGCGCCGATCCAACGCATGTGCCAGCCGTCGGTGAGCGCCTGGACTTCTTCACTGTCGAGACCATCAGCGACCAGCAACTGGTGCTGGCTTCGCGCGACACACACTTGGGGGTGATGGTCTGCATGGATGTGTACGGGCAAAGCTTGAGCGTGACCACATCGGTGCTGTGCCTCAATACTTTTGGCCGGTTGTACATGCTGCCGGTCGGCATGGTGCATGGCCTGATCGTAAGGAAAATGCTGGAGAAGCTCTAAGCAGCATCGAACCTGACCAGGAAACATTCTTTTACTGATCAAATCGTCATCATCGTCGAATCTGTAGGAGATTTCCCAAATATTCCTTGATAGGGCGTTTGCTGTTGCAGTGGCTGACACAGGGGTTAATGTCGTAGTGAGCCTGAAGGCGGTCGGTGCCAGGCGCCGTTTTACTTCGGGAACAGCTTCAGGATGACGATGTCCGAACATCGTCGTTATCAGCCCAGTCTTTACCAAGGAGAGGTAAGCATGGCTTTCGATGCTTATGTTCAAATCGCGGAAATCACTGGCGAAGCACTGGATGAGCAGTACGCCAACTGGATCGAAATCATCGGCTACAAGTTCGGTGCCAACCAGAGCACCTCTGCCACCGCAAGCTCCGCGGGCGGCGCATCATCAGGCCGCACCACACTCACCAACTTCACCTTCACTAAGTACCTGGACAGTGCCAGCTGCAAGCTGCTGGAGGCGAGCTGTGCCGGGCAGCACCTGAAGGAAGTGAAGCTCGTGCTGTGTCGTGCGGGTGGCGACAAGCTCAAGTACTACGAAGTCGTCCTGGAAGAAGTGATCATTGCCGATTACGCCCAGAGCGCCAGCGCTGGGGTGCCAGTGGAAGTCGTGCAGCTGAACTACGGGCGCATCAAGACAACCTACACGCGGCAGAAACGCCTCGACGGCAGCGCTGGCGGCAACGTCACGGGCGGATGGGACCGCATCAACAACAAGAAGTATGCGTGAGGTACGACCATG
The DNA here is from genome assembly GCF_037993085.1 of Pseudomonas sp. YNh. NCBI lineage: Bacteria > Pseudomonadati > Pseudomonadota > Gammaproteobacteria > Pseudomonadales > Pseudomonadaceae > Pseudomonas > Pseudomonas sp. YNh. The sequence goes on along the minus strand of NZ_JBBMRJ010000002.1, from coordinate 133,338 downwards.
TCCGAGGCACGCAGCTTTATCAATCCCCACGCGCAATCGTTTGAGTCGCTGAAGGCCGGCACGCCCATGTCGGCCAATCAGAGGGCCAAGTTTGATGTGCTAAATGCACATATCGCCAATGGAGTAGTTGTCGGCGGGGAGCTTGTGATTGTTGGTGATCCCAGCACGCCTATGTGCACGGGGCATGAAGCATTCTTGATGGCGAAGGCGTTTGGGATTCACCAGCAGCTTGAGATTAATGGCGCTGGGGTGGATGACTTCTTCCTAGACAACTATGAAATGTTGCAGACATTGATTGGGCATGTTTCTACTGGGGTGGGGGTTGCTACTGATGGGTGGAGCAAACATCTGGAGTCCATCAAGAAGACGCTAGAGGAAATTGATGAACTGCATAGAGCATATTTGGGTGAAGGATCACTCAGGGCGCGTGATGAGTTTTATGCAAAGCGAGCGGCCTTGTTCCTGACGCTGGAGGGCAAACTCGAAAAAATGGCCGCGTTCGGATCAGGTTTGCGTAACAGGGGCTCGATCAAGAGGATGCTGGAAATATCCACCAAAAGCTATCTGCATACAGGGGAAGTTGCTAGGTATGCAGATAAAGTGACCGGTGTTGCGAGTGCGGCGAACTTTATAAAAAAAGGGACTTATCTTGGCTCTGCATTGGAAGTGGCTTCTACAGGTCTCGCCATCCACAAGGCTTGCACTTTAGGTCGAGAGGAAGATTGCAGAAAAGCCAGATATGTAGAGACCAGCGCCTTGGCCGGTAGGATGTCTGGTAGCGCCGGTGGTGGGGTGGCGGGAGGTGCGTTGCTAAGCTCTCTGTGTGTAGCGATTGGAGTTCCTTCGGCGGGGTTTGGAGGGATCTCATGCGTCGTTATTGGTGCGGCGGTGGGAGGTAAATATGGAGGGGACTACGGTGGGGTGTGGGGTGGCGGTCTGGGGGAGTTGATTTATGAGAGAGTGCGAGAGTGAGTACCGAAGCTTTGACGATAATCGCGTCTATCCTGCTCGCTTGTATGGCAATCAGCGTGTGTGTGATGATTTACTTGGCTTGTCGATTTATAGAGGCTATCGAAAAATCTTTAGCGAAATGCAAGTATATTCAGAGTAATAGGGAGAGCTTTTCAGCGGCTGGTCTTGTTGGAAAATTAATGCGCACTTGCCTGGCGGCAAATATGCTCATGATTCCAGGGTTGTTTGTTCGAAAAGGTGTGGCAGATATTTCAGATCTCGAGAGTTTCCCAAGGTCTATGAAAAGAGTTGTGTTGTCGTCTTGGGTGGGGCTTGTAGTGTCGACGACCTTGTTCTTTGCTTTCAACTGGCTACTGGAAGTTTTAAAGTGAACTTGTGGTGAAGTCTCAGGCACTCAGGCTTGTTCCCAGGCCACATGGCGGCCTGGGCAAGCTTTTAAGCGTTGTTCAAATACGTCCGCGTCGTCAGCAGATACACCGGCATCCCGAAACCAAGATCAACAAGGCGGCATAAGGTGCCGCTGCCGCGAACTCGACTTTGGCGGCGTGCGCCCACACCTCGGTGGCCAGTGTGGTCATGCCCGTGGAGCAGGGTAGCAGGGTGGCAGTCAGCTCGTGCTTGAGGAGGTGATCATCGCCGACTATACCCAAAGCGCCAATGCCGGGGTGCCCATGGAAGTTGTGCAACTCACGGTCCAGGCTGCTCAGCAGCCTGGACGGGTTCTCACGCCTTGTTTAGATACATCCGCGTAGTCAGCAAATACACCGGCAACCCCGAAACCAAGATCAACAAGGCCGCATAAGGCGCCGCCGCCGCGAACTCGACGTTGGCTGTATGCGCCCACACCTCGGTGGCCAGTGTGGTCATGCCCGTGGGGCTGAGCAGTAGCGTGGCAGTCAGCTCCTTCATGGCATCCAGGAACACCAGCGCAAAAGCCGCCGCCATGGCCGGGAAGATGATCGGCAGGGTCACCCGGCAGAACGCGGTAAAGCTGCTCGCGCCCAGGGTGCGTGCAGCTTCCTCAAGCGTTGGCGAGGCCTTGTTCAGTGCGGTGCGCACCGGCGACTGCGCCAGTGGCAAAAACAGCAGCGCATAGGCCAGCAGCAGCAGTGCCGTGGTCTGGTACAGCGCCGGCACGTAGTGCAGGGCGAAGAACACCAGGGTCAGGGCAATCACCAGGCCGGGCAGGGCGTGTAGCAGGTAAGGCAGGCGCTCGGCCCAGATCGCCAGGCGACCCTTGTAGCGTACCACCAGGAAGCTGATCGGCAGGGCCAACAACACGCAGAAGCCAGCACCGCCAAGCGACACCGACAGCGAGGTGAACAGCGCCTTGGAGATGGCCGCTACCGGGAACGCTGCCGACGAACCCACGCTCAGCCAGTAGCCGAGCATGGCCAGCGGAATACCGCTGCCCAGCACCGCCAGGCCCACGCAGAACAGCTGCGCCAGCGCCGACCAGCCACGCAGCCGTACCGGTTGCGCACGCCGGGCTACGCCCTGGCCGATGCGCACATGGCGGGCTTTGCCGCGTACGCGCAGTTCCAGCCACAGCATCACCAGGCACATCGCCAGCAACACGGCAGACAGCATGGCCGCGTTGGCGTTGCTGAACTCCAGTTCGAACTGTTGGTAGATGGCGGTGGTGAAGGTTTGCAGGCCGAGGATCGACAAGGCGCCGAACTCCACCAGCATGTGCAGGGCAATCAGCAGCGCACCGCCGAGCATCGATGGCCACAGCAGCGGCAGGGTGACCTTGCTGAACACGCCCCAGCGGCTGCACCCCAAGGTGCGCGCCGACTCCTCCAGCGAGGTGTCGAGGTTGCGCAGGGTTGCGGCAACGGGCAGGAACACCAAGGGGTATTTGGACAGGGCCATGACCATGATCGCCCCGCCGAGGCCTTCGAAGTCCGAACTCAACGATACCCAGGTGAAGCTGCTGACGAACGACGGCACTGCGAACGGCAGGCATAGCACCACGCCCCACAGCCGGCGGCCGGCCAGGTTGCTGCGCTCCAGCAGCCAGGCCAGCGCCAGGCCCACCACCATGCACGTCAGCGTCACCCCGACCATCAGCAACAGGGTGTTGCGCATCAGCCCCCAGACAAAGGGACGCCACAGCAGGTGCAAGGCCTCGCGCCAGCCGGCTTCCCAGGCTTTGATGGCGACATAGGCCAGTGGCAGCAGGCTCATCGCCACCAGGAACAGCACAGGCAGCACCACCCAGATGGAGGGGCGCTTGCGGCGCGGTACGAAGCGCACCGGCGCCGGTGCGGACAGGGCGGCAGTCATCAGAGCAGACCGACCTCGCGTTCAAGCTCGATGGCTTCTTCGGCGTTACCCAGGTCGGCCGGCGAGATCTTCGGCGGGCGCAGCTCATCGAACGGCTTCAGGCCACGGTCAGAAACCATGCCCTTGTGCAGCGGGTACTCGGCGGTGGTCTGGGTGATCACGCGCTGGCCTTCTTCGCTGGCCATCCAGTTGAGCAGGGCCTGGGCTTCTTTCGGGTGCTTGCTGGCCTTGACCACGGCTGCGCCGGAGATGGTGACCAGGTTGCCGGCATCGCCGTCGGCCAGGTAGTACAGTTTGGTGTCCAGCTTGCCGCGTTCGCGTTCAAGCGCGTACCAGTAGTAGTTGTTCACCAGTACCGCAGCCACTTCGCCTTTTTCCACGGCTTTGAGGGCGACCATGTTGTTGGTGTAGGTCTTGCCGAAGGCTTTCAGGCCGGTCAGCCATTCTTCGGTGGCTTCTCGACCGTGCATTTTCAGGATGGCCACGGCCTGCTCCTGGAACGCACCACTGGTGGGTACATAGCCGACGCGGCCTTCCCACTCGGGGTTGGCGAAGTCCATCACCGTGGTTGGCAGGTCTTTTTCGTCGACCTTTTTCGGGTTGTACACCACGATGCGGGTACGGGCCGTGATGCCCATCCAGGTGCCGTTGGCGCCAACGTACTCCTTGGGCACCATGTTCGAGGTGGCGTCGTCGATCTTCGCCAGCAGGCCCAGCTCGCCCAGGTTGTTCAGGGGCGGGGACTCTTCGGTGTAGATGATGTCGGCCGGCGACCGGTCGCCTTCTTCGATGATCTGGCTGGCCAGCTGGTTGCTGCTGCCCTTGCGAATGTCGATGTGAATACCGGTCTTGGCCTCGTAGGCCTTGGCGATGGCTTCGCCGATTTCCTTGTGCTGACCGTTGTACATGGTCAGGGTGACCGGTGCGTCTGCCATGGCGGCCGGAGCGCCGATGACCAGGCTCAGCACGGCGGCGGCCAAGGTGCGCATCAGCGGTTGCGGGCGGATCGTCATGCGGGTACTTCCTCGCTTACGGCTACATATTTGGAAACAATGGTAAACGAAATTGTTTCTCAAGTGGCCGTATGACGAGAAATTCATGGGCAGACCATGGTGTAGGCACTGGGAGCGCGCGGGAAGGGCGGGGGCAAAAAACGCAGGCAAGAAAAAACCCACTAGCAAGCTAGTGGGTTTTTGTATGGTGCCCAGGAGAAGACTCGAACTTCCACGACCTTGCGGTCACTGATACCTGAAACCAGCGCGTCTACCAATTCCGCCACCTGGGCAAAGCTTTGCATCATCTGATGAAGGCGACTATTGTTCGCTTTCACACAGTAGTAACAGATCCTTGGTCATCTATTACTTGAAAATATTTGGTGCCCAGGAGAAGACTCGAACTTCCACGACCTTGCGGTCACTGATACCTGAAACCAGCGCGTCTACCAATTCCGCCACCTGGGCACACATTCGAGATTACAAGATGCTTTACAGCGCCGTTCATCTCTACTACAACGTCGGGGTTGTCCGTCGTTGTGGTGCGCACTATACGGACGCTCCCCAAGGCTGTAAACCCCCCAAACAAAAAAAATTTCAAAAAATTCAACTTGTTGATTCCACAGGCCTATTACTGCTTTGGAAGCACAGCAGTGGGGGCTGTCCAAGCCAGACATTTCCGGTTTCAATAGGCCTATGCCAGAATTCCTATCTATATACCCCAAGGTGAACCCCTTCTGATGGCCGATTGGCAATCCCTCGATCCCGAGGCCGCTCGCGAAGCGGAAAAATACGACAACCCCATTCCCAGCCGTGAGCTGATCCTGCAGCGCCTTGCTGACCGTGGCGAGCCCGCTGCGCGCGAGGAGCTGGCGAAAGAGTTTGGTCTGTATGAAGAAGACCAGATCGAAGCCCTGCGCCGCCGTCTGCGTGCCATGGAGCGCGACGGCCAGCTTATCTATACCCGGCGCGGCACTTATGCCCCGGTGGACAAGCTCGACCTGATCTGCGGCCGTATCTCCGGCCACCGCGATGGGTTTGGTTTCCTCATCCCCGATGATGGCAGCGATGACCTGTTCCTCAGCCCGTCGCAGATGCGCCTGGCCTTCGATGGCGACCGTGCATTGGCGCGGGTGTCCGGTACCGACCGCCGTGGGCGCCGTGAAGGCGTGATCGTCGAGGTCATCTCCCGTGCCCACGAAAGCGTGGTCGGCCGCTACTTCGAGGAAGGCGGCATTGGCTACGTAACCCCGGACAACCCGAAGATTCAGCAGGAAGTGCTGGTGACCGCCGGGCGTAATGGTGGTGCCAAGATCGGCCAGTTTGTCGAAATCAAGATCACCCACTGGCCAACCCCGCGCTTCCAGCCGCAAGGCGATGTGGTAGAGGTCATCGGCAACTACATGGCGCCGGGCATGGAAATCGACGTTGCCCTGCGCAGCTACGACATCCCGCACGTCTGGCCCGAAGATGTGGTCAAGGAAGCGCGCAAGTTCCGCTCCGAAGTCGAAGAGAAGGACAAAGAGAAGCGCGTCGACCTGCGTCATTTGCCGTTCGTCACCATCGACGGTGAAGACGCCCGCGACTTCGATGACGCTGTCTATTGCGAACCGCTGGGCAAGCTGCGCCTGTTCTCCGGTGGCTGGCGCCTGTATGTGGCCATCGCCGACGTGTCCAGCTATGTGCGCCTGGGCTCGGCCCTGGACGTCGAGGCCCAGCAACGCGGTAACTCGGTGTACTTCCCCGAGCGCGTGGTGCCGATGCTCCCCGAAGAGCTGTCCAACGGCCTGTGCTCGCTGAACCCGCACGTCGACCGCTTGGCCATGGTCTGTGAAATGACCATGAACAAAGCCGGCCAGATGGTCGACTACCAGTTCTACGAAGGCGTCATCCACTCCCACGCCCGCCTGACCTACAACAAGGTCAGCAGCATGCTCGAGCACGCCCGCACCCGTGAGGGCAAGGCGCTGCGCGAAGAGTACAAGGAAGTCGTGCCGGACCTGAAGAACCTGTACAACCTGTACAAGGTGCTGCTGGATGCCCGTCACGCCCGGGGTGCCATCGATTTCGAGACCCAGGAAACCCGCATCATCTTCGGCGATCAGCGCAAGATCGCGGAAATTCGCCCAACTGTTCGTAACGACGCACACAAGCTGATCGAGGAATGCATGCTGGCGGCCAACGTGGCCACCGCCGAGTTCCTGCAGAAGCACGGCGTGCCGGCACTCTACCGGGTGCACGACGGCCCGCCGCCGGAGCGCCTGGAAAAACTCCGTGCCTTCCTCGGCGAGCTGGGCTTGAGCCTGCACAAGGGCAAAGACCCGTCGCCGAAGGACTACCAGGCCCTGCTGGCGAGCATCGCCGGGCGCCCGGATTTCCACCTGATCCAGACTGTAATGCTGCGCTCGCTGAGCCAGGCGGTGTACAGCACCGAAAACAACGGCCACTTCGGCTTGAATTACGAGGCGTACACCCACTTCACCTCGCCGATCCGCCGTTACCCGGACCTGCTGGTGCACCGCGCCATCCGCAGCATCATCCGTTCCAAGGTCGACACCCCGCACGTGAAGCGTGCCGGCGCCATGAGCATCCCCAAGGCGCGCATCTACCCGTACGACGAAAACACCCTCGAGCAGCTTGGCGAGCAGTGCTCGATGACCGAGCGCCGGGCTGATGAAGCCACCCGTGACGTGGTCAACTGGCTCAAGTGCGAGTACATGAAGGATCGCGTGGGCGAAACCTTCCCGGGTGTGATCACCGCGGTGACCGGCTTCGGCCTGTTCGTCGAGCTGACCGATATCTATGTGGAAGGCCTGGTGCACGTCAGTGCGCTGCCGGGCGACTATTACCACTTCGACCCGGTCCACCACCGCCTGTCCGGTGAGCGCACCGGGCGCAGCTTCCGCCTGGGCGACACGATTGAAGTCAAGGTCATGCGTGTTGACCTGGACGAGCGCAAGATCGACTTCGAAGTGGCCGACAAGACGCTTGCTGCGCCGATTGGCCGCAAGCAGCGCGGCGCCGCGCCGGCTGCCGACAAAGCCGACAAGCCCGAGCCAGCACCGGTCGAGGCCAGGGCCACGCCGAAGCCGCGCAGCCGCAAGAGCGAAACCTCCGAGGCGTATTTCCCGAAAGACGCCGTGCAGCGTAACGCCGAAGTGCGCAAAAGCCGTGAAATGAAAAAGGCGCTGATGAGCGATGCCCGCACCGGCAGCTCGTCCAGCAGCAAGTCGGACAAAGGCGGCAAGGCCGCCGGCAAACCGACCAAGCACCGTAAAGGCCCGCCGAAGTCCGGCGCGCCACGCAAGAGCAAGAGCAAGTCATGAGTCAGCTGGAAAAGATCTACGGCGTGCATGCCGTGCAGGCGCTGCTGAAGCACCATCCGAAGCGGGTCAAGCAGATCTGGCTGTCGGAAGGGCGCAGCGAGCCACGCCTGCAGACCCTGCTGGCGCTGGCTGCGGAAAACCGCGTGCAGGTTGGCCAGGCCGAGCGCCGTGAGATGGATGCCTGGGTTGAAGGTGTGCACCAGGGCGTTGTCGCCGAGGTGAGCCCAAGCCAGGTGTGGGGCGAATTGATGCTCGAAGAGTTGCTCGAGCGCACCGAAACGCCGCCGCTGATCCTGGTGCTGGACGGTGTTACCGACCCGCACAACCTCGGCGCATGCCTGCGCACGGCCGATGCGGCCGGTGCCACGGCGGTGCTGGTGCCCAAGGACAAGTCGGCGACCCTGACGCCTGTGGTGCGCAAGGTGGCATGCGGCGCGGCAGAGGTGATTCCGCTGGTAGCGGTGACCAACCTGGCGCGTACGCTGGAGAAGCTGCAGCAGCGTGGCTTGTGGGTGGTTGGTACCGCCGGCGAGGCCGAGCAGGAGATTTACCAACAGGACCTGACCGGGCCTCTGGTCATGATCATGGGCGCCGAAGGCAAAGGCATGCGCCGGTTGACCCGCGAGCACTGCGACTTCCTGGTGAAGTTGCCGATGGGCGGTAGCGTCAGCAGCCTGAACGTTTCGGTGGCGACCGGGGTTTGCCTGTTCGAAGCCGTACGCCAGCGTCAGGCCAAGCGCTGATCTTCAGCCTGTTCCGGCCCATTCGCGGGCGCGCCCGCTCCCACAGGTTTTTCACTGGCTTTCAAGCAGTGGGGTCCCTGTGGGAGCGGGTTTGCCCGCGAAAGGGCCGGTAGCCTGTGAATATGTTTCAGGCTGTTCAAATATTCGCCAATTGCCTTGCTTGTGCGCCACGCCTTCTCTACAATTGCGCCCCTTGCCGAGCTGGCAGGCGCTCATGTGCCTCCCCTCCGTGCAAGACATACAGTGTCATTCACTCCTTGTCTGACCAGATACGCTGGCAGACTACTAACCCGTAAGGAGCATTCATGCGTCATTACGAAATCATCTTCCTGGTTCACCCGGACCAGAGCGAGCAAGTCGGCGGCATGGTTGAGCGTTACACCAAGCTGATCGAAGAAGACGGTGGCAAAATCCACCGCCTGGAAGACTGGGGCCGTCGTCAACTGGCCTACGCAATCAACAATGTTCACAAGGCTCACTACGTGATGCTGAACGTTGAGTGCACCGGCAAGGCCCTGGCCGAGCTGGAAGACAACTTCCGCTACAACGATGCCGTTATCCGTAACCTGGTCATCCGTCGCGACGAAGCCGTTACCGGCCAGTCCGAGATGCTGAAGGCTGAAGAAAACCGCAGCGAGCGCCGTGAGCGTCGTGAGCGTCCTGAGCATGCTGACTCCGCCGAAGGCGACGACAGCAATGACAGCGACTCCAGCGATAACGCTGACGAGTAATCCACGGACCTTTAGAGGAGCCTATTAAATGGCACGTTTCTTCCGTCGTCGTAAATTCTGCCGCTTCACTGCTGAAGACGTGAAAGAGATCGACTTCAAAGATCTCAACACCCTGAAAGCTTACGTATCCGAAACCGGCAAGATCGTTCCAAGCCGCATCACCGGTACCAAAGCTCGTTATCAGCGTCAGCTGGCTACCGCTATCAAGCGCGCCCGCTTCCTGGCCCTGCTGCCCTACACCGACAGCCACGGCCGCTGAGACCGGGTCGTCGACAAGCAGTAAGGGATTAGCATGCGAGCGTTAGCAAGTTTCATCATGCGCGGTCGTGTGCAGGCCACCCTCGTGGTGGTCATCAGCGCGGTACTGCCGCTGCTGTTCTGGTTGAGTGCCGCTGCATGCAGCTTTGTGCTGCTGCGGCGTGGTTTCAAGGATGCTACAACGGTCATCGCCGGCGGCCTGCTGGCCGGGTTGGCCGTGTGGGTCATGGGCGATCCCATCACCTTTCTGGTGATTGCAGGAGCCCTGAGCCTGGCCGCCCTGTTGCGAGCCGAGCATCCCTGGAGCCGGGTGTTGGTGGTCAGTGCCGTGTTCGCCGTGGCTTTCAGCCTCGTGCTCGATCTGGCGCTGGCGCAAACCTTCGATGTGCTGGCCAAGGCGTTTGCCGAAGCCATGCCGAAAATCGAGGGGCAACCCGTGCTCTCCGGTGAGCTGATCCGCCCTGTGCTGGTCGCTTCCACAGCAGTGACGGTGCAATTGTTCAGTGTGCTGGCCTTGGTGCTGGCGCGCTACTGGCAGGCAGCGTTGTACAACCCTGGAGGCTTCGGTCGCGAGTTTCGCGCCCTGAAGTTGCCAAAACAGACCATGGCGGTCTTGGTGGCAGTGATGGTGGTGGCTCCGTTCATCGGACCGCAGTTCATCATCCTGGCATCGGCTTCGAGCCTGGTACTGGTACTGGCCGGCATCGCTTTGATGCATGGGCTGGTGGCACAGGGCCGACTGGCCGGTTTCTGGCTGGTGGGCATGTACGTGACGCTACCGCTGATCATGCAGCTGATTTATCCGTTGCTGGTGGTTTTGGCCATTGTCGACAGCCTGATTGATTTTCGCGGTCGCAAGTCCCCCAAGGGGAATGACTCCGCGAACGGTGAAGGTTAAAAGTTAAGAGGTTTTACCAAATGGAACTGATCCTGCTGGAAAAAGTCGCTAACCTGGGCAACCTGGGCGACAAAGTAAAAGTTAAGGCTGGTTACGGCCGTAACTTCCTGCTGCCATTCGGCAAGGCCACCGTTGCCAACGCCGCCAACCTGGCTGCGTTCGAAGAGCGTCGCGCCGAGCTGGAAAAAGCAGCTGCTGACCGTAAATCGTCGGCTGAAAGCCGCGCTGCCCAACTGGCCGAGCTGGAAGTGACCATCACTGCCACCGCTGGCGACGAAGGCAAGCTGTTCGGTTCGATCGGCACCCACGACATCGCTGACGCCCTGACCGCCTCCGGCGTTGAAGTGGCCAAGGCTGAAGTTCGTCTGCCGAACGGCACCATCCGTCAGGTTGGCGAATACGACGTAGCCGTGCACCTGCACAGCGACGTTGAAGCCACCGTACGCGTGGTTGTCGTAGCTGCCTAAGCTGCGCTAACTGGCTGGCTCCTTGCGGGTCAGGCGGTTAACATCGGGCACGGTCCTGTTTTATACAGGCCGTGCCCTTTGTCTTTTTCATCCTCCAGAATTCTTTCGTGGCCATGAACGAGATCACAACCTCCGAACAGCTTGACCTGCAAACCGCCGCCCTGAAGGTGCCGCCGCATTCCATCGAGGCCGAACAGGCCGTGCTCGGTGGCCTGATGCTGGACAACAACGCCTGGGAGCGGGTGCTGGATCAGGTTTCGGATGGCGATTTCTACCGGCATGACCATCGCCTGATCTACCGTGCCATCCATAAGCTGGTGGACCTTAACCACCCGTTCGACGTGGTCACGTTGCACGAGCAGTTGGACAAGGAAGGCGTTTCGTCGCAGGTCGGCGGCCTGGCTTACTTGGCGGAGCTGGCCAAGAACACGCCATCGGTGGCCAACATCAAGGCCTACGCCGCGATCATTCGCGAGCGCGCCACGCTGCGTCAGCTGATCAGCATCAGCACCGATATTGCCGACAACGCCTTCAACCCCCAAGGTCGCAACGCCGAGGAAATTCTCGACGACGCCGAACGGCAGATTTTCCAGATTGCCGAGGCGCGGCCAAAGACCGGCGGCCCGGTAGGCGTCAACGAGCTGTTGACCAAGGCCATCGACCGCATCGATACGCTGTTCAACTCTGACAGCGAAATTACCGGTGTTTCCACCGGTTACACCGACCTGGACGAGAAGACCAGCGGCCTGCAGCCGGCGGACTTGATCATTGTCGCCGGCCGACCCTCGATGGGTAAGACCACGTTTGCCATGAACCTGGTCGAGAATGCCGTGCTGCGCAGCGACAAGGCTGTGCTGGTGTTCTCCCTCGAGATGCCAGGTGAATCGCTGATCATGCGTATGCTCTCGTCCTTGGGCCGTATTGACCAGACCAAGGTGCGTTCTGGCCAGCTGGACGACGACGACTGGCCGCGCCTGACTTCGGCAGTCAACCTGCTCAACGACCGCAAGCTGTTCATCGACGATACAGCGGGCATCAGCCCTTCGGAAATGCGTTCGCGGACTCGCCGCCTGGCGCGTGAGCACGGCGAAATCGGCCTGATCATGGTCGACTACCTGCAGTTGATGCAGATTCCAGGTTCCGGTGGTGATAATCGGACCAACGAAATTTCCGAGATTTCTCGCTCCCTCAAGGCCCTTGCCAAAGAGTTCAACTGCCCGGTCGTAGCACTGTCCCAGCTGAACCGCTCCCTTGAGCAACGGCCAAACAAGCGCCCGATCAACTCCGACTTGCGTGAGTCCGGTGCAATCGAGCAGGACGCCGACGTGATCATGTTCGTCTACCGTGACGAGGTGTATCACCCGGAGACCGAGCACAAGGGCATTGCCGAAATCATCATCGGCAAACAGCGTAACGGCCCCATCGGCTTTGTACGCCTGGCGTTTATTGGTAAGTACACCCGCTTCGAAAACTTGGCGCCGGGGATGTACAACTTTGATGATGATGAGTGACGACTGCTGAGGTTAATCAAAGTGGTCGGCCAGTTGGTGGGAGACTACGAATACATTACAGGTGCTGAGTCTGCCGCTACCAGTGTCTGCCGCCAGGCCCTGTATTTTGTGTTTTGTGGGGGTTTCGAATGTTGCCCCCCCTGACTTTGGTTGCGGTAAACCCGAAAAGAAAATTATTAATTGGATTGCTGATGCGGTGAGCGACAAACTTTCCGCTCTTGTCGATTTCATCGGCAACGGAGACGGGGCCATCGTAACCTGAGGATTGTACCCCGGTTAGTTTGGCCATTTCATCAGCGACTGAATAGCCCCCGTAATACTCAGGTGTAGCAGAGTAGCAAGCTAAAAAATGTGTTTGTCTACCCTGCATTTTAATACCCTTTTGGTTAAGTCTGATGAAAATATCCAAAGCTGAATAGTTGAGTTCATTTCCCGATAACACACCTTTTTCGCCGTGACTCAGGATGTAAAGGGTGTCGAGATTGCCATCTGTTCGACGCTTTTCAGCGAAAGCAGTTATCCCATCATGTTGCCACAGTATATCGCCACGATACGTTTTCTTCGGGTGAAGCTTGGCATTAAAGTTAATTATAGATTGAGTAACCAATCCGGTGGGGTCACTGCCGTTAATAGGGTCGTTCAGGGTGAATGCGTAGTAGTTAAGGCCACCTTTGGAGAATGGGCTTAAGGGGTCTGGGCTGGTAAATCGCATGATGGACGGGTTGTAGAGTCTGCGACCATTTCCGAGTAGGTAGCCGCTGCTGATAGGGTCTTTTCGCTCACCTTTGAAGCCCCATTCGTTGTTAGAGGGGCTGCTGAATCCAAAAGCGCTGTAGCGGTAAGACACAACTTGGTTTGGAGCGGTGGCGAGGAGTGGAGTGTTAAAAAGATCAACGCTCAGAAGTCGCTGGGTGTTCTGCTGAACTTTAAGCGAGAGGTTGTATCTACCGTACCTGAAAAATGATTCGCTCGTGGAGGCATGCGCAATATGTGACAATGTATCTTCACAATAAAAGTATCGCATATTTCATCCTCGCTGCTAGTAGCTTTAAAATTTTACTGTACTTCTTGAGTTGGCTTCGCGGTACTGACAAAAATGCTAGGCAGAATTGTCTATCAATTCTGGATGTGCGCTCAGGGGACATGTCGTCGTAAATGCCGATAAATAGAGAGCTCCGCTTGCGAAGCTCCGCAAAGGCGGCACTCAATCTGACAGGCGCAGCAAACCTGCCGGCGTACGCCCGACAGCTCTTGGCAGGCCTCAAGACGAAAGTCTTGCGGAGCGCGCTACGATTCTTGACCTGGTTGTCGCCTGGATGTGCCCTTTCGCGGGCATGCCCGCTCCCACAGGTACGGTGCACGTCGCGAAGATTGTGGTGACCTTGTGGGAGCGGGCGTGCCCGCGAAGAGGCCCGCCCAGTCGGTCGAGAATTCCGAGGGGATTGAACAATGACAACAGAAGACACCCAATTCACCGTCGGTAAGACCACGTTCTATCAAGGCGAAAATGGCACCCACCCGTTGTTCCGCATTGAGCCGGGTATCCCGTGCCGAAACGCCCGCGAGCAGTCTTCGGAGTTGATGGGGTATTTGCGCGAACTGACCATCACCGGGTTGATGGATGAGAAGCCGATGATGATCTGGGCTGCCCATTACCTGAGTGCGATGGCCAAGGCGCTGATGGATGATGCTGAGTTGGGGATGAAGCAGTGAGGTGTTGGCTTCAGGATGCATGAACACCTGGCAACCCCACCACAACCCTACCACCACAACCCCCAAGCCAGCCATCCGGAACCCCCGCCCACCCAACCGTCGCCCCACCCACCAATCCCCACGAATCCAGTCGGATTTGGTCAAAATTTGTGCTATATTCCGCGCCCGCGATTTCCCTGCACACCAGAACCGGTCACTGACATGCAAGCAGCCAAACCACTCTACGACTATCCCAAGTACTGGGCCGAATGCTTCGGGCCAGCACCTTTCCTGCCAATGAGCAGGCAGGAGATGGATCTGCTCGGCTGGGATTCCTGCGACATCATCATCGTGACCGGTGATGCCTACGTCGACCATCCGTCGTTCGGCATGGCCATCATCGGCCGCCTCCTGGAAGCCCAGGGCTTCCGCGTGGGCATCATCGCCCAGCCGAACTGGCAGTCGAAAGACGACTTCATGAAGCTTGGCGAGCCGAACCTGTTCTTCGGCGTGGCCGCAGGCAACATGGATTCGATGATCAACCGCTACACCGCAGACAAGAAGATCCGTTCTGACGACGCCTACACCCCAGGTGGCCTGGCCGGCAGCCGTCCGGACCGCGCCAGCCTGGTGTACAGCCAGCGCTGCAAGGAAGCCTACAAGCATGTGCCGATCGTACTCGGCGGCATCGAGGCTTCGCTGCGCCGCATCGCCCACTACGACTACTGGCAGGACAAGGTGCGTCACTCGATCCTGATCGACGCCAGCGCCGACATCCTGCTGTTCGGCAACGCCGAGCGTGCGGTGGTGGAAGTGGCCCAGCGCCTGGCCAGTGGCGAGACGATCGAGAGCATCACTGACATCCGCGGCACCGCGTTCGTGCGCCGTGATACCCCGCAGGGCTGGTTCGAGATCGACTCCACCCGCATCGACCGCCCGGGCCGCGTCGACAAGATCATCAACCCGTACGTAAACACCCAGGACACCCAGGCCTGCGCCATCGAGCAGGCCAAGGGCGACCAGGAAGACCCGAACGAAGCCAAGGTCGTGCAGATTCTCGACAGCCCGAGCGTGACCCGGGAAAAGTCGGTAATCCGCCTGCCGTCGTTCGAAAAAGTACGTAACGACCCGGTACTCTATGCCCACGCCAACCGCGTGCTGCACCTGGAGACCAATCCGGGTAACGCCCGCGCCCTGGTGCAGAAGCATGGCGAAGTGGATGTGTGGTTCAACCCGCCACCCATCCCCATGACCACCGAAGAAATGGACTACGTGTTCGGCATGCCCTACGCCCGTGTGCCACACCCGGCCTATGGCAAGGAGCGCATCCCGGCCTACGAGATGATCCGTTTCTCGGTGAACATCATGCGTGGCTGCTTTGGTGGCTGCACCTTCTGCTCGATCACCGAGCACGAAGGCCGCATCATCCAGAACCGCTCGCACGAGTCGATCCTGCACGAGATCGAAGAGATGCGCGACAAGGTGCCGGGCTTCACCGGCGTGGTCTCCGACCTTGGCGGGCCGACCGCCAACATGTACCGCATCGCCTGCAAGAGCCATGAAATCGAGAAGCACTGCCGCAAGCCGTCGTGCGTGTTCCCGGGTATCTGCGAAAACCTCAACACCGACCACAGCTCGCTGATCGAGCTGTACCGCAAGGCCCGTGCCCTGCCAGGTGTGAAGAAGATCCTGATCGCCTCGGGCCTGCGCTACGACCTGGCCGTGGAGTCGCCGGAGTACGTCAAGGAGCTGGTTACCCACCACGTGGGCGGCTACCTGAAGATTGCCCCGGAGCACACCGAGCGTGGCCCGCTGGACAAGATGATGAAGCCGGGTATCGGCTCGTACGACCGCTTCAAGCGTATGTTCGAGAAGTACTCGAAAGAGGCGGGCAAGGAGCAGTACCTGATCCCGTACTTCATCGCCGCGCACCCGGGCACCACCGACGAAGACATGATGAACCTGGCCCTGTGGCTGAAGGGTAACGGCTTCCGCGCTGACCAGGTGCAGGCGTTCTACCCGTCGCCGATGGCCTCGGCCACGGCCATGTACCACTCGGGCAAGAACCCGCTGCGCAAAGTGACCTACAAGAGTGAAGGGGTGGAGATCGTCAAGAGCGACGAGCAACGCCGCCTGCACAAGGCGTTCTTGCGCTACCACGACCCGAAGGGCTGGCCGATGCTGCGTGAAGCGCTGGAGCGTATGGGCCGCGCCGACCTGATTGGGCCGGGCAAGCACCAGCTGATCCCGCTGCACCAGCCGCAATCCGACACGTACCAGAGTGCGCGCCGCAAGAACTCGACGCCAGCGGGCAGCCACAAGGTGGGCAAGGAGCAGAAGATCCTGACCCAGCACACCGGCCTGCCACCGCGTGGCAGCGATGGCAGCAAGCCGTGGGACAAGCGTGAGAAGGCCAAGGCCGAGGCGTTTGCGCGTAACCAGCAGGCGGCCAAGGAGCGCAAGGAAGCAGCCAAGGGCGGCAAGGGCAACAAGAAGCCGCGCCAGCCAGTTATCCCACGCTAATGTCGGGGGGCCGCTTTGCGGCCCAATCGCCGGCAAGCCAGCTCCCACAGGTACAGTGCAAGCTTTGGGCTTTGTGCAATCTCTGTGGGAGCTGGCTTGCCGGCGATTGGGCTGCAAAGCAGCCCTCCGTATCGGATTTAGTCAGGCTGCTTGTCGACCCACTTCGGCACCACCGGCGCCACAAAGCTGTCCATCCCGTCCAGCAGCGCGTCCGGCTGCTGCCCCAGCAGCAACATCGCCCGATGTTGCGGCCGCACAAAGCCTTCTTCGACGATATGGTCGAGGAACCCGCCCAGTTTCTCGTAGAAGCCGCTCACATCCAGCAGCCCCAGCGGCTTGGCGTGATAGCCCAGTTGCCCCCAGGTCCATACCTCGAACAATTCTTCCAGCGTACCCAGCCCACCCGGCAGGGCGATGAAGGCATCGCTAAGCTCGGCCATGCGTGCCTTGCGGGCATGCATGCCGTCGACCACTTCCAGGCGGCTGAGGCCCTTGTGGCCGATTTCGGCGTTCATCAGGCTTTCGGGAATGATCCCGATCACTTCGCCACCGGCCGCCATGGCCGCGTCGGCAACAGTGCCCATCAGGCCGACAGCGCCGCCGCCATAGACCAGGGTCAGACCGCGGCGCGCAATGGCCTGGCCAAGTGCGATGGCTGCTTCACGGTAGGCAGGGGTGGCGCCGATGCTGGCGCCGCAGAACACACAAACGGAACGTACGGGCATTGCTCATCTCCTGTCACTCAGGTGGACAGGGTACGGCGCATGCCCGTCGCTTCCAAGGCCACGTTCATTCCGGGCGGGAGAATTCGCAGATGGCGCCCGTTGCCCCGTGGGCATAGGCGGCGAGCAGGCTGTTGATAAATGCAGAGATGGGCATTTGGTATTGCTCCTAAATGAGAGGTTGTCCCATCGTCTATTAAAAGGGCATGATGTGCTCTTAGATTGGTTGTATACAATCCATTGAACAATTCTACTGGCTGGCCTGTTGACACCCCCTTGACCCATATCAGCAAGGGGCTGAACGGTTTCAGGCAGTCTCGCAATTGATAAAACCCTGCCAAGGAGATTCATGATGTTTGCGAAAGCTGTAGCGGTATCCCTGCTGACCCTCGCCAGCGCCTCTGTCTTTGCAGCCGAATGCTCGGTGACTGTTGAATCGACGGACCAGATGTCCTACACCACCAAAGAATTCACCGTCGACAAGAGCTGCAAGGAATTCACCGTCAAACTGACCCACTCCGGCAACCTGCCGAAGAACGTCATGGGCCACAACCTGGTGATCAGCAAGACTGCCGACATGCAGGGCATTGCCACTGAAGGCATGACCCAGGGCATCGACAAGGGCTACCTGAAGGAAGATAACGCCAACATCATCGCCCACACCGCGATGATCGGCGCACCGGAAAAAGAGACCGAAGTGAAGTTCGACACTTCCAAGCTGGAAGCCGGTGGTGACTACAGCTTCTTCTGCACCTTCCCGGGCCACATCTCGATGATGAAAGGCAAGGTTGTAGTCAAGTAATGACAGCTGTGTAGGCCTCTCGGGCCTATTCGCGGGCACGTCCGCTCCCACAGGTAAGCACTGTTTTCAAGGGCAGTGAAAATCCTGTGGGAGCGGGCGTGCCCGCGAAGCTTTTATGGGGCGAACGGCAGTTCGCGCTTGTGCTGGGTCTTGCGGTAGGTGGCGACGATGATGTCGAACGCCGCCTGATCAACCGGCAACCCATGCAGGAAGGCGTCGATCTGCTGGTAGGTCACGCCATGGGATGCTTCGTCCGGCTTGCCCGGCTCCAGGTCTTCAAGGTCCGCCGTCGGCACCTTCTCCACCAGTGACTCCGGTGCGCCAAAGCTGCGCGCAATCGCCCGTACCTGGTTCTTCACCAGCCCGCTCAGGGGCGCCAGGTCGCAGGCACCATCACCAAACTTGGTAAAGAAGCCCATTACCGCCTCGGCGGCGTGGTCGGTACCGATCACCAGGCCCGCGCGGGCCCCGGCGATGGTGTACTGGGCAACCATGCGGGTACGTGCCTTGACGTTGCCCACCACAAAGTCCACCAGCGTTGGCGAGCCGTTCTTCAATTCCACCACTTCAGCGGCCAATGCCCGCACCGCCGGGGCGATATCCACCGTGTGCACTTCATCGGCCTTGATCACGTCCAGGCAGGCCTGGGCGTCATGCTCGTCATGTTGCACCTGGTAGGGCAGGCGCACGGCAATGAAGGTGTATGCCTTGTCGCCGGTTTCGGCCCGCAGTTCATTCACGGCGCGCTGGGCGAGCAAGGCGGCAGTCAGCGAGTCGACACCGCCGCTGATGCCCAGCACCAGGGTCTTGAGCCGGGCGTTGGCCAGGCAATCCTTGATGAACGCCACACGCCGGGCGACTTCGGCCTCGAGCGCTGCAGCGTCGGCGAACGGCGGCTGTACCTTCAGCGCCTGGGCAATCTCTTGCTGAACCGCTTGCATGGGTTACTCCTTGCTGGGGACTTTGAATACGTGGCGCATGTAGGCGACGAAGTTCTCGTCACGGCATTGGGTCTTGGCGGCCTCATCCGAGATCTTGGCCACTGGCGCGCCGTTGCAGTCGGTCATTTTAAGCACGATGTTCATCGGCGCCACACCCGGTATGTCGCAGGTCAGGTTGGTGCCGATGCCAAAGCTGACGTTGATGCGACCGCGCAGGGCACGGAAGATCTCCAGTGAGCGGGTCAGGTTGAGGCCGTCGGAAAACACCAGGGTCTTGGTCATCGGGTCGATACCCAGTTTCTGGTAATGGGCAATGGCCTTCTCCGCCCAGGCCACCGGCTCGCCCGAGTCGTGGCGCAGGCCGTCGAACAGCTTGGCGAAGTACAGGTCGAAATCGCCGAGGAAGGCATCCATGGTGATGCAGTCGGTCAGGGCGATGCCGAGCAGGCCGCGGTACTCGCGTACCCAGCAGTCCAGCGCGGCGATCTGGCTGTCGATCAGGCGCGGGCCGAGTTGCTGGTGAGCCATGATCCACTCATGGGCCATGGTGCCCAGCGGCTTGATATCCAGTTTCCATGCCAGGTCGACGTTGCTGGTGCCGACGAAGCGGGCCGGGAAGTCGTCGCGCAGCACCCGCACCACGTCTTCCTGCACCCGGCTGGAAAAGCGCCGGCGGGTGCCGAAGTCGGCTACCTGCAGGTTGGCCAGTTCGTCATCGCTGGCATGCGCGCGCAGCCAGTCGAACTTGCGGTACAGCTGGTCGCGAGCCTCGGCCAGGCGCATGTGCGGGTGCAGATGGCGGTTGCGCACTTCGCTGATGATGGCCAGCAGTGGCACTTCGAACAGGATCACATGCAGCCACGGGCCTTTCAGGCGCAGGAACAGCTGGTCGTTTTCAATGCCGATACGCACGTAGCGAAGGTTGAAGCGGAACAGGCGCAGAAAGCGCAGGAAGTCGGGCTTGAGGAAGCTGATGCGTTCGAGGAAGGCCAGCTGGCCATCATCCAGGGTGAGGTCGCTGAGCAGTTCGAGCTGGTGGCGGATCTCGCCCAGGTATGGGCGCAGGTCCTCGCCGTTACGGCAGCGGAATTCCCATTCGACGTCGGCGTCCGGGTAGTTGTGCAACACGCCCTGCATCATCGTGAGTTTGTAGAAGTCAGTGTCGAGCAGGTTGTGCACGATGCGCTCGGCGAATGCGCTCTCGCTCATCAAGGGGGCTCCGGAAGCGGCGAATGGCCGACATTGTGCCAGCCTTTTGGGCCTTGTTGTGTCTGGGCTGGCCTCTTCGCGGGTGAACCCGCTCCCACAGGGCTGCGTATCTGCCAAAACAGAGGTGTTTTTCCGTGCACCGGCTAGCCTTCAAACGGTGCCGCCTGTAGCAGTCGCGCACCAGCGGTGTGCACTTCGGTGACGTCCGCTGTTACAGGGCGGTTGCACGTAAACACTTGCCAGGGTTGCAATGATGGCACATGGCGGTTGCTCCTTGTCTGTACGTGTGGTGGCGCCTGCCGCGCAGCAGACGGTTGCACGCTCAATAAAGAAAAGGCCGTCGGTCGCCTGCAGCGCACCTGCGCAGTGTGTTTTCCCGGAAGACAAAACCTATGGCACGGCCCTTGCTCTGAGCACAGGGTTGAGAAGTTGTAGTGCCAACCAAAAAAAAACTCTAGGAGCACCACCTCATGTCGCAGACGTTTTACAAGAAAGGTTTCCTGGCTCTGGCCGTAGCTACGGCCCTAGGTGTTTCTTCGTATGTTCAGGCCGACGTCAAGATCGGTGTAGCGGGCCCGATGACCGGGGCTAACGCGGCGTTTGGCGAGCAGTACATGAAAGGTGCGCAGGCAGCGGCCGACAAGATCAACGCCGCCGGTGGCGTGAACGGCGAGAAAATCGTCCTGGTCAAAGGCGATGACGCCTGCGAACCGAAGCAGGCCGTGGCCGTGGCCAACCGCCTGGCCGATCAGGACAAGGTGATCGGCGTAGTGGGCCACTTCTGTTCTTCCAACACCATTCCGGCGTCCGAGGTGTATGACGAAGCGGGCATCATCGCCATTACCCCGGGCTCGACCAACCCACAGGTGACTGAGCGCGGCCTCGGCGCCATGTTCCGCATGTGCGGCCGTGACGACCAGCAGGGTATCGTTGCTGGCGACTACATCGTCGACGTGCTCAAGGGCAAGAAAGTCGCGGTGCTGCACGACAAGGACACCTACGGCCAGGGCTTGGCCGACGCGACCAAGGCGCAGCTGGAAAAGCGCGGCGTGAAGCCTGTGCTGTACGAAGGCCTGACCCGCGGCGAAAAAGACTTCAGCGCCGTGGTTACCAAGATCCGCTCCACCGGTGCCGACGTTGTCTACTTTGGCGGCCTGCACCCAGAGGCCGGCCCGCTGGTACGCCAGCTGCGCGAGCAGGGCCTGAAGGACGTCAAGTTCATGTCCGATGACGGCATCGTCACCGACGAACTGGTGTCCACTGCCGGTGGCGCGCAATACGTCGATGGCGTGTACATGACCTTCGGCGCCGACCCGCGCCTGCTGCCAGACAGCAAGGCGGTGGTGGAGGAGTTCCGCAAGGCCGGTACCGAACCTGAAGGCTACACCCTGTATGCCTATGCCTCGCTGGAAGCCTTGGCCGCTGCGTTCAACGGCGCCAAGTCGAACAAGGGCGAAGACGCGGCCAAGTGGCTGAAGGCCAACCCGGTCAAGACCGTCATGGGCGAGAAGAAGTGGGACAGCAAGGGTGACCTGACCGTGTCCGACTACGTGGTCTACCAGTGGGACAAAGACGGTAAATACCACCAGCTGGAAAAACAAAAATAATAACGGCCCACGGCCCGGGCTGATGCCCGGGCCCAAGCCCCTGCGGTACCTGTCTTTATTCGGAGATCTGCACGGTTCTGCACTGCGGGGGCCGCTTCATCCGTGGCCTGCCGTGGTCGGCGCTCGTGCAATCTCAATCAGGTGAGATTGCGTTATGGATGGTATTTTCCTGCAGCAACTGGTCAACGGCCTGACCCTCGGGTCGGTCTATGGCCTGATCGCCATCGGCTACACAATGGTCTATGGCATCATCGGCATGATCAACTTCGCGCACGGCGAGGTGTATATGATTTCCGCGTACCTCGCGGCAATCAGCCTGGCATTGCTGGCCTATTTCGGCGTCGAGTCGTTCCCGCTCCTGATGTTGGGCACGCTGTTGTTCACCGTCGTCGTCACGGGCGTCTATGGGTTCACCATCGAACGCATCGCCTACAAACCCCTGCGTAACTCCACCCGCCTGGCGCCGCTGATCAGTGCCATCGGCATCTCGCTGATCCTGCAGAACTACGCACAGATCAGCCAGGGCGCCCGCCAGCAAGGCGTGCCGACCCTGCTTGAAGGGGCCTGGCGTGTCGAAGTCGGCACCGGCTTCGTGCAACTGACCTACACCAAGATCTTCATCCTGATCGCCGCCTTCGTGGGCATGGGCCTGCTCACCTACGTGATCAAGTACACCAAGCTCGGCCGCATGTGCCGTGCCACTCAGCAAGACCGCAAGATGGCCTCGATCCTGGGCATCAACACCGACCGGGTGATTTCGTACGTGTTTGTCATCGGTGCGGTAATGGCCGCCCTGGCCGGTGTGCTGATCACCATGAACTACGGCACCTTCGACTTCTATGCCGGCTTCATCATCGGCATCAAGGCGTTCACCGCCGCAGTGCTCGGTGGTATCGGCTCGCTGCCTGGCGCCATGCTTGGCGGCATCATCCTGGGGATTTCCGAGTCGCTGTTCTCTGGCCTGATCAACTCCGACTACAAGGACGTGTTCAGCTTCTCGCTGCTGGTGATGATCCTTATCTTCCGCCCACAAGGCCTGCTGGGTCGCCCGCTCGTGGCTAAGGTGTGAACATGTCCGTTGCCAAAACTGCCTCTGCTTCCGAAACCAAGGGTTTCGACCTTAAACGCAGCCTGCTGGAGACCCTCGTCGCCGGCCTGCTGGCACTCATTGTGTTTGGCCCGGTCGTCGGCGTGGTGCTCGACGGCTACACCTTCAATGCCGAGCCGCGCCGCGTAGCCTGGCTGGTCGGCGGGGTGATGGTGGGGCGCTTCCTGCTCAGCCTGTACCTGCAGACCGCCGCTGGCGTGCGCATGCTCCAGGGCTTCGATAACGGTGGCTCTGGCGTGCATGTGAACGCGCCGGACTACAAGTCGCGGCTGCGCTACATCATCCCGGCGCTGGTGGTGATTGCCATCGTCTTCCCGATCTTCGCCAACAAGTACCTGCTGACCGTCGTCATCCTCGGGCTGATCTACGTGTTGCTGGGGCTTGGCCTTAACATCGTGGTCGGCCTGGCCGGCCTGCTCGACCTGGGCTACGTGGCGTTCTACGCCATTGGCGCCTACGGCCTGGCACTGGGTTACCAGTACCTCGGTCTGGGTTTCTGGAGCGTGCTGCCCCTGGCGGCCATCGCCGCCGCGTTGGCGGGGTGCATACTGGGCTTCCCGGTGCTACGAATGCACGGTGACTACCTGGCTATCGTGACCCTGGGCTTTGGCGAGATCATCCGCCTGGTGCTGAACAACTGGCTGTCGTTCACCGGAGGCCCCAACGGCATGCCGGCGCCTTCGCCAACCTTCTTTGGCCTGGAATTCGGCCGCCGGGCCAAAGATGGCGGGGTGCCGATCCACGAGTTCTTCGGCTTCGATTACAACGCCAACCTCAAGTTCGTGTTCATCTACGCGGTGCTGTTCCTGGTGGTGCTGGCTGTGCTGTACATCAAGCACCGCCTGACCCGCATGCCGGTAGGCCGCGCGTGGGAAGCGCTGCGCGAAGACGAGATCGCCTGCCGCTCCATGGGCCTGAACCACGTGCTGGTCAAGCTTTCGGCGTTTACCCTGGGTGCCTCCACGGCCGGCCTGGCCGGGGTGTTTTTCGCCACCTACCAGGGCTTCGTAAACCCGTCGTCGTTCACCTTCTTCGAGTCGGCGCTGATCCTTGCCATTGTCGTGCTGGGTGGCATGGGCTCGACCGTGGGCGTGGTAATTGCAGCGTTCGTGCTGACCGTGGCACCCGAACTGCTGCGCAGCTTCTCCGAATACCGGGTGCTGCTGTTCGGCGTGCTGATGGTGCTGATGATGATCTGGCGACCGCGTGGGCTGATCCGCATCAGCCGTACCGGTGTGACCCCGCGTAAAGGAGTGGCGCCATGAGCGACGATATCATTCTCTCTGTCGACAACCTGATGATGCAGTTCGGTGGCATCAAGGCGCTGAGTGATGTCAGCCTGAAGGTCCGGCGCAACCAGATCTTCGCCCTGATCGGCCCCAACGGCGCCGGCAAGACCACGGTGTTCAACTGCCTGACCGGCTTCTACAAGGCCAGTGGCGGGCGCATCGAGCTGAACGTGCGCGGCAGCCACACCAACGTCATCCAGTTGCTTGGCGAGCGCTTCCAGGCGGCGGACTTCGTGTCGCCGGCGCGCTTTGCCAACCGCCTGTACTACAAGATGTTCGGCGGCACACACCTGGTCAACCGCGCAGGCCTGGCGCGCACCTTCCAGAACATCCGCCTGTTCAAGGAAATGTCGGTAGTGGAAAACCTGCTGGTGGCCCAGCACATGTGGGTCAACCGCAACCTGCTGGCCGGGGTGCTCAACACCAAGGCCTACCGCAAGGCCGAAAGCGACGCGCTGGACCACGCATTCTACTGGCTGGAAGTGGTCGACCTGGTCGACTGCGCCAACCGCCTGGCCGGCGAGCTGTCGTACGGCCAGCAGCGCCGGCTGGAAATTGCCCGGGCCATGTGCACGCGGCCGAAGATCATCTGCCTGGACGAACCGGCGGCGGGCCTTAACCCGCAGGAAACCGAAGCCCTAAGCCGCATGATTCGTGTACTGCGGGACGAGCATGACATCACCGTGGTGCTGATCGAGCACGACATGGGCATGGTCATGAGCATTTCCGACCATATCGTGGTGCTGGACCACGGCAACGTGATTGCCGAAGGCGCGCCGCAGGAAATCCGCCACAACCCGACGGTGATCGCCGCCTACCTGGGTGCAGATGAAGAGGAACTGGTATGAGTGCACCCATTCTCGAACTGAAGGACCTGGACGTGTTCTACGGGCCGATCCAAGCGCTGAAAAAGGTATCGATGCACATCAACGAAGGGGAGACGGTCAGCCTGATCGGTGCCAACGGTGCCGGCAAGTCCACCCTGCTGATGTCGATCTTCGGCCAGCCGCGGGCGGCATCCGGGCATATCGTCTATCGCGGCACCGACATTACCCGCAAGTCGTCGCACTACATCGCTTCCAATGGTATTGCCCAGTCGCCGGAAGGGCGCCGGGTATTCCCCGACATGACCGTCGAGGAAAACCTGATGATGGGCACCATCCCCATCGGCGACAAGCATGCCGCTGAAGACATGCAGCGCATGTACGAGCTGTTCCCGCGGCTGAAGGAGCGGCGTACCCAGCGGGCCATGACCATGTCCGGTGGCGAGCAGCAGATGCTGGCGATTGCCCGGGCGCTGATGAGCCGGCCGAAGTTGCTGTTGCTGGATGAGCCCTCGCTGGGGCTTGCACCGATCGTGGTCAAGCAGATCTTTGCGACCCTGCGTGAGCTGGCCAAGACCGGGATGACCATTTTTCTGGTGGAGCAGAACGCCAACCATGCCTTGAAGCTGTCCGACCGGGCTTATGTAATGGTCAACGGGGAGATTCGCATGACCGGCACCGGGCAGGAGCTGCTGGTCAACGAGGAAGTGCGCAACGCCTATCTTGGCGGGCACTGAGTTACATCCGGGGCTGCCAAGCAGCCCCATTCCCATGTGGACAACTTGCCGCGCCTTGTTCTCTATACACACCACCACTCCCTCGCAAGCCCTTGTTTCCACAGGCTTGATCTTGTCCACGGATAATGTGGAACCGCCTGTGGAAAACATGGTGGCATCTCGCTACAGCCCTTTGATACCAAACCCTGCAGCGATGCGATCATTTTTTGATCACATCGTTCCTGTGGGTGACTTTTCAGGGTTTTTCACAGACCCGAAAGCACCTGGAAATCAATGTCAAAGCTGTGGATAACTCTGTGGGGAAACCTTGGACAGACTGCTGCAGGCTGCATGCTTGAAAGCTTTGCATCCTCAACGAAAAGATATCCACCGACCACCCAACGCTGAAAGGGTTCCGCACTGTGGACGAGTTGCCCCCAATCCGTGGGGAAAGCCTTGTGGATAACATGCGCATAGCTGGCGCCGAGCCTTCTGCCGCAAGGGTTTGCCGGACATGTACAAAAAATGTACAGCGCCCTGAACGGCTTGCTGCCCGCGCGCGGCGCGGGCATGCTGCAAAGCTGCCGATGACAACCTACCGTGAGGAACAGAGCATGACGTCCATCGTATTCATCACTGGCGCCACTTCCGGTTTCGGCGAGGCCACCGCCCGCCGCTTTGCCGAAGCTGGCTGGAAGCTGGTGCTCACTGGCCGCCGCAAGGAGCGCCTGGATGCCCTGTGCGCAGAGCTGTCGGCCAAGACCGAGGTCCACGGCCTGGTGCTCGACGTGCGTGACCGCAAGGCCATGGAGCAGGCCATCGCCAGCTTGCCGGCCGGGTTCGAGAAGATTCGCGGCCTGGTCAACAACGCCGGCCTGGCACTGGGTGTGGATGCGGCGCAGAACTGCAGCCTCGACGACTGGGAAACCATGGTCGACACCAACATCAAGGGCCTGATGTACACCACCCGCCTGCTGCTGCCACGCCTGATCGCCCACGGTCGCGGCGCGTCGATCCTCAACGTAGGTTCTGTGGCGGGCAACTACCCGTATCCGGGCAGCAATGTGTACGGCGGCACCAAGGCCTTCGTCGGCCAGTTCTCGTTGAGCCTGCGCTGCGACCTGCGCGGCACTGGTGTGCGCGTGAGCAACATCGAGCCGGGCCTGTGCGAGAGCGAGTTCTCGCTGGTGCGCTTCGGCGGTGACCAGGCCAAGTACGACGCCACTTACGCGGGTGCCGAGCCGATCCAGCCGCAGGACATTGCCGAGACCATCTTCTGGATCCTCAACCAGCCGGCGCACATCAACATCAACAGCCTGGAGCTGATGCCGGTGAGCCAGGATTGGGCAGGGTTCTCCATCGACCGTTCGGCCAAGGGCTGATCAACAAAGCGTCAGCTCAGGCGCTGCAACCCTTTCAGGCAAGTCGCCAGATGGTAGGGCGTAGTCGATGGCATATCATGCCGGCTGACATTGCCCTCACCATCCCGGCACTCATACCAGCCCGCTTCGCGCAGGAACCGCGCTTGCAGCGCCTGCAGCTGGTCAACCAGCTTCGCCTCACTCCCAGCGCGTAATACCAGCGCCCGCAGGTACTCCGCCTGGGCCCAGATGCGTTGCGTGGCATCCAGCACCCGCCCATCCACATCCAGCATCGCCAGTACTGCTCCCTCTTTCACCCCATACTGTTCGGCAAAGCCGAAAGCCCGGTCGATGGACGCATGCAGCGGCGTGTCACGCAGCAGCGGTGAGGTGTGCAGCAGGTAGAACCATTCGAACTGGTGCCCCGGCTCGAACCAGTTATCCACAGCCCCGCGTGGCTTTTCCAGCATCAGGCCATGGGCCGGTTCGACGAAGTGCGCCTGCAGCGCTTCACACAACTGCAGCAGCGACTGCTGGGTATGTTCATCAGCGCGCACCGCCAGCACCTGCAGGAACGCCTCGGCCAAGTGCATCTGTGGGTTCTGCAGCGGGCCGCTGCCCAGGTCAGCCCAGTCTTCGCCCAGGCTGGCCTCGTACAGGCCGTCGTCACGGGCGAATTGCTGGTCGATGATGCCCAGCGCAGCGTTCAGGGTTGATTCCACCAGGCTTTCGCGCACCTTGCCCCAGTAGTGCGCGCAGGCAAAGACGATGAACGCGTGGGTGTACAGGTCCTTGCGACGGTCCAGCGGCTTGCCTTGGGCATCGATGCTGTAGAACCAGCCACCGTGCTCGGCATCGTGGAAGTGCTTTTGCAGCGATCGGAACAACGCCGCCGCGCGCTCGGCAGCGCCCGGTTGCCCGATACGGCTGCTGAACAGGTACAACTGGCGTGCGCAGGCCATGGCCCGGTAGCGCTGCGCCGGCAACGGCTGGTGCTTGGCGTCCAGCGCCTCGTAGGGCAGGGCCAGGTCGGCATTCCAGCCCGGGCCTTGCCACAACGGCACGATGCATTCGGCGAAGTGCTGGTTGAAGCGGGCCAGTTCAGGCAGGGTGGGGCGGGGGTCGGACATTTCGGCGCTCGTCGCTGTCGGGCAGGGCGCCATGGTAGCAGAACTGGGGTTTTCGGTAGCCTGTGCCGGCCCCTTCGCGGGCTTGCCCGCTCCCCCAGGATCACCACAGGCCCGAGCAATTTGGGTTACCTGTGGGAGCGGGCAAGCCCGCGAAGGGGCCGGCACAGGCAACCCATCAGCCTGGGTTGCCGAGCCCTTGCCAATGCCGTGCCCCGACGAAGATGAAGCGTAATTGCTGGGTGATCTTTTCCTGCGCCGTCAGCGCCTGTGGATAACCCGATTCGGGGCTGTCGATAAGCTCGGGCAGGGTCGCGAACACGGTCTTCACCACCAGGTCGGCCATCACTGCCAGCGCGGCGTTGTCCAAGTGCTGCCAGCGCTTCATGCGCGCCAGGTCGGTGGCCAGATCGTCGCTGATGTCCTGGCGCAGGCGGGCAATGGCCTGGCGCACGGCCTGTGAACCGCCGTACTGCTCGCGGGCCAGGAACAGGAACTGCGCGCGGTGAGCAGCCACTACGTCGAGGAAAATGCGCACCGAAGCGTCTGTGATGCCGCCCAGTTCGAATTCGTTCTGGCGCACCAGGCGGATAGTCTGGCGGAAGGTGGTGTCGATTTCGGCCACCAGGGCCAGGCCGAGGGCGTCCATGTCGGGAAAATGCCGGTAGAAGCCGGTGGGCACGATGCCGGCCGTCTTCGCCACTTCACGCAGGCTGATACTGCCGAAACCACGGCCACTCTCCATCAGCAGGCAGGCGGCATCGAGCAGGGCCTGGCGGGTCTGTAGTTTCTGTTCGGCGCGCGGCAGCATGGTGCGGGCTTCTGTGGCGGTAAGGCTGGGCACTCTAGATAAAAAAACAAAGCCCGGTCAATGGACCGGGCCTGGAGGGGAGCAAGCGGTGTGACTCAGGTTGTTCTTTTCGGCCATGGTGATCAGCTCACACGGCTGAGTTCAACCAGGCGATCCGAGCCACCTTCAGCGACGCGGCCACTGCGTTCGATCAGGCGATCCGAGCCACCTTCAGCGACGCGGCCACTGCGTTCGATCAGGCGATCCGAGCCACCTTCAGCGACACGGCCACTGCGTTCGATCAGGCGATCCGAGCCACCTTCAGCGACGCGGCCACTGCGTTCGATCAGGCGATCCGAGCCACCCTCAGCGACGCGGCCAGTGCGTTCGATCAGGCGATCCGAGCCACCTTCGGCAACACGCCCACTGCGTTCGATCAGGCGGTCAGAACCCCCTTCGGCAACGGTTTTCAGCGGCTGGGCGATTTCGGCAGCGCTGGAGCGGGATTCGGCGGTCAGGTGTTGTTCGTCGGCTGGCAGGGCAAAAGCGTTGGCAGCCAGGATGGACAGGGTCAGGGTCAGCAGGTGGCGTTTCATGATTTCGGTGCTCCTCTCGGGGGCTGGAAAGTGGGTACGGAGCCAATGCTACGCTCGGTAACGCCAGAGAGAAGTTCATACGGGTAATGGTAACAATCGACCGCATTGATAGAGGTTTGCAAGCGCTCTAGGCAGCGCCATACAGGTCGGCTGATGACGATTTGGTTGGGCTGTTGCCGGGTAGCAGGCATCGCTTGGCGCGACGTATTGCTGAGCAAAAGGCCAGGAAAACTTCGCTATCATGGCGCTCTCGATAAAACCCCACGGGTTTTCCACAGTCCGACATATTGACTGCCATCGCTGCACCCGTTTTGTGCCATGCCGCAAGGAGAATCACGCAATGACGCGTCCCGCCAGAATCCTCGTCTGGACCCTCGCCACCCTGCTCACCCTGCTGGCGATTCTGGTGGTGGTGATCGCTACCTTCGACTGGAACCGCGTAAAACCCCTGCTCAACGAAAAGGTTTCCGAGGCCCTGCACCGGCCCTTCGCAATCAACGGCAACCTGGCCCTTCACTGGCGGACTGAGCCTGAAGAGGGCGGCTGGCGTGCCTGGGTACCATGGCCGCATTTCACCGCCGAGGACCTGACCCTGGGCAACCCGGACTGGCTCAAGGAGCCGAAGATGGTCGGCCTGGAGCGCGTGGAGTTTCGCCTGGCGCCGTTGCCGCTGCTGTTCCAGCAGATCAGCATCCCGCGCATCGACCTGACCAAGCCCACTGCCAGCCTCACTCGCCTGGCCGATGGCCGTGCCAACTGGACGTTCGACTTCGGCCCCAAGGATGAAAACGCAGAACCGTCCAAATGGCAGCTGGATATCGGTGCGATCGGTTTCGACCAGGGGAATGTCAGCTTCGACGACCAGACCCTGAAAACCAGCATGAAGGTGCAGATCGACCCGCTGGGCAAGCCGATCCCGTTCAGCGACATTGTCGGCAAGGCCAGCGCCGAGAAGGCCGGCGGTGCACAGGACTACGCCTTCGGGCTCAAGGCCCAAGGCCGCTACAAAGGTCAGCCGGTGTCCGGCACCGGCAAGATCGGCGGCCTGCTGGCCCTGCAGGACGCCAGCCAGCCTTTTCCGCTGCAAGCCGACGTGCGCATCGCCGACACCCATGTAGTGCTCGCCGGCACCCTGACCGACCCGCGCAACCTCGGCGCGCTCGATCTGCGCCTGCGCCTGTCCGGTGCCAGCCTGGGCAACCTTTACCCATTGACCGGGGTAACTCTGCCAGACACCCCGGCCTACTCGACCGACGGTCGTCTCAGCGCCAACCTGCATGCGCCGCAAGGCGCAACGTTCAACTACCAGGGCTTCAACGGCAAGATCGGTGACAGCGACATCCACGGTGACCTGGCCTTCGTCGCCAGCCAGCCACGGCCCAAGCTGTCCGGCAACCTGGTGTCCAACCAGTTGCTGTTCAAGGACCTGGCGCCACTTATCGGCGCCGACTCCAACGCCGAGCAGAAGGCCCGTGGTGGTGCCAGCAAGCAGCCAACGGGCAAGGTGCTGCCGGTTGAAGAATTCCGCACAGAGCGCTGGCGCGCGATGGACGCCGATGTCACCTTTGCCGGCAAGCGCATCGTGCACAGCACGCAACTGCCGTTCAACGACCTTTCGGCCCACGTGATGCTTGAAGACGGCCTGCTGCGCCTGGAGCCCCTGCGTTTTGGCGTGGCGGGCGGCAACCTGGCCTCCAAAATCCGCCTGGACGGTCGCAGCGTGCCTTTGCAGGGCCGCGCCCAATTGACTGCCCGGGGCTTTAAGCTCAAGCAGCTGTTCCCCACTTTCGCGCCGATGCAGACCAGCTTTGGCGAGCTGAACGGCGATGCCGACATCAGCGGCCGCGGCAATTCGGTGGCGGCCTTGCTGGGGACGGCCAATGGCGACCTGCGCATGCTGATCAACGATGGCGCGATCAGCCGCAGCCTGATGGAGATCGCCGGCTTGAACGTGGGCAACTATGTGGTCGGCAAGCTGTTTGGTGATGAGGATGTGAAGATCAATTGCGCAGCGGCCGATGTCGGGCTCAAGGACGGCCTGGCGACTACGCGGCTGTTCATCTTCGACACTGAGAACGCGATCATCTACATCAACGGCACCGCCAACTTCGCCAGCGAGCGGCTGGACTTGAAGATCACTCCGGAATCGAAAGGGCTGCGTCTGTTCTCGCTGCGTTCGCCGCTGTATGTGCGTGGGCCGTTTGCCAAGCCCAATGCCGGCGTGCAGGCGTTGCCGCTGGCACTGCGCGGGGCGGGAATGGTGGCTCTGGGGGTGGTGGCCGGGCCGGCGGCGGGGTTGTTGGCGCTGATTGCGCCCAGCAGCGGGGATGATCCCAACCAGTGCACGCCGCTGTTGCAGCAGATGAAGGCGGGCAAGGCGCCGGCTGAAGTGAAAGGCAAGAAGTGATGGGGGCCGCGTTGCGGCCCATTCGCGGCGCAAGGCCGCTCCTACAAGGGATCGCCTACCCCTGTAGGAGCGGCCTTGTGCCGCGAATGGGCTGCAAACCAGCCCCTTGCGATTACAGCCCTTGCAGCAGGTCGGACATGTCGTCCGCGTGCTCTTCTTCCTGGGCCAGGATGTCTTCGAAGATGCGTCGGGTGGTCGGGTCCTTGTCGCCGATGTACTGGATGATCTCGCGGTAGCTGTCAATGGCAATCCGCTCAGCCACCAGGTCTTCCAGCACCATCTCCTTCAACGAATTACCCGCCACGTACTGGGCATGGGAGTTTTTTGTCAGGTTATCGGGGTTGAAATCCGGCTCGCCGCCCAGCTGGACGATGCGCTCGGCCAGCTTGTCGGCATGTTCGGCTTCCTGGTTTGCATGCTCCAGAAATTCCTCGGCAGCCACGCTGGCCTTGATGCCACTCGCCATGAAGTAGTGGCGTTTATAGCGCAGCACGCACACCAGCTCGGTGGCCAGCGATTCATTCAGCAGGCGCAGGATTTCCTGACGGTCGGCGTGGTAACCCTCGGTCACCGCGCCTTGCTCCACATGCTGGCGGGCACGTTCGCGCAGGGTTTTCACATCGGTCAGTTCAACGTTGCTCATGTTTATCTCCAGGCGGATCAGGGTCAGGGTGGGGACGCAGGCTTACGCGCCGGGGACGGCGTCGCTGTCCTCTTGGCGTTGTTTACAGGTCTTGAACCCTTTGGCATCGACGTGGCCGGTGGCATCGAAGCGCACGTAGTAGGGCTGTTGCTTGCCGTCACGGTTGAGGATGTAGTCGTTGCAGGTACCCCCGTGCGGCAGGTCGATCACGTTCGACGGGCTGCCGCCGATGGCGATGACCTTCTGCATGGTCATGCCGTGCTCCACCTGTTTGACCAGCGGTTCGTCGCGGTAGGTGACGTAGTCCACCGGGTTTTCCGGGCGGCTGCCGCAGGCGGCCAGGGTGGCGCTTGCCAGAAGGATTGCCAGGGTCTGCTTGTACATGGTCCCGCTCCTTGCAAAGGGTCTGTGTGGTTTGGAACCACAGCGCGCGCCGGGAGTTCGATTGCGATGGTCATGATTGGCGCTGTAGTGTTGGCCGGTCGTCCACGGAAAGGGGCTGGGGCAATGCAGCAGGAATTGGCCACGCGATACCCGTTGGTGCTGGTCCCGGGCATGCTCGGGTTTGTCCGGCTAGTGCTCTACCCCTACTGGTTCGGCATCGTGCCTGCCCTGCGCAAGGGCGGGGCGCAGGTGTTCCCGGTGCAGGTTTCGCCGCTGCATTCCAGCGAGGTGCGCGGCGAGCAGTTGCTGGCGATCATCGAAGACATCTGCCAGCGCACCGGCGCCGACAAGGTCAACCTCATCGGCCACAGCCAGGGTGCACTGAGCGCCCGTTACGCAGCGGCCAAGCGGCCTGGTCGGGTGGCTTCGGTCACCTCGGTGGCCGGCCCCAATCACGGCTCGGAACTGGCCGACCACCTTGAGCGCACGGCACCGGGCCATTCACCCCAGGGGCGTATCCTGAAGGCCGTGCTGCATGGCTTTGCCGTGTTGCTGGTGTGGCTGGAAACCGGCTGGCGCCGCGACCCGCTGCCGGTTGATGTGCATGCCTCGCATCAGGCACTGACCAGCGCCGGGGTCGCGCTGTTCAACCAGGCTTATCCACAGGGCCTGCCGAACACCTGGGGCGGGGAAGGGGCCTATGAGGTCAATGGCGTGCGCTACTACTCGTGGTCCGGCACGTTGCAGCCCGGGTTGACTGACCAGGGACGCAACCGCTTTGACGGCAGCAACCGCTTCTGCCGCCTGTTCGCGCGCAGCTTCGTCAAGGAAAAGGGCCAGTGCGACGGCATGGTCGGGCGTTTCAGTTCGCACCTGGGGCAGGTGATCGGCGATGACTATCCACTTGATCACCTGGATATCGTCAACCAGTCGCTCGGCGCCGTGGGCAAGGGCGCCGAGCCGGTGCGGCTGTTCACCGAGCACGCAGCCCGGCTCAAGGCAGCCGGGCTTTAGCGGCGTATCGGCGTGGTCCAGCGCTCAGCCAGCACCACACCGACCAGGGTCAGCACGCCGCCGACCAAGTGGTAACTGGCCAGTTGCTCGTCCAGCACCACGGCGGCGATCAGTGCGGTGACCAGCGGCAGCAGGTTGAAAAACAGCGTGGTGCGGCTTGGGCCCAGGCGGTGCACGGCCTGCATCCACAGCAGCGGCGCGATCATCGAAGCCAGCACGCAGGCGTACAGCACCAGGCCGATGTTATGGCTGTGCAGGCCCGTCTTTTCCGACAGCAGGTACAGCGGCAGCAGCACCACGATTGCCACCAGCACCTGCAAGTACAGCAATTGCAGCGGTGGCAGGCGCAACTGCCATTTCTTCAGCAGGAAGCTGTACAGCGCGTAGGCCAGTGTGGCCACCAGCATCAACAGGTCGCCGCCGTTCAGGCCCTGTTCCAGCAGGCTGGCGGGGTGGCCGGCACTGACCACTTCCAGCACGCCGAAAAATGACACCACCGCGCCCAGAAGGGCGCCGTAGCTCAGGCGCTGGCCCAGCCAGGCGATGGACAGCGCCAGCGACATCAGCGGCATCAGCGAGAGGATGATGCCCATGTTGGTGGCGCTGGTGATGCCGGCGGCGAAGTAGGCCAGGCTCTGGTACATCGCCATGCCCAGCACGCCCAGCACGAACACTTTGCCCAGGTGCGGGCGAATGGCTGCGCGGTTGCGCCACACGGCGGGCAACAGGAACGGCGTGAACAGCAAGCCGGCCAGCAGCCAGCGGTAGAAGCCGATTTCGGCAGGGTGGATGGCGCCAGCGGACATCTTGGTGACCACGGTGTTGCCGGCCCAGATGAGGATGGCGGTGAGGGGGAAAAGGTAATTCATGTAGCGGGTTACTCATTGGGCCCTCGATAGGGCTGTATTATCGAGTGTCTGTCAATAAGCCTATACTCCTATCCAGACAACCCACCCCGCAAAGCAGACAGCATGCCGCGCAAACTCCTCGATATCCCCCAGTTCACCCAACTGCCGGCCCCGGTGTACTTCCGCCACGACGAGTTCGTTGCCGACACCCACAGCGCCGTGCACTGCCACGCCTGGGGCCAGCTCAACTACTCCGCTCACGGCGTGATGCACCTGGATGTGGCCGGCCAGCGTTTCCTGTCGCCGCCGCAATACGCTGTTTGGGTACCGCCCGACACCGCGCATGGCTGCTACAACCCGCAGGCCATCGTCTACCGCTCCATCTATCTCGACCGCAGCCTGTGCACAGCCCTGCCGCAGCAACCGTGCAGCCTGATGATCAGCGATATCCTCAAGGCCATCCTTGGCGACTTCGCCCGGCGTGACCTGAAGGTAGCCGAGGACGAGCGCGACCAGCGCCTGGTGCAGGTACTGCTCGACCAGTTGCTGCTGGCGCCCACCCAGGCCTGCTACCTGCCGTTTGCCCACAGCGATGGCCTGCGCCAGGTACTCGACGGCCTTGGTGCCGAGCCCGGTGACAATCGCCCGCTGGCCGATTGGGCCGCCCGTGTGCATGTCAGCGAACGCACCCTGGCCCGCCAGTTCTTGCGCGAACTGGGCATCAGTTTTGGCGAATGGCGCCTGCGCCTGCGTTTTCTGCGGGCCATCGAAGCGCTGGAGGCTGGCCTGCCGATTCAGGCCATTGCTTTCGACCTTGGCTACAGCAGCGCGTCGGCGTTCATCGCCATGTTCCAGCGCCAGGCCCAGTGCACCCCCGAGCAGTACCGTCGGCAGGCACGGGCGGGGCGCTGAAATTCTTGGCTACACTCAGCTCGACCCCCGTGCGTCGGGCACGGAGCCAAGGAGATCACTCCATGAAAGTGCTGCAAATTCCATTGCTGGCGTTGGCGGTGTTGTTCAGCGCCCAAGGCTTCGCGGCCAATACCGCGCAGCAGGAAAAAATGAAAACCTGCAACGCCGACGCCACCACCAAAGCCCTGAAGGGCGATGAACGCAAAGCCTTCATGAGCACCTGCCTGAAGAAGGACGTGCCACAAACCCAGCAGGAGAAGATGAAGACCTGCAACGCCGACGCCACCACCAAAGCCCTGAAGGGTGACGAGCGCAAGGCGTACATGAGCGACTGCCTGAAGAAGAAATGACCTGCGCCTATGCCTGCGCCGCCAAGGCTGGCAGACTGCGGGCATTCCCGCTGTCTGCCGTCGAGGCTGTATGACCTTTACCCCCCGTCAGATCACTCTGGCCAGCCTGATCATCGTCATGGCGGGCCTGCTGCTGGCTTTGCCCCTGAAGTTGTTGCCCAGCCTGCTGGCCGGCCTGCTGGTGTTCGAACTGGTCAACATGCTGACCCCGCGCCTGCAACCGCTACTGGCCGGCCAACGCGCGCGCTGGCTGGCCGTAGCGCTGCTCGGTACGCTGGTGGTCATTACCTTGACGCTGTTGATTGCCGGTGCCTTCAGCTTTTTGTTGCACGAGGCGGAAAACCCCGGCGCCTCGCTGGACAAGTTCATGGCCCTGGTGGAGCGTGCCCGCGGTCAGCTGCCGCCCTTCATCGAGGGCTACCTGCCCGCTAGTGCCGCTGAGTTCAAGGTGGCCATCGGTGACTGGATCAAGAGCCACCTGAGCGACCTGCAACTGGTGGGCAAGGGCATGGCGCACATGTTCGTGACGCTGCTGATCGGCATGATCCTCGGCGCGATCATCGCCTTGCAGCGCATCCCCGATGTTTCCCGGCGCAAGCCGCTGGCGGCAGCGCTGTTCGAACGGTTGAACCTGCTGGTGAAGGCGTTTCGCAACATCGTGTTCGCGCAAATCAAGATCTCGCTGCTCAACACGGCCTTTACCGGCATCTTCCTCGCGGTGGTGATGCCGCTGTTCGGCGTGCACCTGCCGCTGACCAAGACGCTGATCGTGCTGACCTTCCTGCTGGGCTTGCTGCCGGTGATCGGCAACCTGATGTCCAACACCCTGATCACCATTGTCGGCCTGTCGCTGTCGATCTGGGTGGCGGCGGCAGCGCTGGGTTACCTGATCGTCATCCACAAGGTCGAGTACTTCCTCAACGCGCGGATCGTTGGCGGGCAGATCAGTGCCAAGGCCTGGGAACTGCTGCTGGCGATGCTGGTGTTCGAGGCGGCATTCGGGCTGCCGGGGGTGGTGGCGGGGCCGATCTACTATGCCTACCTCAAGAGCGAGCTGAAGCGCGAAGAGCTGGTCTGATTCTTCATTAGCCTGTAGCGGCCTCTTCGCGGGTAAACCCGCTCCCACAGGTACTGCACAAGTCTCAAGTACTGTGCGATCCCTGTGGGAGCGGGTTTACCCGCGAAGAGGCCAGTCCAGGCCATAGAGATGAATCAGGCTGCGCCGTAACGCTTGCGGGCTTCGATGGCCAGGCCGCTACCAATGCTGCCAAAGATGTTGCCTTCCACATGCCGCGCATTCGGCAACATCGCCGACACACTGTTGCGCAGCGCCGGAATGCCGCTGGAACCGCCCGTGAAGAACACGGTGTCAACCTGGCTTTCGCTCACGCCAGCCTTGGCCAGCAGCTCGGTCACACTGCCGCGCACGCGCTCCAGCAGGCCTTCGATCGCCTCTTCGAACAGCGCACGGGTCAGCGCTGCGGTCAGTTCGGGCTCGACACGGCGCAGGTCGATGTGGCGGCTGTCTTGCTCGGTCAGCTCGATCTTGCTGGCCTCCACTTCCATCGCCAGCCAGTGCCCGGCGCGCTGCTCGATCAGCTTGAACAGGCGGTCGATGCCGAAACTGTCCTCGATGTCATAGCGCATGCTGCCCAGCGCCAGCTGCGACTTCTGCGAGTACAGGGCGTTGATGGTGTGCCAGGTGGCCAGGTTAAGGTGGTAGCTGGTGGGCATCAGCGCGCCGCTTTTCATGCGGCTGCCGTAGCCGAACAGCGGCATCACGCCTTGCAGGCTCAGCTGCTTGTCGAAGTCGGTACCGCCGATGTGCACGCCGCCGGTCGCGAGAATGTCGCTTTGGCGCTCGGCGATCAGGTGGCGCTCGGGCGACAGGCGGATCAACGTGAAGTCCGAAGTACCACCACCGATGTCGACGATCAGCACCAGTTCTTCACGGCTGATGCCCGACTCGTAGTCGAAGGCCGCGGCAATCGGCTCGTACTGGAACGACACATCCTTGAAGCCGATCTTGCGCGCCACGTCGGCCAGGGTGTCCTCGGCCTCCTGGTCGGCAGCCGGGTCTTCGTCGACGAAGAACACCGGGCGGCCCAGCACCACCTGGTCGAATTCGCGGCCAGCGGCGGTTTCGGCGCGCTTTTTCAGCTCACCGATGAACATGCCCAGCAGGTCCTTGAACGGCAGGGCACTGCCCAGCACGCTGGTGTCGTGCTTGATCAGCTTGGAGCCCAGCAGGCTCTTCAGCGAGCGCATCAGGCGGCCTTCGTAGCCTTCCAGGTATTCGTGCAGTGCCAGGCGGCCATACACCGGGCGCCGCTCTTCGATATTGAAGAACACCACCGAGGGCAAGGTGATCTTGCCGTCTTCCAGGGCAATCAGCGACTCCACGCCAGGGCGGTGCCAGCCGACCGTGGAGTTGGAGGTGCCAAAGTCGATGCCCAGGGCGCGGGCCGGGGATACGTCAGACATGGGAAATCAGCTTCCGGAAGGAAAACGGCCGCGCAGTTTATGCCACTTGGCTACAGAATCAAGACCAGTCGTCTGCCATGGCGCAAACCCAAGGCGGTCTTGAAAGGCTATGCTTGACCCCTATCTTCTGTTGCAACACGCACATTCACATTGGTGATCCACAGATGGACTTCAAAGACTATTACAAGATACTCGGCGTAGAGCCCACGGCGGACGAGAAGGCGATCAAGGCCGCGTACCGCAAGCTTGCGCGCAAGTATCACCCCGATGTCAGCAAGGAGCGCGACGCCGAGGACAAGTTCAAGGAGGCCAACGAGGCCTACGAAGTGCTGGGCGACGCGCAAAAACGTGCCGAGTTCGACGAAATTCGCAAGTACGGCGGCCAACATGGCCGGCCGTTCCAGGCACCACCGGGCTGGGAGAGCCGTGGCGGTGGCGGCGGCTTCGAGGGCGGCGACTTCTCCGACTTCTTCAGTTCGGTCTTCGGTGGGCGGGGTGGCAACCCCTTCGGTGGTGCCCGGCAGCAGCAACGCAGTGCCGGCAGGCGAGGGCAGGATGTGGAGCTTGAACTGGCTGTGTTCCTTGAAGAGACCCTGAGCAAGGAGTCCAAGCAGATCAGCTTCCAGGTGCCGCAAACCAATGCCTTGGGCCAACGCACCGGCTTCACCACCAAGACCCTGAACGTGAAGATCCCGGCCGGTGTGACCGACGGTGAGCGTATCCGCCTCAAGGGCCAGGGCGCGCCGGGCAGCGGTGGTGGGGCCAATGGTGACCTGTTCCTGACCATCCGCATGGCACCGCACCCGCTGTTCGATGTCGAAGGACATGACCTGATCATCACTGTGCCGCTGGCACCGTGGGAGGCGGCGCTGGGCACCAAGGTTGCGGTGCCGACCCTGGAAGGCAAGATCAACCTGACCATCCGCCCCGACAGCCAGAGCGGCCAGCGCCTGCGTGTACCGGGCAAGGGCCTGGCGAACAAGAGCGGTGAGCGCGGCAACCTTTATGCGCAACTGAAAGTGGTCATGCCGCCGACCTCCGACGAGGCTGCCCGCGAACTGTGGACCAAGCTTTCCGAGAAAGCGGCGTTCAACCCGAGGACACAATGGAGTAAGTGATCATGAGCAGCACCCTGATCGTTCAACTGGACATGCGTACCTTGTGTCAGGAAGCCGATGTCACGGCGGACTGCGTGATCGAGATCGTCGAACACGGCATTGTCGAACCCTCCGGGCGAACGCCTGAGGACTGGTTGTTCGACGATCAGGCGCCGTTGGTGGCCAAGCGCGCGGCGAAGCTGCACCAGGAGCTGGAACTGGAGTGGGAAGGGGTGGCGCTGGCGCTGGAGTTGTTGCAGGAAGTGCAGCAGTTGCGCAGCGAGAACACCATGCTGCGCCAGCGGCTGGGCAGGTTTACCCAGATGTAAGGTTTGCAGGCCCTGCCTCTTCGCGGGTAAACCCGCTCCCACAGAGATCCCACATTGCCCAAGACATGTGAGGTCCCTGTGGGAGCGGGTTTACCCGCGAAGAGGCCAGCACAGCCGACATCAATTTCAGGTCGGTTCGGCTCCGGGGTTCAGCACCAGCTGCATGAAGGTCAGGTCCAGCCAGCGGCCAAACTTCACCCCCACCTGCGGCATCTGCCCGGTCACCACGAAGCCCAGCCGCTCATGCAGGCGCACCGACGCCGCATTGCCACTCTCGATGGCCGCCACCATCACATGCTTGCCACACCCGCGCGCACGCTCCACCAGCGCTGCCATCAACACCGGCCCCAGCCCTTTGCCACGCTGGTCTGCGCGGATATACACCGAGTGCTCAACGGTGTTACGAAACCCTTCAAACGGCCGCCAGTCGCCAAACGAGGCATACCCCAGTACACCCGTCTCATCCACTGCCACCAGAATGGGATACCCCTGCTGCGCCCGCGCTTCAAACCAGGCCTGACGGTTACCGAGGTCAACCGGCGTTTCGTTCCAGATCGCCGTGGTGTTGCGCACCGCGTCGTTGTAGATGTCGAGGATGCCCGGCACGTCGGTGGGCAGGGCGTCGCGGATTTCGTAACTCATGACAGCGTCTCGCAGGGTCGTTGCTCGCAGATTAAATGGTTACCAGCCCGCGCACACCTTCGGCTTGCATGTTTTCGCCGCGGCCATGTTGCACGATCTCGCCACGGGCCATGACCAGGTACTGGTCGGCCAGTTCTTCGGCAAAGTCGTAGAACTGCTCCACCAGCAGGATCGCCATGTCGCCACGCTGGGCTAGGCGGCGGATGACCGCGCCGATCTCCTTGATCACCGAGGGCTGGATACCTTCGGTGGGCTCGTCGAGAATCAGCAGCCGTGGGCGGCTGGCCAGGGCGCGGCCGATGGCCAGCTGTTGCTGCTGGCCACCAGACAAGTCGCCGCCGCGGCGCTGCTTCATTTGCTCCAGCACCGGGAACAGTTCGTAGATGAAGGCAGGGACTTCGCGGGCTTCACGGGCCGGGAAGCGTGACAGGCCCATCAGCAGGTTTTCCTCGACGGTAAGGCGCGGGAAAATTTCGCGGCCCTGGGGTACATAGGCGATCCCGGCCTGGACCCGTTGCTGCGGTTTGAGGCTGGTGATGGTTTTGCCTTCCCATTCGATGCTGCCGTCACGGGCGGGTACCAGGCCCATCAGGCAGCGCAGCAGGGTGGTCTTGCCCACGCCATTGCGGCCCAGCAGGCAGGTGACTTCGCCGACCTTGGCTTCGAAGGACAGGCCGCGCAGGATATGGCTGCCGCCGTAGTACTGGTGCAGGGAGTCGATCTTGAGCATGTGAGTGTTCCTGAAAGAGTTACTGTGCCTGTGCTGGCCCGTTCGCGGGATTGCCCGCTCCCACAGGCGAAGCGCAAGCCTCAGGCCCTGTGGAGCTCTTGTGGGAGCTGGCTTGCCGGCGATAGGGCCGCTACAGGCGTCAATGTCTAGCGGCCCAGATACACCTCGACCACCCGCTCATCTGCCTGCACCTGCTCCAGCGACCCTTCTGCAAGCACACTGCCCTGGTGCAGCACGGTCACATGGTCGGCAATGCTGCCGACAAAGCCCATGTCATGCTCCACCACCATCAGCGAATGCTTGCCAGCCAGGCCTTTGAACAGCTCGGCGGTAAACTCGGTCTCGGCGTCGGTCATGCCGGCCACTGGCTCATCCAGCAGCAGCAATTGCGGCTCTTGCACCAGCAACATGCCGATTTCCAGAAACTGCTTCTGCCCGTGCGACAGCAAGCCGGCCTGGCGCTGGGCCAGGGGCAGCAGGCGCAAGGTGGTCAGCACTTCTTCGATGCGCTGGCGCTGCTCGCCACCCAGGCGCGCGGCCAGGCTGGCCCACACCGACTTGTCGGTCTTCAGCGCCAGCTCCAGGTTTTCGAACACCGTCAGTGCCTCGAACACCGTGGGCTTCTGGAACTTGCGGCCAATGCCGGCCTGGGCGATCTGGTATTCGCTCATGCGGGTCAGGTCGAGGGTGTCGCCAAAGTAGGCGCTGCCAGTGTCGGGGCGGGTCTTGCCGGTGATCACGTCCATCATCGTGGTCTTGCCGGCGCCGTTGGGGCCGATGATGCAGCGCAGTTCGCCCACGCCGATGTACAGGTTCAGCCCGTTGAGCGCCTTGAAACCATCGAAGCTGACGCTGATGTCCTCCAGGCTCAGCACTGTGCCGTGACGGGTGTCGAGGCCGGCCTTGCGGCTTTGGCCCAGGCCGATTGCGTCGCGACTGGCGCCGAGGGTGTCGAACACCGGTTCGAGCATGAATTCAGGGTGGACCGGGGGCACGCCTCTCATGGCTGGCTCCTTTTCTTCAACAGGCCGACCACGCCCTTGGGCAGGTACAGGGTGACGAGGATGAACAGCGCGCCAAGGAAGAACAGCCAGAACTCCGGGAAGGCCACGGTGAACCAGCTTTTCATGCCATTGACCAGGCCGGCGCCGAGCAGCGGGCCGATCAGCGTGCCGCGCCCGCCCAAGGCCACCCACACGGCGGCTTCGATGGAGTTGGTCGGCGACATTTCGCTGGGATTGATGATGCCCACCTGCGGCACATACAGCGCGCCCGCCAGGCCGCACAGGACGGCGCTGAGCACCCACACCAGCAACTTGAAGCCGCGTGGGTCGTAGCCGCAGAACATCAGGCGATTCTCGGCGTCGCGCACGGCGGTGAGCAGGCGGCCGAACTTGCTGCGGGTCAGGCGCCAGCACAGGTACAGGCTGGCCAGCAGCAGCCCGACGGTGAGCAGGAACAGCACCGCGCGGGTGCCTTGTGCGGCAATGTCGAAGCCGAGGATGGTGCGAAAGCTGGTGAAGCCGTTGTTACCGCCGAAGCCGGTTTCGTTGCGGAAGAACAGCAACATGCCAGCGAAGGTCAGGGCCTGGGTCATGATCGAGAAGTACACCCCCTTGATCCGCGAGCGGAAGGCGAACCAGCCAAACACCAGTGCCAGCAGCCCAGGCGCCAGCACCACCAGGCACAGGGCCCAGGCAAAATGCTGGGTACCGGCCCAGTACCACGGCAGCTCGGTCCATGACAGGAAAGTCATGAACCCCGGCAGGCCGTCACCGGCCGCCTGGCGCATCAGGTACATGCCCATGGCGTAGCCGCCCAGGGCGAAGAACAGGCCGTGCCCCAGCGACAGCAGGCCGGCATAGCCCCAGACCAGGTCCAGGGCCAGAGCGACGATGGCGTAGCAGAGGATCTTGCCGACCAGGGTAAGGGTGTAGGCCGATACCTGAAGCGCGTGATCCGCCGGGAGCAGCGACAACAGCGGCAGGGCCAGCAACAGCAGCACGACGAGGGCGCCGATGGTCAGGGTCAGGCGCGGCCCGGCCTTTTGCGTAGCGGTGACAAGCAGTGGCTGGTTCATCAGTCGATTACCCGTCCCTTGAGGGCGAACAGGCCTTGCGGGCGCTTCTGGATGAACAGAATGATCAACGCAAGGATGAGGATCTTGCCGAGCACGGCACCGATCTGCGGCTCCAGCAGCTTGTTGGTGATGCCAAGGCCGAACGCGGCCCAGAGGCTGCCGGCCAGCTGCCCGACACCGCCCAGCACCACCACCAGGAATGAGTCGATGATGTAGCTCTGGCCCAGGTCCGGGCCGACGTTGCCGACCTGGCTCAGGGCCACGCCGCCGAGGCCGGCGATGCCAGAGCCCAGGCCAAAGGCGAGCATGTCGACGCGCCCGGTGGACACGCCGCAGCAGGCGGCCATGTTGCGGTTCTGGGTGACTGCGCGCACGTTCAGGCCAAGCCGTGTGCGGTTGAGCAGCAGCCAGGTGAGCAGCACCACGGCCAAGGCGAAGCCGATGATGACCAGGCGGTTGTACGGCAGCACCAGGTTGGGCAGCAGCTGAATGCCACCCGAGAGCCACGCCGGGTTGCTCACCTCGACGTTCTGCGCGCCAAACAGCAGGCGGATGGCCTGAATCAGCATCAGGCTGATGCCCCAGGTCGCCAGCAGGGTTTCCAGCGGGCGGC
Organism: Pseudomonas sp. YNh; assembly: GCF_037993085.1. Taxonomy (NCBI): domain Bacteria; kingdom Pseudomonadati; phylum Pseudomonadota; class Gammaproteobacteria; order Pseudomonadales; family Pseudomonadaceae; genus Pseudomonas; species Pseudomonas sp. YNh. Next base: position 89,311 of record NZ_JBBMRJ010000002.1, on the reverse strand, counting down.
CGTACAGGTGGCGGATCACGGTGCGTTCCAGCGCCATGCCGACCCCGGCACTCACAGCGAAGGCCACGGGCAGGGCAATCAGCGGGTAGAACTCGATGGCACCCGGGGCGTAGCGCTGCACCAGCACCTGGACCATATAGGTGCTGTAGGCGCCGAGCATCAGCATCTCGCCGTGGGCCATGTTGATCACCCCGAGCAGGCCGAAGGTGATGGCAAGGCCGAGCGCCGCCAGCAGCAGGATCGAGCCCAGCGACAGGCCGCTGAAGGCCTGGCCGAGCAGTTCGCCCACCAGCAGCTTGCGTTTGACCTGGGCCAGGCTGGTTTCGGCAGCGATGCGCACGCCCGGGTCGGCTTCAGCGTCGGGTTGCAGCAGCGCTTCAAGGCGGGTGCGGGCCAGCGGGTCACCGGTTTCGCCCAGCAGGCGCACGGCTGCCAGGCGTACTGCCGGTTCGCTGGCGCCCAGTTGCAGGTTGGCCAGGGCCAGGCCGATGGCGGCGTGCACGGCAGCATCCGGCTCGCTGGCGAAGCGCCGGTCGAGGAAGGCCATTTGCGCGGGTTGTGCGCTTTTTTGCAGTTGCTGGGCGGCGGCCAGGCGCGTTTCGCTGTTGTCGCTGAGCAGCTGGTGGCTGGCCAGGGCGTTGTCGATCAGACCGCGCAGGCGGTTGTTCAGGCGCACCTTGCGGGTGTCGTCAGTGGCAATGCGGCCTTGGCGCAGGTTGTCCAGCAGTGGCAGGCGCGCGGCATCGGGTTGCGCCGCCCAGCTTTCGAGCAGGCGGGCCTGCTCGGCGGGCTTGGCGGTGAGGAAGAATTCGCCCTCGCTGGCCTGGGTGGCCATGGGGAGTAGCAGAAGCAGGGTGAGCAGCATTCTGAGCATGCGGGCAATCCTGGAATACAGTGGTGGATTCTTCGCGGGCTTGCCCGCTCCCACAGGTATTTCACTGGTCCAGAGGGCAGTGGGGACCTGTGGGAGCGGGCAAGCCCGCGAATGGGCCGCATAGCGGCCCCAGTGCACTCAGTTACCTTTCACTGCGTAGTCAGGTCGCTTGTCATTCCCTGGAATGAACGGGCTCCAAGGCTGCGCCCGCAGCGGCTGCTCGGTTTCCCACACCACACTGAACTGCCCGTCATCCTGGATCTCGCCGATCATCACCGGCTTGTGCAGGTGGTGGTTGGTCTTGTCCATGGTCAGGGTGAAGCCCGACGGTGCCTTGAAGCTCTGCCCGGCCAGTGCTTCACGCACCTTGTCGACGTCGGTGGACTTGGCCTTCTCGGCGGCCTGCGCCCACATGTGGATGCCCACGTAGGTGGCTTCCATCGGGTCGTTGGTCACCGCCTTGTCAGCGCCTGGCAGGCCCTTGGCCTTGGCGTAGGCCTTCCAGTCGGCGACGAACTTCTGGTTCACCGGGTTATCCACCGACTCGAAGTAGTTCCACGCTGCCAGGTGCCCCACCAACGGTTTGGTGTCGATGCCGCGCAGCTCTTCTTCGCCCACCGAGAACGCCACAACCGGCACGTCGGTGGCCTTCAGGCCCTGGTTGGCCAGTTCTTTGTAGAACGGCACGTTGGAGTCGCCGTTGACCGTGGAAATCACCGCCGTCTTGCCGCCGGCGGAGAACTTCTTGATGTTGGCAACGATGGTCTGGTAATCGGCGTGGCCGAACGGCGTGTACACCTCTTCGATGTCCTTGTCGGCCACGCCTTTGCTGTGCAGGAAAGCGCGCAGGATCTTGTTGGTGGTGCGCGGGTAGACGTAGTCGGTGCCCAGCAGGAAGAAGCGCTTGGCGCTGCCGCCGTCTTCGCTCATCAGGTATTCGACGGCAGGAATGGCCTGCTGGTTGGGGGCGGCGCCGGTGTAGAACACGTTTGGCGACATCTCTTCACCCTCGTACTGCACCGGGTAGAACAGCAGGCCGTTGAGCTCTTCGAACACTGGCAGCACCGACTTGCGCGACACCGAGGTCCAGCAGCCGAACACCACCGCGACCTTGTCCTGGGTCAGCAGTTGGCGGCTCTTTTCAGCGAACAGCGGCCAGTTGGAGGCCGGGTCGACCACCACCGGTTCGAGCATCTTGCCGTTCACGCCGCCCTTGGCGTTGATCTCGTCGATGGTCATCAGCGCCATGTCCTTGAGCGAGGTCTCGGAAATGGCCATGGTCCCCGACAGCGAATGCAGGATGCCAACCTTGATGGTCTCGGCGGCCTGGATGCTCCAGCTCAGGCCCATCGCCGCAATCGATGCGCTGAGGGTAAAAGCCTTGATCAGACTGCGACGCTTCATGTGCTCTCTCCGCTGAGTTTTTTAGAGTGTTGGGCAAGCGGGGAGGGGCGTTGCAAGGGATGTGCCTAGTGGCGAAATGGGCGTAATAGAGGGGTTGTGCGAGGTGTTGGGGCGTTTGCGAGGTCCAGGTTGGTGCCTGGGACATTGATGTGCACAGGATTGGGGCTGCAGAGCAGCCCCCGAGGCTATCAGCCGTTGCGCACAGCCGAACGCGGATGGCGCCTGCTGCGTACAAACTGATAGGTCACCGCCAGCAATACGAACCAGATCGGCGTTACCACCAGCGCTGAACGCGTGTCCGCCTCCAGGCTCAGCAACACCAGGATGAAGGCAAAGAACACCAGGCACACGTAGCACATGAAGCGCCCGCCCGGCATCTTGTACTTCGACGCCTGATGCAGCGCCGCACGGTTTTTGCGGTACTTCAGGTACGACAGCAAAATCAGCGTCCACACGAACATGAACAGCACCGCCGAAACCGTGGTCACCAGGGTGAACGCCTCGACCACGTTCGGCACCAGGTAGATCAGCACTGCACCGAGCAGCAGGCAGGTGCAGGAGAAGTACAGGCCGTTAGCCGGCACCGAGCGGCTCGAAAGCTTCTCGAACGCCTTGGGTGCATCACCCTCCTGGCTCAGGCCGAAGAGCATGCGGCTGGTGGAGAACACGCCGCTGTTGGCCGACGAGGCCGCCGAGGTCAGTACCACGAAGTTGATGATGCTGGCCGCCGCTGGAAGGCCGGCCAGCACGAACAGCTCGACGAACGGGCTCTTGCCCGGGACCACGTCGCGCCAAGGTGTCACGGCCATGATCGCGATCAGCGCCAGCACATAGAACACGATGATGCGGATCGGGATCGAGTTGATCGCCCGCGGCAGGGTGCGCTCCGGGTTTTTCGCTTCGGCGGCGGTGGTGCCCACCAGCTCGATACCGACGAAGGCGAACACGGCGATCTGGAAACCGGCGAAGAAACCCATCAGCCCATGGGGGAACATGCCGCCGTCATTCCACAGGTTGGCCAGCTGTGCAGTGCGCCCGCTGGGCGAGGTGAAGCCGGTGATGACCATGTACAGGCCGGTGGCGACCAGGCCGAGAATGGCGATGATCTTGACCAGGGCGAACCAGAACTCCATCTCGCCGAACATTTTTACCGTCACCAGGTTCAGCGACAGCAGCAGCCCTACGCAGGTCAGCGCCGGTATCCACTGCGGCAGGTCGGGGAACCAGAACTGTGTGTAGGCGGCGATGGCAACCACGTCGGCGATACCGGTGACTACCCAGCAGAACCAGTAGGTCCAGCCGGTGAAGTAACCGGCCCAGGGGCCGAGCAGGTCGGCCGAGAAGTCGATGAACGATTTGTAGTTCAGGTTCGACAGCAGCAGTTCGCCCATGGCGCGCATGACGAAGAACAGCATGAAGCCGATGATCATGTAGACGAAGATGATCGACGGGCCCGCCAGGCTGATGGTCTTGCCCGACCCCATGAACAGGCCGGTACCGATCGCGCCGCCGATGGCGATCAGCTGGATGTGGCGGTTGGTCAGGTTGCGTTGCAGGTGCTGCTCTTCTTGTGGTTTTGGTGAAATTGCGGTCATAAGCTGCATTCCCTTGAAAGTCGCCGGCTAGGCTAACACGGGCGTTCCAATTCGAGATCGCGACAGATCGCCACGATTTTCAGATGGCAGCCGTGCTTTCGCAGGAAAAGTTCGAGACCTTCACCGGCCTCTTCGCGGGCATGCCCACTCCCACAGGTATCGCGCCACGCCTGAGGGCGGCAGAGATCCTGTGGGAGCGGGCAAGCCCGCGAAGAGGCCAGTGCAGGTTATGCAGGGCTCAGGCGCTGGCCAGCTCCCGGCGGCGGCGCACCACCAGGCTGTCCACCACCCACATCACCACCATCGATACGCCCACCAACGGGAACATCAGCCCCAGCACCAGCATCACCCCCACCGCCGCCTTCCAGCGCGGCAGGTCATGGCGCAGCGGCGGCACACCCAGCCCGCCTTCAGGCCGGCGCTTCCATCACATCACCAGCCCGCTCACCGACCCCAGCAGGATCATCAGGCACACCAGCAGGATGATGATCTGGTTGAACGCCCCGAACATCTTGCCCTCATGCAGCATCACCCCCAGCTCGGTGGCGCGGGCGACCGGGCTGTAGTCCTGCCAGCGCACATCGGCCAGGACCTTGCCGGTGTACTGGTCGACATGCAGGGTGGCGTCGTTGCGAGGGTCGTCGGCGAACACGGCAATGGTGAACACTCCGTCAGCCGTGGTCGGCAGGGTAATGCTGTAGCCCGGCTCGACCTGGCGGGAGGTGGCGATGTCTTCGACCTGCTGCACGCTCACCTGGGGCGCTGCGGGCAGGTCCGACATCATGTGGTGCCCGGCGTGTTCGGCGTGTGCGCCGGACTGCGGCATCGGCGTGTTTTCCATCGCCCAGGGCACGGTCTGGCGGTGGGCACTATTAAGCTCACCCGCCTGCTGGTCCGACTTGGGCACGTCGTTCCACATGGCTGCCGGGAAACGGTTCCACAAATCGGCGTACTGCTTGCCCCAAAGCCCGGTCCAGGTCATGCCGCTGACCAGCATCAGCAACAGCAAGGCCGAGCCCCAGAAGCCGGTAACCGCGTGCAGGTCGCGCCAGAACAACCGGCCGCGTGCCGACAGCCGTGGCCACAGCACGCCAGCGCCATTGCGCCCGCGTGGCCCCCAGAGGTACAGGCCCGACACCACCAGCACGATGCCCCAGCCTGCGGCCAGCTCCACCAGGCGGTCACCGACCGTGCCAACCATCAGCTCGCCATGCAGGGCGCGGGCGATGGCCTGCAGGTTCTGCTTGGCGTCCTGCTCGCCGAGCACCTTGCCGCTATACGGGTCGACGAACACGTTCAGTTCGCGCCCGCTGTCATGCACCACGAACTGCGCACTGCGCTCGGCGTTGATGGGCGGCAGGTACTGGCCGACGTGGCCTTTGGGGTAAGTCTGGCGCACTTGCGCCAGCATCGCATCGGCGCCCTGTCGGTGGTGGCCGGCTTCGACCACCATCAGGTCGCGGTACAGCAGCGGGTCGAGCTGCGGCTTGAACAGGTAGATGATCCCGGTGATCGCCAACAGGATCATGAACGGGGCCACGAACAGCCCCGCATAAAAGTGCCAACGCCAGGCCAGGTTATAGAAATTGGTGCGTGTTCCTCTCATGGGAACCTCCTGTTTGACCAGCAGAGGGGCGCAACCGAGGCTGCGCCCGTGGTTGTTGTCAGAAGCTGAAGTCGACCTTGGTCCAGAAGGTCCTGCCTGGCTCGTTGACCGGCTGTGGATCGGTAGCCGGGTAGCCGAACCCGGCGTTCCCGGCCAGGTTCAAGTGCTCGGCGTAGGTTTTGTCGAACAGGTTGTCGACCCCTGCGCTGAGCTTGAGGTTTTTGTTCACCTTGTAGGCGCCGTTCAGGGAGAACACGCCGAAGCCGGCGCTCTTGTCGTAGTCCTTGCCGACCACGTTGCCCTGGTTCTCGGCAATGCGGTTTTGCGCCGCCACCAGCCGCCACAGTGCACCGACGCTCCATACATCGCGGCTGTAGGTCAGACCGAGGCGGCTTTCCAGAGGTGGCATTTGCGGTAGCGCTTTGCCATCACTGCTGTTCTTGCCCCAAGCGTAGGCCAGCGTGCCGTCGGCCTTCCAGTTTTCGGTCAGCTGGTAGGCGGCACCCAGTTCGCCGCCCATGATGCGGGCGTCGATGTTCTGTGCCTGCGAGGTGCTCATGCCCATCATGCCCGTGCGGTAGTCGAACAGGATGTAGTCGCGGATTTGCCCGACATAGCCCGAAGCCCAGGCTTCCAGGCGCTCGGTGCGATACTGGATGCCGAAGTCGAGCTGGGTAGTCTTCTCTGGCTTGATGCCGTCAAAGGCATTTGCTGCACCGGGCGGTGCCAGCTTGGGCGAGAACAGCTCCCAGTAATCGGGGAAACGCTGGGCATGGCCGAGGCCGATATAGGTGGTGGCCGGGATGGCTGCCAGGTCGTGCTCATAGCGTATGAAACCGCTGGGCAGGGTGTCGGCGCGGCTATCACCTTCTGTGGCGCTGCCTTTACGGAAGTCTCGGGCCGAGGCGCGGTCCAGGCGGGCACCGGTGATCAGCCGGTCTTCACCGCTGACGTACCAGGTCAGTTCGCTGAAGGCACCGTAGTTGTGGAAGTCGGCGTCCTTGGTCCAGGCCTGGCCCTTGTGTGCGTCTACGCCCATGCCCCCACGCTGGCGATGTTCGTTGGTTTGCGCGTCGATGCCACTGATCAGCTGCACATCGGCCCAGCGCCAGGTGGCCTTGATGCGTGCCCCCATGGTGCGACGGTCGACGTTGCTGACCATCGGCATGCCCATCATGCCGCTGCCCGATGGGGTACGAAGGCTGTAGTTGTCCATCACATGGTCGGCGTAGTTGTAGTAGACCTGCGCCTCGACCTTGTCGAGCACCTCGCCAAGGTTGGACTTTTCAAAGCGCAGGCCCAGGCTTTCACGCTTGAACTGCGAGCCGTCCATGCCGCGCCCGGCATAGCGGGCCTCTCCATCGCCCTTGCCGGCCGTCAGCTCCAGCAGGGTGTCCTGGTCGGGCGTCCAGCCGAGGGCGACATCGCCGTTCCATTTTTCCCAGCGCGACGGCACGGTGTCGTTGTTGCCGTCGTGGTAGTCATCCGAGCGCGACTGGTTGCCGACGAAGCGGGCGTAGGCCTGGCTGTTGCCGGCGGCGGCATCCAGCACCTTGTCGAAGCGGCCGTTGGAGCCGGCCAGCAGGCTGGCATTTACCCGGCTGCCGAGGGTGCCGAACTTTTCGGGTTCACGTTCGAAAAGAATGGTGCCTGCCGAACCGCCCGGGCCCCAGATCACGCTTTGCGGGCCTTTGATCACGGTCAGGCGGTCGTAGGTTTCCGGCGAAATATAGGACGTGGGCGCGTCCATGCGGTTGGGGCAGGCGCCCAGCATCAGGCCGCCATTGGTGAGGATGTTCAGGCGCGAGCCGAACATGCCGCGCAACACCGGGTCACCGTTGGTGCCGCCGGCGCGGATCGCCGAGAAGCCGGGGATGGTCTTCAGGTAGTCGGCGCCGTCGCTGGCCGGCACTGGCTGGCGCGGGTCTTTCGGGTTGGTGACCACGGTCAGCGGCGAGCTCGGGGCCACGGCGGTGATTACCGTCGGGCTCAGCTCGGGTGCGTCGTGCGCATGGCCTTCATGGCCAGTGTCGGCGGCCAGGGCCACGGGCGCGAGCAGCGAGCCGCACACGGCGGCGAGGGCCCCACGCAGGGACAAGGCAAAAACAGGGGTACAGCCGGACATAATGATTCCAGTCGATCAGTCATGAGTTAGCGCGAAGCCTCCTGGCTCCGTGCGCAAAATGTGGGTTCAGACGCTGATCGAGGAGGGTGGGGCGCGGCTGCGCGCACCGGGGAATACAGCCTGCCGGGCATGGCCCTGGTGCGTTGGCGCAAGCAGGTGGGTGGTGGGGACGACGCTGCCGGCGCTGAGCGGGCTGAGGGCCTGGGGCAGGGCCGGGCAGTTGAACAACAGGCTGCAATAACCGCACTTTTCCCACATCACATGCAGCTGGCCATCGCTGCCGTGGCCGTGATGGGCGTCTCCGCCATGCTGATGGGCAGCCGCCATCGGCATGTCCATCGGCATGCTCAGACCGGCGTGGTGGTCCATCGGCATCGACTGGGAAATCAGCGGGCCGATGAAGATCATCCACATGGCGAACAGGCTCAGCCATCCGCCACCGGCGCGCCTGCGGTCAGGGCGGGTGGTACGGCTGATGCTGTTGCGTGGCAGGCTCATGGCGAGTGCCTGTCAGCAGGTGTCAGTGCGCGTGTTCGTGGGCTTGCGGCTGGTCCGTTGGCGCCTGCTTCTGCACGGCCACTTCGACGGTGACGTCGCCGGCCTTCTCGAAGTGCAGGGTCAACGGGAAGCGCTTGCCGTCGCTGAGCAGGCTGCGGTCCTTGGGCTGCATCAGCATCACATGGTAGGCGCTGGGGGCGAAGGTCAGGTCCTTGCCGGCAGGCACTACAACGCTGGGTACTTGCTGCATCTTCATGGCACCGCTGGCGCTCATGGCGTGCTCGTGCAGTTGCGCGTCATCGCTGATGGGGCTGTCGACACTCAACAGGCGGTCATCGGCCTGGCCATTGTTGTGCACCACGAAATACGCGGCGACATTGGGGGCGTTGGGCGGCAGCTGCAGCGACCAGGGGTGGGCGATGTGCAGGTCGCCCACGCTGTATTCGTGGGCATTGGCAAAGGCGCCGGGCAGCAGCAGGGCGGCCATGACGAGGGCGTGCTTGAGCATGGTGAATCTCCGTTCTGTTCAGGTTCAGGCAGACAGCGAGATGAACTCAGGCCAGCGGAGAGGCACGGGGGTTTAACGCAGGCCAGAGCTGGCGCGGCGTGGGTTGGTAGTCGGCGGGGGGCGGCAGCAGGCCGGCAAACAGTGTTGGCGGGTTGTGCAGCTGCGGCGGGGAGCCGGGCAGGGCCAGCAGTGGTGCAGCGCCCGAGCAGCACCAGCAATTCATCATGCTGGCGCTGTCGTCGCTTTGCGGGCCGAGGTCGATCTTGGCCAGGGCCTGGACGTCGAGCTTGGCCTTGTTGGCCATGCTGGAACAGAAAGCCCCCCACAGCAGCTGCTCGGCCGGGCCCTTGGGCACGGCAGAGGCCAGCGGCATGGCCAGCAGGTTGAACAGCACTGCAAGGCAGGCTATCCAGGCGATGTGCCGACGTGGGGGCATGGAGAGATCCGGTCAGGAATCGTGGTGGCTATTGTAAGGCGGAGTATAGGTAAAAATGGCGGGGTGCGGTGAAGTGACGCAGGCAGGCAGTTGAATCGGTGTCGCCGTCTTCGCGGGCACGCCCGCTCCCACAGGATTACCAACAACCTTGAAAGCTGCGGGGGTACCTGTGGGAGCGGGCGTGCCGGCGAAGAGGGTGAAATCAATCTCAAGCCTTGTTTCGGCCCATCAGCCCGCGTACGGTCTCTTGCAGATCCGCCGGCAACACCACCACCTTGGCGTTGTTGCTGCTCGCCAGGTTCTCCATGGCCCCGACATAACGCTCACCCAGCAAATACATCGCCGGCACGGTCTCGTTGCCCACCGCTTCCTTGACCAGCGAAATCGCCCGCGCCGAGGCCTCGGCCAGGCTGATCTGTGCTTCGGCATCCAGCCTGGCCGCCTGCAGGCGTGCTTCCGCTTCCAGGATCGCGGCCTGCTTGGCACCTTCGGCGCGGGTTACATCGGCCTTGCGCTCACGCTCGGCCGCCGCCTGGCGCTCCATGGCCAGTTGCATGTTTTCCGAAGGCTTGATGTCCTGGATTTCCACCGAGCGCACGGTCACGCCCCAGTCTTCGGTCTGCTCCGACATCGCCTCGCGCAGGCGTGCCTTGATCTGCTCGCGGCTGGACAGCGCTTCGTCCAGGTCCATGGCACCGACGATGGCGCGCAGCGAAGTCATGGTCAGGCTGGTGACGGCGAACGAGAAGTTCTGCACGCCATAGGAGGCTTTCTGCGGGTCGACCACCTTGGCGAAGCACAGGGCATTGGCGACGATCACGGCGTTGTCCCGGGTGATGATTTCCTGCTGCTGCACATCGAGGATGATGTCCTTGGTCGGCAGGCGATAGGCGACCACATCCATGTACGGGATGAGGATGTTCAGGCCGGGCTTGAGCGTGCTGTGGTAGCGGCCCAGGCGCTCGACGATCCATTCCTCGCCCTGGGGCACGATACGTACCCCCTTGAACACGGTGATCAGGACGAACAGGGCGATGGCGGCGACAACGATGAGGCTGGTCATGATGCGAAATTCCTTTTAGTGCGGATTCAGGCCCGGATGACACGGGCAGTGTTGCCCTCAATGGCGGTAAGGCGCACCCGCTCGCCAACCGGGATCTCGCTGTCGGCAATGCAGATCCATTCTTCGCTGCCAAGAATCGGCTTCTGGAAACGCACGCGGCCTTTCTGAAACTCTGAAACGCCAGCGGTCAGCAAGCCCACCTCGCCGATCACGCTGTCGGCAGTCCAGCGCACGTCTGGCTGCTTGCGCCGGAATACCTTGAACCACAGCGCGGTGGTGACAGACGACAGCAGTACCCACAGCAGCACCTGCATGTCCAGTTGCAGGCTGGGGGCGGCGAGCGAGATGAGCGAGACCAGCACGGCACCGATGCCGAACCAGAGGATGAAGAACGTCGGCAGGACCAGTTCGAGCAGGATCAGCGCGATGCCAAAGACCAGCCAGATCCACCATTGCATTTCCATATGGGTGAAACCTTCCGGGGGAGGGGGAGTTGAGTTTACGGCAGCAGTACGACCTGGGGCCACGTGTGGGCCTGAAAGAAAAATCCGAAAGGGCTGTAGGGTAATGGTCCGATACAGGTTTTAAGCCTGGCACGGTCTTCTGTGGGAGCGGGCGTGCCCGCGAAGAAGACGACTCGGTTTATGGCACCGGCTTGGCCGGTGTTCGCGGGCTTGCCCACTCCCACAGGGGCCCCTAGCGTGCTTGCGAGATGTGTTGATGCAAGTCGAGTGCTGCTGCCATGTCAGCCTGCGATTCGAATGCGCGGTCAACATCCGGCAACGCCGGGCGCTTGAGGATCAGCACCGGCACCCCAAGCTCCCGCGCCACCTCGAGCTTCGGCTCGGTCGCCACACTGCCGCTGTTCTTGCTGATCAGCACATCGATAGTACGGCGCTGGAACAACGCCCGTTCATCCAAAATGTGGAATGGCCCGCGCGCGCCAATCACTTCGCAGCGCTCGTTGCCAGGGCACGCTTCCAGCGCACGCAGCGTCCAGAACTGCTCCGGTGGAATCTCGTCCAGGTGCTGCAGTGGCTCACGCCCCAGCGTAAACAGCGGCCTGCGGAACGGTTTGAGCGCGTCCATCAGCCCCGCCCAGTCCTCGACTTCGCGCCAGTCATCCCCCGCTTGCGCCTGCCAGGCCGGGCGGCGCAAGGCCCAGCACGGGATGCCAGCGTTGCGTGCGGCGCTGGCGGCATTGCGGCTGATCTGCGCGGCATAGGGATGGGTGGCATCGATCAGCAGGGTGATGCCCGCCTCGCGCAGGTAGCTGGCCAGGCCCTCGGCACCGCCAAAGCCCCCGACCCGCACCTGGCATTGCAGGTCCTGCGGCACGCGGCCGATACCGGCCAGGCTATAAACATGCTGTGGGCCGAGGCGGCGGGCGATGGCGAGGGCTTCAGTAATACCGCCCAGCAGCAGGATGCGCGTGGTCATTGCACACCTGCCTGGCCAACGATGCCGCCCTGGCGGTCGATGGCGAACACTTCCACTTGCACTTGCGCCGGCACGACGCTGCGGGCGAAGGCCAGGGCGTGAGCACACACTGCATCCCCCAAGGCGATACCGGCTGTATGCGCGAGGGCGAGCGCTTGCTGGCTGGTGTTGGCGCCGATGATGGCCGCTTGCAGCGTTTCGTCAGCGCCAATGTCTGCCGCCCAGCCGGCCAGTTGCGGCAGGTCGATGCTGGAATGGCGGCTGTGCAGGTCCATGTGCCCGGCGGCCAGTTTGCTGATCTTGCCGAAGCCACCACACAGGGTCAGGCGTGGCACCGGCACCTTGCGCAGGTGCTTGAGTACTGCGCCGACGAAATCGCCCATTTCGATCAGGGCGATTTCCGGCAGGCCGTAGACCCGGCGCATGGTGTCTTCACTGGCGTTGCCTGTGCAGGCGGCGATGTGCGTGTAGCCGTTGGTGTGGGCCACGTCGATGCCCTGATGGATCGAAGCAATGTAGGCCGCACAGGAGAACGGCCGCACGATGCCGCTGGTGCCGAGGATCGACAGCCCGCCGAGGATGCCCAGGCGCGGGTTCATGGTCTTGAGAGCGAGTTGGTCGCCGCCCTGCACATTGACCGTGACCTCGAAGCCACCGAGGTAGCCGCACTCGTCGGCCAGGCGTTGCAGGTGTTCAGTGATCATGCGCCGTGGCACCGGGTTGATGGCCGGCTCACCCACCGCCAGCACCAGCCCCGGCCGGGTCACGGTGCCAACGCCGGCCCCGGCGACAAAGCGGATACCCGGTTCGCCCAGCAGGCGTACCTGGCTGTAGAGCAGGGCGCCGTGGGTCACGTCCGGGTCGTCGCCAGCATCCTTGAGGGTGCCCGCTTCGGCACGCTCGTCAATCAGGCGGCAGAATTCCAGGCGCATCTGCACCACCTTGCCCTTGGGCAGGGTAATGCTGACGGCGTCGCTGCTTTCGCCGTTCAGCAGCAAGCGAGCGGCTGCCAGGCTTGTGGCGGTGGCGCAGCTGCCGGTGGTCAGGCCGCTGCGCAGGGGCGCGGGCTGTTCGCGGGTTTCTTCACGCATCGACGGGCTTCACCACTTCCAGCAGGGTGATCGGCAGCGCCTGGCGCCAGGTGTCGAACGCGCCCAGGGGCTGGGCATGGGCGACATGGATGCGGGTCAGCTCGCCACTGTGCTGCTCGCGGAAATGCGCCAGGGCCAGTTCGCTTTGCAAGGTCACTGCATTGGCCACCAGCCGCCCGCCTGGGCGCAGGTTGGCCCAGCACAGGTCCAGCACGCCTTCGCGGGTGACGCCCCCGCCGATGAAGATTGCATCGGGCTGCTCCAGGCCTTGCAGTGCCGCAGGCGCCTTGCCGCAGACCAGTTGCAGGCCGGGTACACCCAGCGCGTCACGGTTGTGTTCGATGAAGCCTTGGCGGCCTTCGTCGGCCTCGATGGCCAGGGCGCGGCAGGCCGGGTGGGCGCGCATCCATTCGATGCCGATCGAGCCGCAGCCCGCGCCCACGTCCCACAGCAGTTCGCCGGGCTGGGGCGCCAGGCGCGCCAGGGTGATGGCGCGCACGTCACGTTTGGTCAGTTGGCCGTCGTGCCGGAAGGCGCTGTCGGGCAGCCCGGCCAGCCGGTGCAGGCGTGGCGCATCGGGCGCGGCCAGGCACTCGATGGCCACCAGGTTGAGCGTGGCGATATCGGCGTGCGGCCAGTCCTGGGCGGTGCCGGGCAACTCGCGTTCTTCCTGGCCACCCAGGTGCTCGAAAACCCGCAGGCGGCTTGGCCCGAAGCCACGTTCGCGCAGCAGTGCAGCAATTGCCGCCGGGCTGTCGCCATCGTTGCTCAGCACCAGCAGGCGCATGCCGCTGTGCAGGTGGGCATTCAACGCCGCCAGTGGCCGCGCCACCAGCGACACAACCTGCACCTCCTGCAACGGCCAGCCCAGGCGGGCGGCGGCCAGGGCGCAGGAGGAGGGCATCGACAGCACGCGCATTTCATCGGCGGGCACCTGCCGCGCCAGGCTGGCGCCGACGCCGAAGAACATCGGGTCGCCGCTGGCCAGCACGCACACCGGCTCGCCGCGCAGGGCCAACACTGGGCCTAAGGAAAACGGGCTTGGCCAGCCCAGCCGCTCGCCGGGCACGCAGCGCGGCAGCAAGGCCAGCTGGCGCGGGCTGCCGAAGACCCGCGCAGCGCCCAACAGCGCGCGCCGGGCCTGCTTGCCCAGGCCACTGAAGCCGTCTTCGCCGATGCCTACTACTGTCAGCCAGGGTGCCATGTATTTCATTCCGCCATTTTTTGGGGCCGCTTCGCGCCCCTTCGCGGGCACGCCCGCTACCACAGGTACAGCGCAGCCATTGAGGGTAGCGATGATCCTGTGGGAGCGGGCGTGCACGCGAAGAGGGCGACACAGCCCTGGATTTCTCCTCAATCGCTGAGGATGCTCGACCACCGGCTTTTCATGCCGCCGGACAAAGCAGGCATAATACCGTGCCTTCTACACTCAAGCGCATTTTCACAGATTGCCGGACGCCCCTTTGACGCAGGCCCATGCCCCCAACGTTTCGCCCCGCCCCTCGGCCTGCCCGGGGTTGTGGCGCATTGTCAGTGCCCGTGATGGCGGCATCTGCCGCATCAAGCTGCCGGGCGGCCTGCTGCTGGCCGACCAGGCCGAAGCGGTGGCGACGGCGGCCGAGCGCTTCGCCGGCGGCGTGATCGAGGCCACCAACCGTGGCAATTTGCAGATTCGCGGCATTGGCAACGAGCATCGGGCCCTGGTCGAGACCCTGCTCGCCGCTGGCCTGGGTCCGCGCGACGCGGCCGGTGACGATGTGCGCAACCTGATGCTCAGCCCGCTGGCCGGGCATGACCCGGCGATGCTGCTGGACGCACGGCCCTTGGCAGGTCAGATCCTCGACTTGTTGGAAGGCACCCCGCGCTTTCACCAGTTGTCGGCCAAGTTTGCCGTGCAGCTGGATGCCGGCGAACGCCTGGCCATGCTCCGACACCCCCATGACCTGTGGCTATCGGCCCTGCGTCTGGAGCAGCAGACCTGGCTGGCGTTCGGCCTGGCGGGCTGCCCGGCGGACGGCCAGGTGCTCGGCGCCGTGCCGCTGGCGCAGGGCCTGGCGCTGGTGCGTGCGGTGCTGGAGCGCTTTCTCGACCTGGCAACCCCGATGCAATCGCGCATGCGCCAGCTGCTCGAGGTGTGCCCGGCAAGCGATTTCGTCGATGGGCTCGGCCTGGGCATCCGCCGCGATGCCGCCGTGCTTGCCTGGCGCCGTGAACATCACCGCGCCTCCTGGCTGGGCACGCTGCCACAGGCAGATGGCGTTGCCCTTGGCGTCGCCCCGCCGCAAGGCCGCCTGACCCCGGCCATGCTGCGCGGCGCCGCGCAGGTTGCCCGTGAGCGGGGCGATGGCAGCTTGCATCTCAGCCCCTGGCAAAGCCTGGTGCTGACCAACCTGCAAGCCGACTCCATCGACCAGGCCCAGGCTGATCTCTCGGCCCTGGGCCTGCTGTGCCACGACCACGAGCCGCTGGCGCGTATCAGCGCCTGTACGGGTGCCAGCGGCTGCGCCAAGGCCCTTGGCGAAACCAAGGCCGACGCCGTTGCCCTTGCCGCGCTGCTGGGCCCTGGCGTGCCTGCCAGCGTGCACTTGTCTGGCTGCCCCCGTTCCTGCGCCGTGGCCCATGTTGCCCCGGCCACCCTGCTGGCCCGCTCGCCGGGCCGATATGACCTCTATCTGCGTGACGCGCGCCAGCCGGGCTTCGGCGCCCTGCGCGCCACCGACCTTACCTTGAATGAAGCAGGCGCCATGCTCGACCTGCCGACGGAGCACCTTGATGATTGACTACATCCGCGATGGTCAGGAGATCTATCGCAATTCCTTCCGGATCATCCGTGAGGAAGCCCGACTCGAGCGGATCCCCGCAGACCTCGAAAAGCTCGCCGTACGCGTGATCCACGCCTGTGGCATGGTCGATGCCATCGATGGCCTGCAGTTCTCCGAAGGTGCCGGCCGGGCCGGGCGCGAGGCGCTGCTCAACGGCGCGCCAATCCTGTGCGATGCGCACATGGTCGCAGAAGGCATCACCCGGGCCCGCCTGCCAGCCGACAACAAAGTCATCTGCACCCTGCGCGACCCAAGCGTACCGGGCCTGGCCAAGGACGCCGGCAACACCCGTTCTGCCGTAGCCCTTGAGCTGTGGCGCCCGTACCTGGAAGGCAGTGTGGTGGTGATCGGCAATGCGCCCACCGCCCTGTTCTACCTGCTGGAGATGATTGACGCCGGTGCACCCAAGCCGGCGCTGATCCTCGGCTTCCCGGTAGGTTTCGTCGGTGCTGCCGAGTCCAAGGCGATGCTCGCCGCCGACAGCCGTGGTGTGCCGTTCGTGATCATGCAAGGCCGCCTGGGCGGCAGCGCGATGGCCGCCGCCGCGGTCAACGCCCTGGCCACGGAGGTGGAGTGATGGCGCCGCGTGGACGTCTGCTTGGCCTGGGCGTGGGCCCGGGCGACCCTGAACTGATCACCCTCAAGGCCCTGCGCCTGCTGCGCGAAGCGCCAGTGGTCGGCTACTTCGTGGCCAAGGGCAAGCGTGGCAATGCCTTCGGCATCATCGAGGCACACTTGCAAGCGCAGCAGACGCTGTTGCCGCTGGTGTACCCGGTCACCACCGAAGCCCTGCCGGCGCCGCTGTCCTACGAGCAGGTGATCAGCGACTTCTACGACGAAGCCAGCGTGCAGGTGGCCGAGCACCTGGATGCCGGTCGCGACGTGGCGGTGATCTGCGAAGGTGACCCGTTCTTCTACGGGTCCTACATGTACCTGCACGACCGCCTGGCGCAGCGCTATGAGGCTGAAGTGATCCCTGGCGTGTGCTCGATGCTCGGTGGCGCCTCGGTGCTGGGTGCGCCGCTGGTGTACCGCAACCAGAGCCTCTCGGTCTTGTCTGGCGTGTTGCCCGCCGAGGAGCTCAAGCGTCGCCTGGCCGACGCCGATGCAGCAGTGATCATGAAGCTTGGGCGCAACTTCCCGAAAGTACGCGAAGTACTGACCGAACTGGGCCTGGACGGGCGCGCGCTGTATGTGGAGCGGGCCACCATGGCCAACCAGAAGATCGTGCCGCTGGATCAGGTTGATCCACAGTCGTCGCCGTACTTCTCGCTGATCATCGTGCCGGGGGAAAAATGGCAGGGCTGAACATCCACAAGGCGCCGGCGATCATCATTCTTGGCCCGGGCAGCCTGGCGACGGCGCAGCGTATCCAGCACTGTTATCCACAGGCCACGATTCATGGCCTGGAGGGGCGTGTCGAGGGTGCAGACCAATCGTACAGCACGTTCGGCGACACCCTGCGCGGGTTGTATCAGCAGGATACGCCGATCATCGCCCTGTGCGCTGCGGGCATTGTCATCCGTAGCCTGGCCAGCCTGCTCAGCGAGAAGGGCAGCGAGCCGCCGGTTCTGGCCGTGGCCGAAGATGGCAGTGCGGTGGTGCCGCTGCTCGGTGGCCTGGCTGGCGTGAATGTGATGGCACGCGAAATCGCAGAGGTTCTGGGCGTTGCTGCTGCGATCACCACCAGTGGCGAGCTGCGTTTCGGCACTTGCCTGCTGAACCCGCCGCAGGGTTATGCACTGGCGGATATCGAGCAAGGCAAGCGCTTTGTCTCTGATTTGCTGGCCGGCGAGGCGGTGCGCGTCGAAGGCGATGCACCTTGGCTGGAGCAGGCGCAGCTCCCCGCCAGCGAGAGCGCCCGGCGCACCATCCATGTCGGCCATCAGGCACGCCCGAGCAGCCGTGATGAGCTGCTGATCCACCCGCGTTCGGTGGTGGTGGGCGTCGATACCGCCGACCTGCAACGCATCCGCGCCGCGCTGCAGGCGGCGGGTATCGCCGAACAATCGCTGGCTTGCCTGCTGGCTGGCGAGCACGCCATGGCTGATGCAGCCCTGCACGAGGCCGCGCAGGCCCTTGGCGTGGCGCTGCGTTTTGCGGCCAAGCCTGGCGACCTGCGAGGCATGCTGGCCCAGGCGCTGCCCGGCGCCGAGCTGATCGAGCAGGCGGATACCGTCATCGCCGTGGCCCCGGCGCCGGTGGATGCCGCGCAGGTCGGCCGCCGTCGTGGCCGGCTGGCGGTGATCGGCCTCGGCCCCGGCGCTGCCGAGCTAATGGTGCCGGCGGTCAAGGCCGAACTTGCACGCGCCGAGGACATCCTCGGCTACGAAACCTACGTGCGCATGGCCGGGCCGTTCCGTGACGATCAGGTGATGCACTGCACCGACAACCGTGAAGAGATGCAGCGCGCCCGGCATGCCTTCGAGCTGGCGGCACAAGGCCGTTCGGTGGTGGTGGTCTCGTCGGGCGACCCAGGCGTGTTCGCCATGGCCGCTGCAGTGCTCGAAGCGCTGCACGAATCCAGCGACCCCGCCTGGCATCGCGTCGACCTCGAGATCCTGCCAGGGGTGTCGGCCTCGCTCGCTACCGCTGCGCAGGCGGGGGCACCGCTGGGCCATGACTTCTGTGTGATGTCGTTGTCGGACAATCTCAAGCCCTGGTCGATCATTGAAAAGCGCCTGGACCTGGCGGCCCAGGCTGACCTGGTGCTGGCCTTCTACAACCCGATTTCCAAATCCAGGCCGCACCAGCTCGGGGTGGCCCTGGAAGTTGTGCGTCGCCACCGCGAGGGGAACACGGCTGTAGTCCTTGGGCGCGACATCGGTAGGCCGGGGCAGACGCTTAAGGTAGTCACCTTGGCCGAGCTGCTGCCGGAAATGGTCGATATGCGCACCATGGTTCTGGTTGGCTCCTCTACAACCTGTGTATTCCCTCGCCTGTCGGGTGGGGTGTGGGCCTACACGCCGCGTTGGTACCCCACCGCCAACTAGTTGCGTCGGAAACTCTTCAGCGCGCTTTGTGGCCAGCGCGCTGGCTAAGGTGATTGCCCCTGACTCAAGGGGCAACCATCAAGGAGTTTCCAATGTCCGATGCAACCCAAATCACCACCACCGATGCCGCCATCCTGGTAGACGGCAACCTGCTTGCCTTCGGCGCGGGCATGTCTGCGCAAAGCCGTCATGATGTGAAGAATGCCTTCCACTTCGCCACGTTGGTCGCCGACAAAGCTTTTGACGCCGAAAAGCAGAGCCGGGAGTGGTACGACAAATTCATCGATGTCATGCGAGACCTTGGCTTTACCATCCCACGCCGTACCTTCGAACTTGAAACCTCGGTGGAACTGTCCGTCACCGTAGGCGCCGTGGCCATCCGCGCGATAGGTGTGGTCGGCAATGCGATGCTGGGCGGCACCAAGCTGGGTGAAGTGGCAAAGCGGGCGTTTGACAAAATGACCACAGTCGAAAACGACGCCAAGGTGCTCCACCACAAGCGCAAGAACAAAGCCAGGGGCCTGGTCGGCCTGGCCGCCTGCATTGAAACCCAAGAAAACGATGTGGTCATGGTGGTGAGCTGCATCCAGGCATCTGCCCCAGCACTGGACGACGATGTGCTCGGCATCCAGTGGAAGCTGGACAGGTCCGCTTACTACGCCGGCACGGCAGTGCTCACCCTCAATAACTTTGTCTACGACAAAGTCCGCGAAACCGTAGAAAACAAACTCGGCGTGCGCAGTGTCGAGAACGTGCTCGAGTACGACATCTGATTGCTCGGCGGCGTAGTCGCAACGCCGCCTTGTTCGGTTCTTTGTGACGAGGTAACACGATGGATAGAGCAGCTGAGCAACTGATGTTGATTGGCGGAACAGCATTGTTGTATTCGCCAGGCGCAGTCGAGGCACAACGCCAGGCCGCTTTCGATTCAGTCCTGTACGCGCAGTTGGTAGCCAACAAGCACGCCGGTTCACGCGTGGACAATTATGAAAACTGGTATGCCGCGTATCGGGAGGCCTACCGCCAACTGGGCTGGATCAAGCTGGCCAGTACCCATGACCTGAAACCGTTGGGGCGACCTGTGCGCAACGCGCATATACAGCCACTTGAAGCGTGGCTGAAGATGCGTTCGCTGCGCCATGAGGCCGTGCTGGCGGCGATAAAGACGGGCCTTGGCCAGTCTGCTGAAGGCTTCCGGCACTTGCTGAGTTTCTGCGCGCATGATCAGGCGCAGTGCTGCACCCTGGTCATCGAACTTGGCGTACTCAAGCCGGGCCCGGCGCTGGACTTGTGCAGCATCTCGCTGCAAATCGACAAGCCACTCTCGCTAGTTTCGCTGGAGACATTTCTGGGCGAACAAGTACTTGAGGGCGAGGCCGAGTTCAACGGCGTTTCTCTGGCATTGGATGAAGGACGCTTCCAACGCCAGCGTGATGAATTGCAGGCCTTGATGAAAACCAAGGATGCACAGGTCGTTTACCGGTTCGACCCTTACGCACAACCTACAGGAGCAGCATCATGAGTGAAGCCACATCTGCCGTGATCGGCGCTGGGATTGTTTCGTTCTTGCCGGGCGTCGACGCTGCGCAGAAAAACAAGGTGAAGCTGGCCTTGGCAATGGCCGAAAGAGCCACCGAGGCCGCTTTCAAAGAGGGGCTGATTAAAGACTGGTTCGCTTATTACCGTAACCAGCTCAAATTCATGGGGTGGGATGCGGTAACGGCTGAGCAGATCCATTGGCCGGACAAGACGCGTACGCAACAGACGGATCAGGTGCTGCAGACCCTGTCCAAAACTGCCGGGGACAGCTTTGCGTCGTCGGTCAAAGTGTCCATTCAAGCGTTGCTGACCAAGCCGTCGGTGCTGAAGGAACTTGAGAAAAAGGCATTCGAGATGCAGCACTTTCAAGTGTTGGCCTGTGCGCCGGCCGGTAATAACCGTGTCGACATGGTGATTTACCACGAAACGGACAAGCAGTCTGTTTTCAGTGCAGGGTTCATCAGCCGCAAGCGCAGTTACAAGAATGTGCGTGCGGAGCTGGTCCGGTTCAATATTCTGGCCTTCGAGAACAGCGTAATGCCAAAAGTGCAGGAAAGCGTCGTCAAGGTATCCCTGGCGCGCATTCATGACTATGCCATCTAAGGCACCAGGTACCCTTTGATCCCTGTAAAAATGATCTGCGCCGCCAGGGCACAGACGAACAGCCCCATCAGACGGCTGACGATCTGCAGGCCCTGGTCGCCCAGGATCCGCTCGATACCGTGGGACAGGTAAAGCACCAGGCCGACAGTGAAACTGGCCAGCGCGATACTGACGATGGCCAGCAGTTTGTCGTCCCAGTGCGGCTGGCTCACACCCATCACCAGCAGGGCCCCGATGGTGCCGGGACCAACCGTCAGCGGAATGGTCAGTGGCACGATGGTCACATCCTGCTGCACGTTGTCGGCCTGCACCGCTGGCTTGCCCTGGGCCATACCCAATGCCGAGATGAACAGCACGCTGCCCGCACCGATGCGGAAGGCGTCGGCGGTGATGCCGAAAATGCCGAAGATCACCCGACCGAACAGGTACAGCAGCACGCTGGCGAGCAGGGCTGCGAAGGCTACCTTCCAGGCCAGTTGCTTGCGTTCCTTGCTGGAGTGGCCGCGGGTCAGGCTGATGAAGCACGACAGCACGAAGAACGGGCTGTAGAGCACAAGCATTTTCAGGTAGACGCTGAACAACTCATGGAGCATGGGGTAGCCCCTTGCAGGGAAGTTGACGGGAAGTGTATCAGCAGCATTGTGGTTGTCTTCACTGGCCTCATCGCCGGCAAGCCAGCTCCCACAGGTACTGCACATGGCTTGAGAACGATGCGATCGAGGTGGGAGCTGGCTTGCCGGCGATGAGGCCAGTACAGGCACTACAGATCAGGAAGTATGCGCCGGGTCTACCTTGGCTTCCCGGTGATTGGCCCAGTACTGGATCAGCTCGCGCAACTGCGACAGCTCGACCGGCTTGGCCATGTGGCCGTCCATGCCCGCCAGACGGGCGCGTTCCTTGTGTTCTGTAAGAATGTGCGCGGTCAGTGCCACCACCGGGGTGCGCTGGCGCTGGTTGGCGGTTTCCCAGGCGCGCAGCTGCTGGGTGGCCGAGAAACCGTCCAGAATCGGCATTTCGCAGTCCATCAGCACCAGGTCATAGCGCTGGTTTTTCATCGCCTGCAGGGCCTCTTCGCCATTGCACGCGGTGTCCGGCTCAAGGTTCAGCTTGCCAAGCATGCCGCGTATCACCTTGGTGGAAATGCTGTTGTCTTCGGCAACCAGCACGCGGAAGTCGCCGGGCAGGTCCAGTGCCTGCGGGACACCGGGCAGGCTGGCCGGCACTGCCTGATCGCGGCCGCGTTGGGCCAGTTCTTCGGCCAGGGTGGTTTTCAGCGTGTAGCCGGCCACCGGCTTGGCAAGTATCCGCTTCACCCCGGCATTGCGTGCGATGACCTTGCTCGGCGCATTGCTGATGCCGGTGAGCATCACCACCAGGATGTCGTGGTTCAGGCTCGGGTCTTCCTTGATCTTGGCGGCCAGCTGCATGCCGGTCATGCCGGGCATGTTCTGGTCCAGCAGCACCGCGTCGAAGTAGTCGCGCAGGTGGGCCTTGGTGCGCAGAAGGGCCAGGGCTTCCTTGCCTGATGGCACTGCGCTGACGTTCATGCCCCACGCGCTGCATTGTTGCACCAGCACCTTGCGGCAGGTGTCATTGTCGTCCACCACCAGCACGCGGGCATCGCGCAGCGGGCTGTCGAGGTCGGTCGGTGGCTGTTCCAGGCGAGAAGGGTCCAGCGGCAGGGTCAACCACAGGGTGTTGCCCATGCCGGTGCTGCTCTTGATGCCGAACTCGCCCTGCATCAGGCCGATCAGCTGTTTGGCGATGACCAACCCAAGGTGGCCACCCAGCTTGTTGCTGGACAGGAAGTGGTGGCTGTGCAACTCGGCCTGCAACAAGGCTTCACGGTCTGCGGCGGCCAACGGCTCGCCGCTGTCCTGCACGGCGATGCGCAGGCGCGGTAGCTCACCCCGTTGGTCCAGTGCCACGACCAGCAGGATCTCGCCCTGGTCGGTGTTTTTCAGGGCGTTTTCCAGCAGGCTCGACAAGGCTTGGCGCAGGCGTGTCGGGTCGCCGCTGATCACCCGCGGTACTTGCGGCTGGGTAAAGCTGATCAGCTCGATGTTCTGCTGTTCGGCCTTGGCGCGGAAGATGTTCAGGCAGTCCTCGATCAGCGCGTTGAGGTCGAACTGCACGTCATCCAGTTCGATCTGCCGGGACTCCAGCTTGGAAATGTCGAGAATCTCGTTGATCAGCGTCAGCAGCTCGTTGCCGGCGCTGTGGATGGTCTGCACGTAGTCACGTTGTTTGACGGACAGCGGTGTGCCCAGCAGCAGCTCGGTCATGCCCAGCACGCCGTTCATGGGGGTGCGGATTTCGTGGCTGATCTTGGCCAGGAACTCGGCCTTGGCGTTTATTTCGGCATCGCTGGCGGCCAGGGCGCGGCTGGCGCTGAAGCGCTCCTCGCTCATGCGGCGCAGGCGCTCGCTGACTGCCAGGTTGAGCAGCAGGCCGCTGGCAACGGCCAGCCCCAGTAGCACGCACAGCAGCCAGGGCGTCGAGGTGCGGGTCAGGCCCAGCAGTGCTGGCAGCAGCACCAGGCCGCCCAGGTTGAACACCACCATGGCCAGGCTGAACAGGCGCCCAGGCGCGTAACCCCGGTACCAGTGGTAGCTGCTGACCAGCAGCATGCTCACGCTGCCCAAGGCCATCAGGGCGTAGGTCATCAGGTTGAGGGGCAGGGTGTCGACAAACAACAGCACCAGCCCGCTGACCCCCACCACCAGCATTTCGCCCTGCAGCAGGCGGTTAAGCCGGGGTGAGTTGCACGGGTTGAAGAAGTGTTGGGTGAAATACAGCCCCGCCAGGCCGGCCAGGACCAGTGTCAGGTAGGCGGCCGGGGTTTGTGCGTTGTGCCAGACGTGCCACCAGGGGCCGCTGAGGTTCAGCAGGATCAGGCCGCTGAGCAGCATCAGGCCGTGGTATAGCGCAAGGATCAGGGTGGTGGTCGAGCGGCTGTAGAGGAAGCGGATCAGGTTGTGCAGGATCAACATGACCAGGCCGCCGAACAGCATGCCGAACAGCAGTGGCTGGCTCTGGTCCGAGGCGGCTACGGCCGCAGGTTCCAGGCTGATGGCTGGGCGCAACTGGTGCTCGGAGACCAGGCGCAGGTAGATATCCAGCGGTTGCTTGCTGTTGGGCAGGGGCAGTACATGGTCGCTGCCACGCAGGGTCGGGCTGGCATTGCCGGCCTGGCGCCCGTGGTGCAGCTGACGCAGAAGTTGGTCGCCTTCGAGGGCGTAGAGATCAAGGCCAGACAGGTCGGGGGCGAATACCCGTAGCAGTTGCTCCTGGTCGCCTGGTTCCAGGCGGTAGTGCAGCCACAAGGCCTGTTCCGGCGGGGCGGCATCCAGCTCGGTAAGCACCAGCGGGCTGAACTGGTTGCGGTAGCGCTCCGAGCGTACATCGCTCAGTTGCAGGTTGGCCTGTTCGTCGAGCAAAACGGTCCAGCCTCCGTCATGTTCGGCTGCAGCCGGGAACATGCAGAGCAAGGTCAACAAGGTGACGATCAGAGCTGAGGCAATCCGAAGCCGACGCACTACGAAATCCCTTCTTAGCCGATGTGCCGGGTACTAACTATGCGCGGCGCGCCAAGTCGAAGGCAAGGCCCGTGCCGGGCCTTGTCGACGAGCCGGATGCCGTGCGCCGGGCGGTGGACAGCCCTGGGCGGCACGGCGCTCCGGTAGTGCTTACTGCTGGTGCTCACCGCGCTCTCGGGCGATGGCCCGGTAGCCGATGTCAGTGCGGTAGAAGCTACCGTTCCAGCTTACTTCCCTGGCCAGGCGGTAAGCCTGCTGCTGCGCATCGGCAACCGTGCTGCCCATTGCCGTGGCGCACAGCACGCGCCCGCCATTGGTGGCCACTTGGCCGTCCTTGAGCGAAGTACCGGCATGGAATACCTTGCCTTCGATCTTGGCTGCTGCGTCCAGGCCACTGATCACGTCGCCCTTGGCGTAGTCGCCCGGGTAACCGCCAGCCGCCAGCACAACGCCCAGGCTCGGACGTGGGTCCCACTGGGCTTCGACCTTGTCCAGCGCCTTGGCGAAGGCGGCTTCGATCAGCAGCACCAGGCTCGACTCCAGGCGCAGCATGACTGGCTGGGTCTCTGGGTCGCCGAAGCGGCAGTTGAACTCGATGACCTTGGGGTTGCCTGCCTTGTCGATCATCAGGCCAGCATAGAGGAAGCCGGTGTAGACGTTGCCTTCCTCGGCCATGCCGCGCACGGTTGGCCAGATTACCTGGTCCATCACGCGCTGGTGCACGTCGTCGGTAACGACCGGGGCAGGGGAGTAGGCACCCATGCCGCCCGTGTTCGGGCCGGTGTCCTGGTCGCCGACGCGCTTGTGGTCCTGGCTGGTGGCCATGGGCAGCACGTTGTGGCCGTCGACCATGACGATGAAGCTGGCTTCTTCGCCGTCGAGGAACTCTTCGATCACCACACGCGAACCGGCTTCACCGAAAGCGTTGCCGGCCAGCATGTCACGCACGGCGGCTTCGGCTTCTTCGAGGGTCATGGCGACGATCACGCCTTTGCCCGCAGCCAGGCCGTCGGCCTTGATCACGATCGGCGCACCTTTTTCCTGCAGGTAGGCCAGCGCCGGCTCGATTTCGGTGAAGTTCTGGTAGTCGGCGGTCGGGATCTTGTGACGCGCCAGGAAGTCCTTGGTGAAGGCCTTGGAGCCTTCCAGCTGGGCCGCACCCTTGGTTGGGCCGAAGCAGTCCAGGCCACGGCTGCGGAACAGGTCGACCACACCGATGACCAGCGGTGCTTCCGGGCCGACGATGGTCAGGTCGACGTTCTTCTCGGCGAAGTCGGCCAGTTGTTCCAGAGCGCACACGTCGATGGCGACGTTCTCGCACTTGGCTTCAATGGCGGTACCCGCGTTGCCAGGGGCAACGAAGACTTTCTCGACGCGTGGGTCCTGGGCAACTTTCCAGGCCAGGGCGTGCTCACGGCCGCCGCTGCCGATGATCAAAACTTTCATGTCAAAACCTCGAATTCTTTCGGGCGCGAAGCGAAGCCTCACGCTGTACGAGGTCGCAATGAAGCAGGTAGATGCAAGGCGGTGCCGGTTCCGATGAGCGGAGTTGCCTTCTGGCAATGAGCATCAGCGGAACCGGCCCCAACGCAGCAGATGCCTGCTTCAGTGCGGCCGATTGCCGTAAATCAGTGGCGGAAGTGGCGCATACCGGTGAATACCATCGCGATACCTGCCTCATCGGCAGCGGCAATGACCTCGGCATCACGCATCGAGCCACCCGGCTGGATCACGGCGCTGATACCCACTTTAGCCGCATTGTCGATGCCATCACGGAACGGGAAGAACGCATCCGATGCCATGACTGCGCCTTGCACTTGCAGGCCAGCATGCTCGGCCTTGATTGCAGCAATGCGGGCGGAGTTGACGCGGCTCATCTGGCCAGCGCCGACGCCGATGGTCTGGCGCTGCTTGGCGTAGACAATGGCGTTGGACTTGACGAACTTGGCCACTTTCCAGGCAAACACCAGGTCGTGGACTTCTTGCTCGGTCGGGGCACGCTTGGTGACGATCTTCAGGTCGTCTGCGGTGATCATGCCGATATCGCGGCTTTGCACCAGCAGGCCACCGTTGACGCGCTTGAAGTCCCAACCGGCAGCGCGCTCAGCTGGCCACTCGCCGCACTCCAGCAGGCGTACGTTCTGCTTGGCAGCTACCACGTCGCGGGCAGCCTGGGAAATTTTCGGGGCGATGATCACTTCGACGAACTGGCGCTCGACGATGGCCTTGGCGGTTTCGCCGTCCAGTTCGCGGTTGAAGGCAATGATGCCGCCGAAGGCCGACTCGGTGTCGGTGGCGTAGGCCAGGTCGTAGGCCTTGCGGATGCCGCCTTCGTCTTCAGGCACAACGGCCACGCCGCACGGGTTGGCGTGCTTGACGATGACACAGGCGGGCTTGACGAAGCTCTTCACGCACTCCAGCGCGGCGTCGGTGTCGGCCACGTTGTTGAACGACAGTTCCTTGCCCTGCAGCTGGGTGGCGGTGGAAATGCTGGCTTCGCCTTTTTTGGCTTCTACGTAGAACGCCGCGCTCTGGTGCGGGTTCTCGCCGTAGCGCATTTCCTGGGCCTTGACGAACTGGCTGTTGAAGGTGCGCGGGAATTCGCTGCGTGCGGAAGTCGAAAGGGTGTCCTTGGCCTGGTCGATGGTGCCCATGTAGTTGGCGATCATGCCGTCGTAGGCAGCAGTGTGCTCGAACGCCTTGAGCATCAGGTCGAAGCGCTGGGCGTAGGTCAGGCCGCCGGCCTTGAGGCCGTCGACGATGCCGGCGTAGTCGCTGGCGTTGACCACGATGGCGACGTCTTTGTGGTTCTTGGCTGCCGAACGGACCATGGTCGGGCCGCCGATGTCGATGTTCTCGATGGCGGTCGGCAGGTCACAGCCAGGCTTGGAAATGGTGGCTTCGAACGGGTACAGGTTGACCGCAACCAGGTCGATCGGCTTGATGCCGTGCTCGTTCATGATGGCGTCGTCGGTGCCGCGACGGCCGAGGATGCCGCCGTGGATTTTCGGGTGCAGGGTCTTGACCCGGCCATCCATCATTTCGGCAAAGCCGGTGTAGTCGGCCACTTCCACCGCGTTCACGCCGTTGTCCTTGAGCAGCTTGTAGGTGCCGCCGGTGGACAGGATCTCGACACCGAGCTGCTGCAGCTCACGGGCGAATTCGAGGATACCGGTCTTGTCGGAGACGCTGATCAGGGCGCGGCGGACTGGCAGGCGGGTAGTCTGGTCGGTCATTTCGGGTTCCAATAACGCGGTGGAGTCTGCAAAAAAGGCGCCTCTGTTCAGGGAGCCGCCTTTTCTGGTTGGGATTCTGGCTTACAGCAAGTCGTACTGCTTGAGCTTCTTGCGCAGGGTGCCTCGGTTCAGCCCGAGCATCTCGCTGGCCTTGGTCTGGTTGCCCTTCACGTAGTTCATCACGCTTTCGAGCAGTGGCGCCTCCACTTCGGAGAGCACCAGGTTGTACACGTCCGTCACGGTCGCGCCTTCCAGGTGGGCGAAGTAGTTGTGCAGCGCCTTCTCGACGCTGTCGCGAAGGGTCTGGCCCTCTTCGCTCGGCGTGTTGAGGTGCTGTTTCAGGTTGGCGTTGTCGCTCACGGGCGTTGTTCCACTCACAAAATTCTCGGTCATCATCGTCATGCGGCCACCCCTTGTCCGTCCTCTGTCTCAAGGCTCTGTCGACGCTCGCTGAAAAACGCACGAACGTTGGCGCACTGCGCTTGTGTGTCTTCCAAAGCGTTGAACCGGGAGCGAAACTCCTTGCCGCCGGGTCGTGTTGCCAGGTACCAGCCCACGTGCTTGCGGGCGATACGTACGCCCATCACATCGCCATAAAAGGCATGCAACGCGGCCAGGTGCTCCAGCAGGATGCGTTCCACTTCGTCCAGTTGCGGCGCTGGCAGGTATTCGCCAGTGCGCAGGTAATGCTCGATCTCGCGAAAGATCCATGGCCGCCCCTGGGCAGCCCGGCCGATCAACAGGCCGTCGACCCCGGTGGCATCCAGCACCGCCCGGGCCTTTTCTGGCGAAGTGATATCGCCGTTGGCAAAAACCGGGATAGACACCGCTTGCTTGATGGCCGCGATGGTGTCGTATTCGGCTTCGCCCGTGTACAGGTCGGCGCGTGTGCGGCCATGCACCGCCAGCGCCTGGATGCCGGCCTGTTCGGCGATCTTCGCCACGTTCAGGCCGTTCTTGTTTGCCCGGTCCCAACCGGTGCGGATCTTCAGGGTCACCGGGACGTCCACAGCGCCGACCACGGCGTGGAGGATCTCGCTGACCAAGGCTTCATCTCTCAATAAAGCAGAGCCTGCAGCTTTGTTGCAGACTTTTTTTGCCGGGCAGCCCATGTTGATGTCGATGATCTGGGCACCCGCTTCGACGTTGGCCTTTGCTGCCGCAGCCATCATCTGTGCATCACCACCGGCGATCTGCACCGAGCGGGGCTCGGGATCACCTTCATGGATGCGGCGCAGGCTCGACTTGCGGCTGTTCCACAGGCTCATGTCGCTGGAGACCATCTCCGACACCACCATGCCCGCGCCCAGGCGCTTGCAAAGTGTACGGAAAGGCTGGTCCGTGACCCCGGCCATGGGCGCGAGGATCAGGTTGTTACGTAGTGTGTATGGGCCGATGCGTACCGCCGACATAGGTGATCCCTGTTGTGGGGCCGAATCTTGGAGTTCGAAAAAGGGTGGGCATGATACCCGCTCTCGGTGACCGGATAAAGATGGATTTGGATAAAATCTGAACAGTTGTCGGCTTATGACTTTTGGTATGAGCCAAGACCCGGGTATCGCGCGGACCCCTGTGGGAGCAGGCGCGCCCGCGAAGCAGACGCCGCGGTGCATGGCACGGGCTTTGCCCGGGTTCGCGGGCATGCCCGCTCCCACTGGGTTGTGCTGACTATTCCGGCGAGCGGAAGCTGAGGCTGTAGTTCACGGCCTTTGGCCCCGGGTCGAGGATGTCCAGGGCGATATGGATCGGCGTCTGGCTTGGCATGTCGCCACGCCCGGCCAACTCGCCGGACAGGTACTCGCTGGGCTTGAAGCGCCGGCTGGCGATCAGCTGGCCATTGAGGTCGGCAAAACGCAGTTCCAGCAGCGGGAACGGTTGGGCGAACGGTGCACGGTTGTAGATGATCGCATCGACGATCAGTGCGCCCTTGAAGTCCGGGTGGCTGCGCACCACCAGGTTGCTGCTCTTGATTCTTGCGATATCGACCCGGGTCGGCACCTGGCACCCGACGATCGGGCAAATTTGCTGGAAGATCGGCCGGTACTGGTCCTGGCGGGCCATTTCGTCGAAGTGGAACCACACATACTGGAACGCCAGCAGGCCAGCGGCCAGCAGGGTCAGGAAGCCCCACAGCAGGCGCTTGCCCCAGTTGGGCGCTGGTTTTTCCCAGCCCAGTTGCAGCGGGTCGTCGACTACATCGACCAGCGGCTCTTTGCGCGCCTGGCGCTCGGGCTTGCTGGCAAGGCCTGGCTCCAGGCGGTCACCCGGCAGCGGCTCGACAGGGTCGTCGTCGCGCGCCGACAGGTGCAGCGCCAGCGGTTCATCGTCGCGGGCGCTCAGGCCTTTTTCCGGGATTTCGTCATCACGGGTGCGCAGCGGTTCGCTGAAGGCGGGCTGGTCGTCGATTTCAGCTGCGCGGTGTACGGGCGGCTCGTCATCGATGTCCAGGTCAAGGTTACGGCCCAGGGTCGGCTCAGTGCGCTCGCCGGGTACGGGCTCCAGGTCCAGCTCCAGCGGCTGCGGCTCCAGCAACACAGGTGCGGGCTCTGCCGGCGTTTGCGGCTCGAAGGGCTCATCGGTGGCGTTGCCGAACAGGTCGTCCGCATGCTCGTCCGGGTGCAGTTCGTCACGCCGCGCTTGCAGCCCGCCATCCAGGTTGGCGGGGCGTGCCGGGGCCGGCTGGCCGCGCCGCTCCAGGCGTGCCAGTTCCTGGTCGAGGTCGAGTGCGTCCAGCGCCTGGGCGGTCAGGGCCCAGTCCTCGTCAGGCGTGATGCTGCGCTCGCGGGTGACAGGCTCGGGGGTAACCGGCGCCTCGACCACTGGCTCGGCAGGTGCCGCTGGCACAGGCGCCGGTACCGGCACCTCAGGTGCGCTGGCGCGGTTCTGTTCCAGCAGTTGCTTGGCGGCATTGAACACCTGCAGGCAATGGCCGCAGCGAACCACGCCGCGGGCCACGCTCAACTGGTGGTGGGTGACGCGAAAGCTGGTCTGGCAATGCGGGCACTGGGTGACGAAACTGTCGGTCATGCGGCAATCCGGGAGCTGTGCAGAAAGATATTCTAGGCCCGCTTAGCGGCGGCGACCACTGATGCGCACCCAGCCGTCGCGGACGACGATCGGGTCCAGCTCGAAGTCGGCGGCGTAGGCCGCGGCCACCTCCTCGCCCTGTTCGGCCAGGATGCCGGACAGTGCCAGCAGGCCACCAGGGCGGACCAGGCCGGACAACTGCGGCGCCAGCGACACCAGCGGGCCAGCGAGGATGTTGGCGACCAGCACGTCTGCCTGCATGGCCGGCATGTGCTCGGGCAGGTACAGGGCCAGCTTTTCATCGGCGATGCCGTTGCGCTGGGCATTGTCGCGCGAAGCCTCGATGGCCTGCACGTCGATGTCGGTACCGACTGCTTCACGGGCGCCCAGCAGCAGCGAGGCGATGGCCAGGATGCCCGAGCCGCAGCCGAAGTCCAGCACCTGGGTGCCTTCGAGTTGCTGGCCGTCGAGCCATTCCAGGCACAGGGCCGTGGTGGGGTGGGTGCCGGTGCCGAAGGCCAGGCCCGGGTCCAGCAGCAGGTTGACGGCGCCTTTTTCCGGAGCCTCGTGCCAGCTTGGCACGATCCACAGGCGGCGGCCGAAACGCATGGGCTGGAAGTTGTCCATCCAGCTGCGTTCCCAGTCCTGGTCCTCGATCACTTCGGCCTGGTGCTGTGGCAGCTCGGCGCCGGTCAGCAGGCGCAGGTGGGCAAACACCTGCTCGGGCTCGGCATCGGCTTCGAACAGTGCCAGCAGGTGGGTATGCGACCACAGCGGGGTGGTGTTGAGGTCTGGTTCGAAGATCGGTTGATCTTCGGCGTCCATGAACGTGACCGAGACGGCGCCTACTTCAAGCAGGGCATCTTCGTAGGTTTCGGCTTGTTCCGGGCTGATGGCCAGGCGTACTTGCAGCCAGGGCATGGCGGGCACCTTTGGTAAATCGACAGGGGCAGCCCTAGGCTGCGCGGAGGCTGGCAGTCTACGCGAGTGCGGAAGATTTGTGGATCGGGGGCTGCTGTGCAGCCCGTTCGCAGCACAAGGCTGCTCCTACAGGAGATCGCATACCCCTGTAGCAGCCTTGTGCTGCGAATGGGGCGCATAGCGCCCCCGGGGATAAATCAGACGAAACAGAGCGAGAGCGACTCAGCTATATAAGCAGGCTTCTCTTCACCCTCGATTTCCAGCGTGGCAATCGCCTTGAGCAACCACTGCCCCGGTTTTTTTTCCACCACTTCGGCCAGGTCCACTTTAAGCCGAACCTGGCTGTTGACCTTGACCGGCTGAATGAACCGTACGCTGTCCAGCCCATAGTTCACCACCATCTTCAGCCCTTCTGGCAGGACCAGAATGTCCTCGATCAGCTTGGGGATCAGTGACAATGTCAGGAAGCCGTGGGCAATGGTGCCGCCAAACGGGGTTTTGGCCGCCTTTTCAGGGTCGACATGGATGAACTGGAAATCGCCCGTCGCCTCGGCGAACAGGTTGATGCGCTGCTGGTCGATTTTCAGCCAGGCCGAGCGGCCCAGTTCCTTACCAACATATTGCGAAAGCTCTGTAACCGGTACATAGGGCATCGCGGACTCTCCAGGTTGTCAGTTGGTACGAAAGTGCAAGATCAGCACGGCGAACCGTTTCAGTCAAGTTGTCTGCTTTTCGGCGAATATCGGTCTATAGCTGCCCGTGCTTATAATGGCGGCCATGCCCGAGGGAGATGCTTATGCTGTTGCGTGGTTTGACCTGGCTGGTGCTGTTCCAGCTGCTGGGGACGGCGATCAACCACCTGTTGGTGCCGTTTCTGCCGGGGCCGATCATTGGCCTGGTGTTGCTGTTGTTCTTCCTTATGGCCCGTGGTGAGGTGGGCAAGCCGCTGAACGAGGCGGCCAGCAGCCTGCTGCGCTACCTGCCGCTGTTGCTGGTGCCGCCGGCAGTGGGGGTGATGGTATACGCCAAGGACATTGCCGCTGACTTCTGGGCGATTGCCGGCGCCCTGCTGATTTCCTGCCTGGTGACGCTGGTGTTTGTTGGTGTGCTGATGCAAAAGCTCATGCATCGCCAGGGCAAGCGCGAGGAGCAGCCATGATGCTCGATTGGCAAGGCGCGCTGAATGCCGTGGTGCACCACCCTTTGTTCGGTATCGGTATCACGCTCGGTGCCTACCAGGTGGTGCTGGCGGCCTACGAGAAAACCCGCTGGATCTTCCTGCAGCCGGTATTGGTGTCGATGTTGCTGGTAATCGGCGTGTTGCTGCTGTGCGGCATCGAATACAGCGAGTACCGCAAGAGCACCGAAATCATGAACATCCTGCTGGGCCCCGCCACCGTGGCGCTGGCCGTGCCGCTCTATCTCAACCTGCGGCGTATCCGGCAGCTGTTCTGGCCCACATTTACTACGCTGGTAATCGGGGGGCTGTTCGCCACGCTCTGCTGCCTGTTGCTAGGCTGGTGGTTCGGTGCCGAGCACATGATCCTGATGACCATGGCACCCAAGTCGGTGACCTCGCCAATCGCCATGCTGGTGGCAGAGCAGATTGGCGGTGTGGCGGCGCTGGCGGCAGTGTTCGTACTGATCACCGGGGTGATCGGCGCGATCTTCGGCCCGGCGCTGCTGAGCCGCTTCGGCGTGCACAGCCCTGAGGCGCGCGGCATGTCGTTGGGTGTGACCGCGCATGCGGTGGGTACTTCGGTCGCCCTGCAGGAAGGTGACGAATGCGGCGCTTTTGCCGCGCTGGCGATGAGCTTGATGGGGGTAGCCACGGCAGTGTTCCTGCCGTTGGCGGTCAGCCTGGTGGCTTGAGGAGTTGTGATGACACTACCGCTGTTTCCGCTCAATACCGTGCTGTTCCCGGGTTGCTTTCTCGATTTGCAGATTTTCGAGGCGCGCTACCTGGACATGATCGGGCGCTGCATGAAGCAGGGCGAAGGCTTTGGGGTGGTCTGCATCCTGGAGGGCGAGCAGGTTGGCAAGGCGCCACCGATGGTCGCGTCGATCGGCTGCGAAGCAGTGATCCGCGACTTCGTGCAGCAGGACAACGGTTTGCTGGGGATTCGCGTCGAGGGCGTGCGGCGCTTCAACCTGGAAAGCACCGAAGTGCAGAAGGACCAGTTGCTGGTGGGGCAGGTGCAATGGCTACCGGAGCAGGCGGACAGCCCGTTGCTCGAGGCCGATGACGACCTGCTGGCGCTGCTGGTGGCGCTGGGCGAGCACCCGATGGTCGAGGCGCTGGACATGCCGCGCCCGGTGGACGGGCGCCAGGCGCTGGCCAATCAGCTGGCGTACCTGCTGCCGTTCATGGAAGAAGACAAGCTGGACCTGCTGACCCTTGACTCGCCGCAGCAGCGATTGGGGGAGATTCAGAAATTGCTGGAGCGGATTCAGGGTGAGCTGTTTGCCTGACACTGGTGTGTTGTCTGTGCCGGCCCGTTCGCGGGTAAACCCGCTCCCACAGGTACTGCGCAGGTCTCGGGGCTGGTGAAACCCCTGTGGGAGCGGGTTTACCCGCGAAGGGGCCAGCACAGGCGATATCAATATTGGTATCTGAGCAAAGCCTGCGGCAGCGCATGCATGGCAAAGAACGCCAGCAGCGCGATACATGCCGGCAACACCAGCCACCACACCCGCAGCGGCAGGGCCGGCAGTGTTTGCTGGCGCTGCACCACTGCCAGGCTAAGCGCACACACGCAGCACGCCAGCAGCGCCCCAGCCAGGATATCGGTCGGCCAGTGCGCCCCCAGGTACACCCGTGACAGGGCAATCGCCAGCGCCGGAATACAACCCAGCATCACCCAGGTCAGGCGCATCCGTGGCGGCTGGCCGCGCCCTGCCAGCACCGCCATCACCAGAAAGAACGCAAACGACGCCGAGCTGTGCCCGCTGGGCATGCTGTAGCTGGTCAGTGGGTCGGTCAGCACTTCCGGCCTTGCGCGGGCGAACAGCCATTTCAGCGTACCGTTGGCGATTGCCGTGCCCATCAGCGCGCCAGCGGCAAAAAAGGCGTGCCGCCATTGCCGGGCAAGCAGCAGCAGGCCGGTCAGCAGGCCGCCAAGAAACAGTTGCGTGCGGAAATCGCCCAGCCGGGTCACCAGTACCACGGCGCCATCGATGGCCTGGCTGCGATGTTCCTGTACCAATGTCATCACGCCTTGGTCGAACTCGTGCAGGTAAGGCCAGCCAAGGAATACCCCGGCCAGGGCAGCGAAGCTCATGCCGGCGATCAGTCGTGTTCCATGGCGCTGGTCGCGAATGCTGGTGGTCAGGCTAAGGCCGATGATGACTGCCAGGGCGCCGGCGATGATGCCAGCATCCAGCCAGAAGCCTTCCGGCAGCGGCAGGCGCATGGCCGCGCCGGTGGCCCAGCCTGGCAGCAGGTAGGCCACCGACCAGCCGGCGCCGGCCACCAGGCTGACGGCGATGAAGCGCGGCAGGGGCATGTCGAACATGCCGGCGACCATTGGCAGCATGGGCCGCAGCGGCCCGATGAAGCGCCCAACCAGCAGGCTGGCGATGCCGTAGCGCTGGAAGTAGGTTTCGGCGCTGCCGATCCACTCAGGGTGATGGCGCAGCAATGGCAGGCGGCGAATGTTCTGGTGGAAGTACTTGCCCAACGTGTACGACACCGCGTCGCCCAGCAAGCCGCCGAGAAAACCCAGTAGTAATGTTTCGCCCAGGCTGAAGGCGCCACTGCCGGCCAGTACCGCGACGGCGAACAGCAGCACGGTGCCAGGCACGATGATGCCGGCAATGGCCAGGCATTCGATGCAGGCCACCAGGAAAATCGCCAGGCCAAGCCACTGCGGGTTGGCGCTGAGCCAGCCGGTCAGGCTGTCGAGCCATTGGCCCATGTTCAGCTTCCTTGTTCGAGAATGAAGAAGTCACGGCCTTCGACTTGGCCGCGACGTAACGGGTTCCGCGTGCAGAACCGGGCGTACTCGGCGTCGACGAAGCGGTAGGGCAGGTGCTCGTCGCGCCCGTGCGGGATGCCCAGCCTTGCGGTCTGGATCACCCTCGGTACGGCATTGCCGCAATCGTCCACGTACAGCCGCTCGGCGTCAAAGCGCTGGGCGTCCCAGTGGGGCACTTTCAGGCCCAGCGCCCGGCAGAGCAGGGTCTGGCCGGCGCACAGGCGCGCATCCAGGCGCAGCTTGCCGCTGGCGTCGGGGTTGTTCAGTTGCATCTGCGCCAGGCTGTCGGGGCCCGAGCGGGCGTCCTGCCAAGGGTAGGCAGACTTGATCAGCACCGCGTTACCCGGGCCTTGGGCGCTGAAGTTCAGCGAGTCGCCGCCGCGGGCGTAGTACATGTAGATGTGCCCGCCATCGAGGAACAATGCCTTGCGCTTTTCGGTATAGCCGAGCGAGGCGTGGCTGCCCTTGTCAGTGAGGTAGTAGGCCTCGGTCTCAATGATGCGCGCAGCCAGCCACAGGTCGCCGTGGCGATGGCGGATTACCTTGCCCAGCAGTGCCTTGGCCACGGTCTGGGCATCACGGTTGAAAAAGCTGTCGGGCAGGGCTGGCATGCGGGCAGTTCGTGGCTGGGGAGGCGGGGATGATAGCAATGAATGGCTTAATCGAGGCTGAATCGGATATGGAAGTTGGCAGTGCCGGCTTCTTCGCGGGTGAACCCGCTCCCACTGGTATTGCATAGGGCTCAGGCCTCGTGGAATCAGCGTGGGAGCGGGTTCACCCGCGAAAGGGTCGGAACAGGGAAAGGAATTTTCGATAAGTGCGGTTACATCTTTCCTGCGCATTGCCCCAGCCATTTTCTACCATCCGCCACCCGCCGCTGGGCGTACACCTGCGCGGCAGTTATAATCAGCCGATTTCCCCTTCGCCAAGACACCGAACCCATGACTGAGTCCGTTCTTGACTACATGACCCGTTTGGGTCGCGCTGCCCGTGAGGCTTCCCGGGTGATCGGCCGTGCCAGCACCGCGCAGAAGAACCGCGCCCTGCAAGCCGCTGCCGATGCGCTGGATGCTGCCCGTGCCGAACTGACTGCCGCCAACGAGCTGGACCTGGCCGCCGGCCGCGCCAATGGCCTTGAGCCGGCGCTGCTCGACCGCCTGGCGCTGACCCCCGCGCGCATCGACGGCATGATCACCGGCCTGCGTCAGGTCGCCAGCCTGCCGGACCCGGTCGGTGCAATCCGCGACATGAGCTACCGCCCATCCGGTATTCAGGTCGGCAAGATGCGCGCACCGCTGGGGGTGATCGGGATCATCTACGAGTCGCGCCCGAACGTGACCATCGATGCCGCCAGCCTGTGCCTGAAGTCGGGTAACGCAACCATCCTGCGTGGCGGCTCCGAAGCCATCCATTCCAACCGCGCCATCGCCACCTGCATCCAGCGTGGCCTGGCCGCTGCGGGCCTGCCGGCCGCCGTGGTGCAGGTGGTCGAGACCACCGACCGCGAAGCCGTGGGTGCGCTGATCAGCATGCCGCAGTTTGTCGACGTCATTGTGCCGCGTGGCGGCCGTGGGCTGATCGAGCGCATCAGCCGCGATGCCCGCGTTCCGGTCATCAAGCACCTGGACGGCATCTGCCACATCTATGTCAGCCAGCATGCCGACCTGGACAAGGCCTGGAACGTGGCCTTCAACGCCAAGACCTACCGTTATGGCATCTGCGGCGCCATGGAAACCCTGCTGGTCGACCAGCAAGTGGCCGAGCGCTTCCTGCCGGAAATGGCCCGCCGCTTCCAGGAGAAGGGCGTGGAGCTGCGTGGCTGCGAGCGTACCCGCGCGCTGATCGAGGCCAGGCCGGCCACTGAAGACGACTGGCACACCGAGTATCTGGACGCGATCCTGTCGATCCGTGTCGTCGATGGCCTGGACCAGGCCATCGAGCACATCAACCACTATGGCTCGCACCACACCGACTCGATCATCAGCGAACACCAGGGTGAAGCCCGCCAGTTCATGGCTGAGGTCGACTCGGCGTCGGTCATGCTCAACACCCCGACCTGCTTCGCCGACGGTTTCGAGTACGGGCTGGGTGCGGAAATCGGTATTTCCACCGACAAGCTGCATGCCCGTGGCCCGGTCGGCCTGGAAGGCCTGACCTGCGAGAAGTACGTAGTGATCGGCGACGGCCAGCTGCGCGGTCAGGAGTCCTGCTGAGTTGAGCAAGGCCCAGGCAGTCCGGCGCATCGGCATTCTAGGCGGCACCTTCGACCCCGTGCACATCGGCCACCTGCGCAGCGCGCTGGAAGTGGCCGAGCTCATGGGGCTGGACGAGCTGCGCCTGTTGCCCAATGCCCGGCCGCCGCACCGCGACACCCCGCAGGTGGCCGCGCAGGATCGCCTGGCCATGGTTCGCGAAGCGGTGCAAGGCGTTGATTGCCTGAGCGTCGATGCCCGCGAGCTGGAACGGGACAAGCCGTCGTACACCATTGATACGCTGGAATCGATCCGCGCCGAACTGGCCGGCAACGACCAGCTGTTCCTGGTGCTGGGCTGGGATGCCTTCTGTGGCCTGCCTGGTTGGCACCGCTGGGAAGAATTGCTGCAACATTGTCACATCCTGGTGCTGCAACGCCCGGATGCCGACGTAGAACCCCCTGACGAGCTGCGCAACCTGCTGGCTGCGCGCTCGAAGAGCGATCCCGCCGCCATGTCCGGCCCGGCGGGAAATATTTCGTTCGTCTGGCAGACGCCGCTTGCGGTGTCGGCTACACAGATCCGACAGCTGCTGGCCAGCGGCAAATCGGTGAGGTTCCTGGTGCCGGACGCCGTACTGGCCTACATCGAGGCGCACGAACTGTATCGTGCGCCTAACTGACGGTGCCTCTGGCGCCTCATCCAACGAGTTGAACGAGTTTTATATGAGCAAGCAGAAAACCAATGGCATCAGTGGCGAAGAACTGGTCAAACTGACCATTAGCGCTCTGGAAGACGTCAAAGCCCAGGACATCCAGGTTATCGACGTGCGCGAAAAGCACAGCCTGACCGACTACATGATCATTGCCACCGGTACCTCCAACCGCCAGATCAACGCGATGCTGGAAAAGGTCCGTGAAGCGGTCAAGAAACAAGGCGCGCAGCCGCTGGGCGAAGAAGGCAAGGGCGACAGCGACTGGGTGCTGCTGGACCTGAATGACGTCATCGTGCACATGATGACTGCCGCTGCCCGTCAGTTCTACGACCTGGAGCGTCTGTGGGCGGGTGCCGAGCAGAGCCGTGCTGCTGATGCCAAGCATCACAGCCCGGAAAACGCCAGCGCCTACTTCGATGACAAGATCAAAGACCGGGAATAAGGAAGCGTCGTGCGTCTGCGCCTGATCGCGGTCGGCTCGCGCATGCCGAAGTGGGTCGAGGAAGGCTGGCATGAATATGCCAAGCGCCTGCCCGCCGAGCTGTCGCTGGAGCTGGTGGAAATCCCGCTGAATACCCGTGGCAAGAATGCCGATGTCGCCCGCCTGATCCGTCAGGAGGGCGAAGCCATGCTAAGCAAGGTTCAGCCAGGGGAACGCATTGTCACCCTCGAGGTCCATGGCAAGCCCTGGAGCACCGAGCAGCTGGCGACCGAGCTGGACCGCTGGCGCCTGGATGCGCGCACGGTGAATTTGATGGTCGGCGGCCCGGAAGGCCTGGCGCCTGAGGTTTGCGCACGCGCCGAGCAACGCTGGTCGCTGTCGCCGCTGACCTTGCCGCACCCGTTGGTAAGGATACTCATCGGCGAGCAGATCTACCGCGCCTGGACCGTGTTGTCCGGGCACCCTTACCACAAATGAGCCTGTAAGCAGTCAGATGTCGCAGCCGATCCGCCTCAAGGACCACGAGAAAGACGCCCGCCTGGTGCGCAACCGCGTCGTGGTCGGCGCGGTGGCGATCGTGCTGCTTATTTGCGTGCTGATTGCGCGGCTGTACTACCTGCAGATCATCCAGTACGACTACCACTCGACGCTGTCGGAGAACAACCGGGTGCATGTGCAGCCGATCCCGCCGACCCGCGGGCTGATCTTCGACCGCAACGGGGTGATCGTTGCCGACAACCGGCCCAGCTTCAGCCTGTCGATGACCCGCGAACGTGCGGGTAACTGGCAGGAAGTGTTGGATACCATCGTCGAAGTGCTGGATTTGACGACCGACGACCGGGCCCTGTTCGAGAAGCGCATGCGCCAGGGCCGTCGGCCGTTCGAGCCGGTGCCGATCCTGTTCGAACTCAACGAAGAGCAGATCGCCCGGGTGGCGGTGAACCAGTTCCGCCTGCCAGGCGTGGAAGTGGTGGCCCAGCTGGTGCGGCATTACCCGCAGGGTGCGCATTTCGCCCACTCGGTGGGTTATGTGGGGCGCATCAACGAGAAAGAGCTGAAAACCCTCGACCCGGTGAACTACAGCGGCACCCACCATATCGGCAAGACCGGCATCGAGCGCTTCTACGAAGACGACCTGCACGGCCAGGTCGGCTACGAGGAAGTCGAGACCAACGCTCGGGGCCGCGTGCTGCGGGTGCTCAAGCGCACGGACCCGAAACCGGGCAAGGACATTGTGCTGAGCCTGGACATCAAGCTGCAGGAAGCCGCCGAGGCCGCCCTGGGTGGCCGGCGGGGCGCAGTGGTAGCACTCGACCCACGTACTGGCGAGGTGCTGGCGATGGTCAGCCAGCCAAGCTTCGACCCCAACCTGTTCGTCACCGGCATCAGCTTCAAGGCCTATGCCGAACTGCGCGACTCGATCGACCGGCCGCTGTTCAACCGCGTACTGCGTGGCCTGTACCCGCCCGGTTCGACCATCAAGCCGGCGGTGGCCATCGCCGGCCTGGACAGTGGCGTGGTCAATGCCAGCAGCCGGGTGTTCGACCCGGGTTATTACCAACTGCCCAACTATGACCACAAATACCGTAACTGGAACCGCTCCGGCGATGGCTGGGTCGACCTGGACACCGCGATCATGCGTTCCAACGACACCTACTTCTACGACCTTGCGCACAAGATGGGCATCGATCGGCTGTCCAGCTACATGAACAGGTTCGGCATCGGTCAGCGGGTTTCCCTCGACATGTTCGAGGAGTCTGCCGGCTTGATGCCTTCGCGCGAATGGAAGCGTGCCACCCGCCGCCAGGCCTGGTTCCCTGGTGAAACCCTGATTCTCGGTATTGGCCAGGGCTACATGCAGGCCACGCCGCTGCAGCTGGCCCAAGCCACTGCGCTGATCGCCAACAAGGGCGTGTGGAACCGCCCGCACCTGGCCAAGACCATCGAAGGCCAGCAGCCTGTGGACGAAAACCCCATGGAAAACATCGTGCTGCGTGACAAGTCCGACTGGGCCAAGGTCACCCATGGCATGGAGCAGGTAATGCACGGCGCCCGCGGTACTGCGCGCAAGGCTGCCGCCGGCGCCCAGTACCGCATTGCCGGCAAGAGCGGTACCGCCCAGGTGGTGGCGATCAAGCAAGGCGAGAAGTACGACCGCAACAAGCTTCAGGAGCGCCACCGCGACCACGC
The DNA here is from genome assembly GCF_037993085.1 of Pseudomonas sp. YNh. Taxonomy (NCBI): domain Bacteria; kingdom Pseudomonadati; phylum Pseudomonadota; class Gammaproteobacteria; order Pseudomonadales; family Pseudomonadaceae; genus Pseudomonas; species Pseudomonas sp. YNh. The sequence continues at coordinate 48,475 of NZ_JBBMRJ010000002.1, read as the reverse complement.
CTTGTTCGTCGCCTTTGCCCCGGCCGAAGCCCCGAAAATCGTGGTATCGGTGATGGTCGAGAACGGTGAGTCCGGCTCGGGCGTGGCTGCGCCCGTGGTACGCCAGATCATGGACGCCTGGCTGCTCGACGAAAATGGCCGGCTCAAGCCCGAGTTCGCGCCTGCCACCGTTACCCAGGAATCGGCCCTGTGATGAACAATTTCGATCGCATGCTCTCCAGTGAGGATGTGATGCGTCGGCGCGCCAGCTTTCTGCAGCGCATCCATGTCGACGGCCCCTTGCTGATCATTCTGCTCACCCTTGCGGCCGGCAGCCTGTTCGTCCTTTATTCGGCCAGTGGCAAGAACTGGGACCTGCTGCTCAAGCAGGCCACCTCGTTCGGCATCGGCCTGGTGTCGATGTTCGTCATCGCCCAACTGGAGCCGCGCTTCATGGCACGCTGGGTGCCGCTGGCGTACCTGACCGGGGTGCTGTTGCTGGTGGTGGTGGACGTGATGGGCCACAACGCCATGGGCGCCACGCGCTGGATCAACATTCCCGGCGTGATCCGCTTCCAGCCCTCGGAATTCATGAAGATCATCATGCCGGCGACCATCGCCTGGTACCTGTCCAAGCGCACCTTGCCGCCCCACTTGAAGCACGTGGCGATCAGCCTGGTGCTGATCGGCGTGCCGTTCATCCTGATCGTGCGCCAGCCCGACCTGGGTACGGCGCTGCTGATTCTCGCCTCCGGCGCCTTCGTGCTGTTCATGGGTGGCCTGCGCTGGCGCTGGATCCTCAGTGTGCTGACGGCGGCGGTGCCGGTGGCGGTGGCGATGTGGTTTTTCGTCATGCACGACTATCAGAAGCAGCGGGTACTGACCTTCCTCGACCCGGAAAGCGACCCGCTGGGCACGGGCTGGAACATCATCCAGTCCAAGGCGGCGATCGGCTCGGGCGGGGTGTTCGGCAAGGGCTGGCTGCTCGGCACCCAGTCGCACCTGGATTTTCTGCCGGAAAGCCACACCGACTTCATCATCGCCGTACTGGGCGAGGAGTTCGGCCTGGTCGGTATCTGCCTGCTGCTGATTGTCTACCTGCTGCTGATCGGCCGTGGCCTGATGATCACCGCCCAGGCGCAGACCCTGTTTGGCAAGCTGCTCGCGGGCAGCCTGACCATGACCTTCTTTGTATACGTGTTCGTCAATATCGGGATGGTCAGCGGCCTCCTGCCCGTGGTGGGCGTGCCGCTACCCTTCATCAGCTATGGCGGAACATCGTTGGTGACGCTGCTTTCAGCGTTTGGCGTTCTGATGTCGATCCACACGCACCGCAAATGGATCGCACAGGTTTGAATAAGGTGAAGAATTTCATGCAAGCAGTGCGTAACTGGGCTGCCCGTTGTGCGCCGTGGATCGGCGCGGTGGGCCTGTTCGGCGCTGTACATCTGGCCCATGCCGGCGATTACCAAGGCTCACCGCAGGTGGCCGAGTTTGTTGGCGAAATGAGCCGCGACTATGGTTTTGCCCCTGAGCAGTTGATGGGCGTGTTCCGTGAAGTGCAGCGCAAGCAGTCGATCCTCGACGCCATCTCGCGCCCGGCCGAAAAGGTCAAGCCGTGGAAGGACTACCGGCCGATGTTCCTCACCGACGCGCGCATTGCCCGTGGTGTGGACTTCTGGCGCCAGCACGAGGCCGTGCTGGCCCGTGCCGAGCAGGAATACGGCGTGCCGGCGCAGTACATTGTTTCGATCATCGGTGTGGAAACGTTCTTTGGCCGCAACACTGGCAACTACCGGGTGATCGACGCCCTGTCGACGCTGGGCTTCGACTACCCGCCGCGGGCCGAGTTTTTCCGCAAGGAACTGCGCGAGTTCCTGCTGCTGGCCCGTGATGAACAGCTCGACCCGCTGACGCTCAAAGGCTCCTACGCCGGCGCCATGGGCCTGCCGCAGTTCATGCCGAGCAGTTTTCGCAACTATGCGGTGGACTTCGACGGCGATGGCCACATCAATATCTGGAATAACCCGGACGATGCCATCGGCAGCGTCGCCAGCTACTTCAAGCGCCATGGCTGGGTGGCGGGCGGGGGCGTGGTCAGCCGCGCCTGGGTGGACGGTGCACGTGCCGACCAAGGCCTGACCACCGGCATCGAGCCGGTGAAGACGGTAGGGGAGTTGCGCGCGCTTGGCTGGTCGGTTCATGATTCGCTGCGCGATGATCTGCCGGTTACTGCCTTCCGCCTTGAGGGCGACAATGGCCCCGAGTACTGGGTGGGCCTGAAGAACTTCTACGCGATCACTCGCTATAACCGCAGCGTGATGTATGCCATGGCGGTGCATCAGCTTGCGCAACAGCTGGTTCAAGCACGGGGCGTCAAGTAATGCGCGCAATCATTTCTGCCAATTCCTTCAAGCTGTTGACCTGCCTCGCCGTTGGCGTGGTGCTGGCCAGCTGTTCATCCAGCCGCCCGCCCCAGCAAAGCAGTGGCAACGTTGTGCGTGCCCAGCCGGGGCTGGACATCAACCGGGCCCACAAGGACGGCGCGCCGTGGTGGGACGTGGATGTGAACAAGATCCCCGATGCCACGCCGACCGTGCACACCGGCAACTACAAGGCCAACCCCTACACGGTGCTGGGCAAGACTTATTACCCGATGCAGGACTCGCGCAATTACCGCGCCGAGGGCACCGCGTCGTGGTACGGCACCAAGTTCCACGGCCAGAACACCGCCAACGGCGAGCTGTACGACCTGTATGGCATGAGCGCGGCGCACAAGACCCTGCCGCTGCCGGCCTACGTGCGGGTGACCAACCTTGCCAACGGCCGGAGCGTGATCCTGCGGGTGAATGACCGTGGCCCGTTCTATTCGGACCGCATCATCGACCTGTCCTACGCGGCGGCGAAAAAGCTCGGCTATGCCGAGACCGGTACCGCGCATGTGCGTGTCGAGGGTATCGACCCGCAGCAGTGGTGGGCCCAGCGTGGCCAGACGCCGCCGATGGTGCTGAAAGAGCCGCAGGTGGCCCAGACCCAGGCGATCCCGGCCACTACCGGGCGTGTCGAGCAATGGACCCCGCCGGCCCAACAGCATGCAGCGCCGGTAGTGCCGGTGCAGGTCGGGGGCAACAACGTACCTGGCGGCAATGGCGGCAGCTTCCTGCAGGTGGGCGCCTTCGCCAACCCGGACGCCGCCGAACTGCTGCGCTCCAAGCTCAGCACCATGGTCAGCGCACCGGTGTTCATCAGCTCGATCGTGCGTAACCAGCAGACCTTGCACCGCGTGCGCCTGGGGCCGATTGGCAGCCAGGGCGAGATCCAGCAAGCACAAGACAGCATCCGCCTGGCGAACTTGGGGCAGGCCAAGCTGGTCACAGCAGACTGACCGCGTCGTCTTCTTCGCGGGCACGCCCGCTCCCACAGGGGTATGCGACACCCTGTGGGAGCGGGCGTGCCCGCGAAGAAGGCAACACCAAACTGTCGGTTTTGTCATGAATTGCCGGGCGCGGCCATGTACAATGACGGCTTTTGCCCGCAGCGACATAAAGCCGCACATGCGCGGGCCAGGCCAACGGCCATAAAACTAGACTGACTGGCGCTGGGCACACGATCTTGCCCAGGGAACATCTCAGACCATTAGCGATTTTCGAGAGACGGATGAACATCACCAACCTTGCCAAACGACTTTGCCTGCCTGTACTGCTGATGATCACGCCTGCCGCCTTCGCGGCAGAGCAGATGACGCCGGCGCCACCGCAACTGGCAGCCAAGTCCTACGTACTCATGGACGCGTCCAGCGGCAACGTGCTGGTCGAGAACAACGGTGACGAGCGTCTGCCGCCAGCCAGCCTGACCAAGCTGATGACCGCCTACATCGCCACCCTGGACATCCGCCGCGGCCAGATCGGTGAGAACGACCCGGTTACCGTCAGCGAAAACGCCTGGCGTACCGGCGGTTCGCGCATGTTCATCAAGGTCGGCAGCCAAGTGACTGTCAGCGACCTGCTGCACGGCATCATCATCCAGTCCGGCAACGACGCCTCGGTCGCCCTGGCCGAGCACATCGCCGGCAGCGAAGATGCCTTTGCCGACATGATGAACAAGACGGCAGCCGACCTGGGCATGAGCAACAGCCACTTCATGAACCCGACTGGCCTGCCGAACCCGGAGCACTACTCGTCGGCGCATGACATGGCAACCCTGGCCCGTGCGATCATCACCGTCGACCCGGCCCACTACGCCATCTACTCGCAGAAAGAGTTCTTCTGGAACAACATCAAGCAGCCTAACCGCAACCTGCTGCTGTGGCGTGACAAGACCGTCGATGGCCTGAAGACCGGCCACACCGACGAAGCCGGCTACTGCATGGTGGCTTCGGCCGTTCGTGATGGCCAGCGCCTGATCGCCGTGGTGTTCGGCACCAACAGCGAGCAGTCCCGTGCTGCCGAGACCCAGAAGCTGCTGACCTACGGTTTCCGCTTCTTCGAAACCCAGACCTTCTACCAGAAGGGCACCGAGCTGACCCAGGCCCCGGTCTGGAAGGGCGCCACCAGCCAGATCAAGGCTGGCCTGGCCGACGACCTGACCATGACTATGCCTAAAGGCCAATTGAAGCGCCTGCAGGCTTCGATGACCATGAACCCGCAGCTCACCGCGCCAATCGCCAAAGGTGACGTGATCGGCAAAGTGGAAGTCAAACTGGACGAGAAAGTGGTTCACAGCGCCGACCTGATCGCCCTCGATGGCGTCGAGGAAGGTGGTTTCTTCCGCCGTATGTGGGATAGCATCCGTCTATTCTTCTTCGGGTTGTTCAACTGATACGTGACCTGCATGCCCCCGCGTATCTAGCGGGGGTGTTGTTGTTGCCACGGCTTACGAGGCCGTTTCCGCCATGAGCGAACCAGACGTCAAGTCGCACAAGATCGAATTCCCTTGCGCTGATTACCCGATCAAGGTGATCGGCGATACCGTTGTCCATTTCAAGGACACGGTCGTCGAGATCTTGAAGAAATATGCTGAGGTCGACATGAAGACCTTGGCTGAGCGCCAGAGCAAGGAAGGCAAGTACACCACCGTGCAATTGCACATCGTTGCCACCAGCGAAGACCAGTTGCACGACATCAATAGCGCCCTGCGCGCTACCGGCATCGTGAAAATGGTGCTGTGATGTCCGCCTGTCTCGGTTTTCGCGAGCTTGGCCTGCAGCCCTACGAACCGGTGCTGGAGGCCATGCGTCGCTTTACCGAGCAGCGCAGCCCGGACAGCCAGGATGAAATCTGGCTGGTCGAGCACCCCGCAGTCTTCACCCAGGGCCAGGCCGGCAAGGCCGAGCACCTGCTGGTGCCGGGCGACATCCCGGTGGTGCAGACCGACCGCGGTGGCCAGGTGACCTACCATGGCCCCGGTCAGCAGGTGGCCTACCTGCTGCTGGACGTGCGCCGGCTGGGCTTTGGTGTACGCGAGTTGGTCAGCCGTATCGAACAGGCCCTGATCGGCCTGCTCGCCAGTTACGACGTGCTGGCATCGGCCAAGCCCGATGCTCCGGGCGTCTATGTCGACGGAGCGAAGATCGCCTCCCTCGGCCTGCGAATTCGCAACGGCCGTTCGTTCCACGGCCTTGCCCTGAACGTGGACATGGACCTTGCGCCATTCCGCCGAATCAACCCCTGCGGCTATGCGGGGCTGGCCATGACCCAGCTGCGCGATCTGGCAGGTCCGATCGAACTCGACGAGGTCAGGACAAGGCTGCGCGGACAGCTGGTCAAGCACCTCGACTACGCTGAGCAGACGACCCTCACGGGCGGAATCGACTGAATATGACAACTGTGCAAGAAGCCGTGCCGAACCTGATACCTACCCTGGATGCCACCCCGCGCCAAGCGCCGAAAAAGGTGGAAGCCGGGGTCAAACTGCGTGGTGCCGACAAAGTCGCGCGCATCCCGGTAAAGATCATCCCGACCGATGAGCTGCCGAAAAAGCCTGACTGGATCCGCGTGCGTATCCCGGTTTCGCCCGAGGTAGACCGCATCAAGCAACTGCTGCGCAAGCACAAGCTGCACAGCGTGTGCGAAGAGGCCTCCTGCCCGAACCTGGGTGAGTGCTTCTCTGGTGGCACCGCCACCTTCATGATCATGGGTGACATCTGCACCCGTCGTTGCCCGTTCTGTGACGTTGGCCACGGCCGACCGAAACCGCTGGACCTGGACGAGCCAAAAAACCTGGCGGTCGCCATTGCCGACCTGCGCCTGAAGTACGTGGTGATCACCTCGGTGGACCGCGACGACCTGCGTGATGGCGGCGCCCAGCACTTTGCCGACTGCATCCGCGAAATTCGCGCGCTGTCGCCGGGTGTGCAGCTGGAAACCCTGGTGCCGGACTACCGTGGCCGCATGGACGTTGCGTTGGCGATCACTGCACAAGAGCCGCCAGATGTGTTCAACCACAACCTCGAGACCGTGCCGCGCCTGTACAAGGCCGCGCGCCCGGGTTCCGATTACGACTGGTCGCTGGACCTGCTGCAGAAGTTCAAGCAGATGGTACCGCACGTACCGACCAAGTCGGGCCTGATGCTCGGCCTGGGCGAGACTGACGAAGAAGTGATCGAGGTGATGCACCGTATGCGTGAGCATGAAATCGACATGCTCACCCTCGGCCAGTACTTGCAGCCATCGCGTAGCCACCTGCCGGTGCAACGTTTCGTTCACCCGGACACCTTCGCCTGGTTCGCCGAGGAAGGTTACAAGATGGGCTTCAAGAACGTCGCCTCCGGCCCGTTGGTGCGTTCTTCGTATCACGCTGACCAGCAAGCTCACGAAGCCAAGATCAAGCTCTGAGCCAAAAGCAGAGTTACGTATGCCGATGCACGCCGAAAGGCGGCATCGGCATTTTTGTTTGTGCCACACCCGCTGCAAGGAGCCGCGATGAATTGCGCCGAAACTGTCCAACCCAGCCTGCCAGCCGCGCTGCCGGCTAACGCCTGCTTTGCCATTGTCGCGCCGGCAGGCGCGGCGCGTCTGGATACGCACAAGGTCAGCCAGTGGTTTGCTGACCGCGGCTACCGTTGCCGTATCTACCCGGGTGCCCTGCAAGCGCAGGGTTACCTGGCAGGGCCGGACCAGCAGCGCCTGCAGGACCTGCACGATGCCTTTGCCGACCCGGCCATCGACGCCATCCTGTGCATGCGCGGGGGCTATGGCAGCATGCGTTTGCTCGATCAGCTCGACTTCGAGCTCATTCGCCGCAACCCTAAACCGTTGATCGGCTACAGCGACATTACCGCACTGCACACTGCGATCTACCGGCATTGCGGCGGGCTGGTTACCTTCCACGGGGGGATGCTGAATGCCGATCTGCTGGGGGCCAAGTTGCCGCCGACCGAATCGTCGTTGTTGGCACAGTTGGCTGGGCTTGTGCGGGGCGGCGAGCTGATCGCGCACCCGGCGGACTATGCCTTGACCACGGTGTTGCCGGGTGTGGCCAGCGGGCCGCTGCTGGGCGGCAACCTGTCGATGCTGGGGGCGACCATGGGGACGCTTGCCGAGCTGGATACTCAGGGCTGCATCCTGTTCATCGAGGACGTCAACGAGCCGTTGTACCGGGTGGACCGGCTGCTGACCCAGTTACGCCTGGCGGGCAAGCTGGAGGGGGTGAAGGGCGTGCTGGTGGGGGACTTTGCCGGGATTACCACGGCGGCGTTGGCGCCGTTGCTGGAAGACACGTTTGCGCCGCTGGGTGTACCGGTGCTGGCGGGGTGGCGCAGTGGGCATTGCGACCCGAATGTGTGCTTGCCGTTGGGGGCTCGGGTCAGGCTGGACAGTGATCGGCAGAGCCTGGTGTTGGAGCAGGATCTGTTCAAGGCTTGAGATTGTCGGGGCTGCTTTGCAGCCCATCGCGGCACAAGGCCGCTCCTACAGGGGATTGCGATACATTGCAGTTACGCGGTTGGCTGTAGGAGCGCCCTCAGCAATCTCACGGTTGACGCAGGCTCTCAAGCAGCTTGTGGGTCGGGTAGCCATCTGCTGGCCACCCCAGCCCCTGCTGGGCGGTGCGAATGGCCTTGCGGGTATTGGCGCCGATGATGCCATCGGCATTGCCGGCCTCGTGCCCACGGCTGTTCAGCAAGTTCTGCAGCTCCATGCGCTCGCTGCGGCTCAATGGCAGGTCTTCTTTCGGCCAGCTGCCGGCAATGAAGCCCCAACCACTGAAGCGATCCCCCAGCAGGCTCACCGCCAAGGCATAGGACGACGAGTTGTTGTACTTGAGGATTGCGCGGAAGTTGTCCAGCACCAAAAACGCCGGGCCACGTGCGCCCGCTGGCAGCAGCAGGGCGGCTGACAGCTGGTTGCTGTTGGCGGGCAACTGCGTGCCTGCAGGCAGTGTCACACCCATCGCCAGCCACTCGCTGACCGGTTTGCGCAGCGCACCATCGGCTTGCCAGAAATCGAAGCCAGCCGGCACTTGTACCTCGAAGCCCCATGGCTGACCACGCTTCCAGCCCGAGCTTTGCAGGTAATGCGCCGTGGAGGCCAGGGCATCCGGCGTACTGTTCCAGATGTCGCGGCGGCCATCACCGTCGAAGTCCACGGCATGGGTGTTGTAGGTGGTCGGGATGAACTGGGTCTGGCCCATGGCGCCGGCCCACGAACCACGCATGGCTTCAGGCTGGATGTCGCCATGCTGGATAATTTGCAGCGCGGCGATCAGCTGGTCCTGGGCGAACTGCGGGCGACGGCCTTCATAGGCCAGCGTGGCCAGCGAGCGAATCACTGACTTGTTGCCTTGGAACTGGCCAAAGTTGCTTTCCATGCCCCACACGGCGACCAGCACCTGGCGGTCGACGCCATAGCGTTGCTCGAGGCGGGCCAGCAGCTCGGCGTTCTGCTCCAGCAGCCTCTTGCCATTGCGCACGCGCAGAGGCGACAGGGCGCCTTCGAGGTATTCCCATACCGGGCGGGTGAACTCTGGCTGGCTGCGGTCAGCCTTGATCACGTCCATGTCGGGGGTGACGCCGAGGAAGGCGCTGTCGAACGTGCTCGGCGAGATGCCGGCTTGCAGGGCTTGCTGGCGGAAGCCTGCCTGCCATTGGGCGAAGGTTTGCAGAGGCTGGATTTCAGTGCTGACGTCAGGCGTTGTGCCGGGCACAGTCACCACTGGAGCGGGTTGGGCAGGGGCCAGCGGCAGTGCGTCGGCAGCGGTGGGTTTTTCCGCGCAGGCCACGAGCAGGATGAAGCTGGAGGCCGCGATCAGCTGGCGGGTTTCCCAACGGGGGAGAAGACGGAAGAGCATGCACAGATCCAGAATTGCAGGTCAGGTGACGACCATACCATGCCTGCGCTTGCGATGCTTTCATGCTGCCAAAAAGTAGGAAGCCTCCCAATCTCTCGATTGGAAGGCTTCGCGGCGGTAGCTGCCTTTGCCCTTGTCCGGTTGTTCCTGGCGGCAGCGGAACAGGGGTTGGGCGACGATGGACTTGGCCTTGTTGGGGCCGTGCTTTTTCGGCTTTTTGCTCATGGCGGGGTTCCCTGTTTGGGTGGGTTTCGGGGCGCACTGTAGGGCTTGGGCTACCGGGCCGCCAATTAATTGTGTTTATGGTCAGGATCCTGGGCATAGCATCCCTGTGGGAGCGGGCGTGCCCGCGAACACCGGCGAAGCCGGTGCCATCCACCGCGTCGCCTGATTCGCGGGCGCGCCCGCTCCCACAGTGGCCCTGGTTACTCGGGGGGCAGGGTAAGGCGCTGACCCGCCATCAACAGCGACAAGCGCGCAAGCCCTGTCCAGGGCGAACCCTCGGCCTGGCCCTTGATCTGCGCATCGATACGTTGGGCATCCTGCAACAGCTGCCCCCAGCGTTGCGCTGACAAGCGTTGCAGGGCTTTGCTGACCAGCGGTCGGCGTTTGTCCCAGATGGGCGGGCGGGCCTGGCTAAAGGCTTTGTCCAGCGGCACGCCTTGGCTGAACAGTTGGGCCAGCCCGGCCAGTTGGCGCAGTTCACGGGCCAGGGCCCAGAGGATCACGGGCGGCTCCACGCCTTCACCACGCAAGCCTTCGAGCATGCGCAGGGCATGCGCCGCTTCGCCGTTGAGAATGGCGTCGACCAGGCCGAAGACATCGAAGCGGGCGCTGTCGGCGACTGCAGCCTGCACGGTTTCCACGGTGATCTGGTTGCCGTCGGCAAGCAGCTTGAGCTTTTCGATTTCCTGCGCGGCGGCCAGCAGGTTGCCTTCCACGCGCGCAGCGATCAGGTCGACAGCGTCACGTTGCGCCGACAGGCCGGCTTGCTGCAGCCGCTGGTTGATCCACTGTGGCAGCTGGTGCACATCCACCGGCCAGATCTGGATGAACTGGCAGTGCGCACCTTCGATCAACGCCTTGCCCCATTTGGTCTTCTGCGCGCTGCCGTCGAGCTTGGGCAGGCTGACCAGCAGCACGGTGTCTTCGGCGGGCCTGGCGCAGTATTCCATCAACGCGGCGGCGCCCTTGTCACCAGGCTTGCCCGAGGGCAGCCTCAGTTCCAGCAGGCGGCGCTGGGCGAACAGCGACAGGCTGGCGCCAGCCTGGAGCAGGGTGCCCCAGTCGAAATTGGCGTCGGCACTGAACACCTGACGTTCGTCGAAACCTTGCTGACGTGCCGCGTTGCGGATGGCGTCAGCGGCTTCCTGGCACAGCAGCGGGTCGTCGCCGCTGACCACGTAGACCGGTGCCAGGGCGCCTTGCAGGTGCTTGTTGAGTTGGGCGGGGGCGAGTTTCATGGGAAACAGGCGGGGCACCCGAGGGTGCCCCACGCGGGCTTAGTTGCCCGGCACTTCCAGTGGCGACTGCTGAGGCGTTTCGGCCTGCTGGCGGCGTGCGGCCTCCAGCGCGTCGGCTTCGGCCTTGGCGCGCTCGTCGGCTTTACGCTGCAGCTCGTCCAGCTGGGACGGGCTCAGCATTTGCAGGCGGACGACCATGGCATTGACCAGGTCGCGGCGCATTTCTTCACGCGCGCGGTTGGCTTCCTGCTCGGAACCGGTGATGTTCGAGCCGTCACGCACGTAGATCTTGCGCACTTCCAGCTTGTCGCTCAGCAGCTCCAGGTTGTTCAGGCCCTGGATGCTGTAGTTCAGCTCCGTGGTCAGCTCGTACTCGGCGGAACGGTTGCCGCTGCTGTAGGTTGCCGAGCGCTCGCGCTCCTGCTCGTTGGTCAACACCAGGCGGTAAGGCGCGCCGGCATGCACGTTGACACCGCTACGCTCCAGTACCTCTCGAAGCTGGACCACGGTCGGGCCGTAGGCATTACGTGCGCTGACGTCCATTTCCTTCACACTCAGCTCGGTGGAGCCGGTGCCGCGCAGCTGGAAACCGCAGGCGCTGAGCATGACCGCCAGGCCGATTACCAGCAAATTGCGTTTGATCATGTTGTTGCTCCCTTGTGGGCCTGTACCGCCCACCCGCAGCCACTGCGGGTGGGCGTTTTCATCAGTTGGCGACGATGTTGACCAGCTTGCCCGGTACCACGATGACCTTGCGGATGGTAAGGCCATCGATGAAGCGCAGGACATTCTCGTTGCTGCGGGCGGCGGCTTCGACTTCTTCGCGGCTGGCTGCGGCAGGCATTTCGACCTGGCCGCGGAGTTTACCGTTGACCTGAACCACCAGGGTAACGGTGTCCTGCACCAGTGCCTGCTCGTCGACGCTCGGCCAGGCGGCATCGATTACCGACCCTGTGTGGCCGAGGTGCTGCCACAGCGCGTGGGAGATGTGCGGGGTGATCGGCGACAGCAGCAGGGTGACGGCTTCCAGGCCTTCGTGCAGCAGGGCACGGTCCTGCTCGCTGGCTTGCGGGGCCTTTTCCAGCACGTTCATCACGGTCATCACCTGGGCAATGGCGGTGTTGAACTTGTGGAACTGGCCTACATCATTGCTGGCCTGCTTGATGGCGGCGTGGATGGCGCGGCGGATGACTTTCTGCGCGTCGTCCAGGGCGGCGACATCCAGCTTGCCCGGCAGACCCTGGCTGACGTGAGCCTGGGCCAGGCGCCAGACACGGCGCAGGAAGCGGCTGGCACCTTCGACGCCAGAGTCGGACCATTCCAGGCTCATGTCGGGCGGCGAGGCGAACATCATGAACAGGCGGCAGGTGTCGGCGCCGTAGGCTTCGATCATCGATTGCGGGTCGACGCCGTTGTTTTTCGACTTGGACATCTTCTCGGTGCCGCCGATTTCCACCGGCAGGCCGTCGGTCTTCAGGCGGGCGCCGATGATCTTGGCCTTGGCATCGCGCTCGATTTCGACATCGGCCGGGTTGAACCAGTCCTTGCCGCCATTGCTGGCCACGCGGTAGTAGGTTTCGGCGACCACCATGCCCTGGGTCAGCAGGTTCTTGAACGGCTCGTTCGAGGTAACCAGGCCTTCGTCGCGCATCAGCTTGTGGAAGAAGCGCGCGTACAGCAGGTGGAGGATCGCGTGTTCGATACCACCGATGTACTGGTCGACAGGCAGCCAGTGGTTGGCGGCTTTCGGGTCGACCAGGCCCTTGTCGTAATTAGGCGAGGCGTAGCGGGCGAAGTACCAGGACGATTCGACGAAGGTGTCCATGGTGTCGGTTTCGCGCTTGGCCGCGGTGCCGCATTTCGGGCAGGTGCATTCGTAGAATTCAGGCATGCGCGCCAGTGGCGAGCCGGCACCGTCCGGTACTACGTTCTCCGGCAGGGTGACCGGTAGCTGGTCTTCCGGCACCGGTACGTCGCCGCAGGACGGGCAGTGGATGATCGGAATCGGGCAGCCCCAGTAGCGCTGGCGGCTGATACCCCAGTCGCGCAGGCGGAACTGGGTACGCGATTTGCCCAGTTCCTTGCGGATCAGGGCGGTTTCGATGGCGTCGAAGGCGCCGGCGAAGTCCAGGCCATCGAACTCGCCCGAGTTGATCAGCTGGCCGTGCTCGTTGTAGGCAGCCAGCCATTCGTTGCCGACGTCATCGCCTTCGCTGGTGCGTACCACCGCCTTGACTGGCAGGTTGTATTTGCGGGCGAACTCGAAGTCGCGCTCGTCGTGGGCCGGCACGGCCATTACCGCGCCATCGCCATAGTGCATCAGCACGTAGTTGGCGACCCATACCGGCAGCTTCTCGCCGGTCAGCGGGTGCTCGACCAGCAGGGAAGTGGCCATGCCCTTCTTCTCCTGGGTGGCCATGTCGGCTTCGGCAACGCTGCCGCTCTTGCACTCGTCGATGAACGCCTGCAGCGCCGGGTTGCCCTGGGCGGCCTGGGTGGCCAGCGGGTGCTCGGCGGCTACGGCGACGTAGGTCGCGCCCATCAGCGTGTCCGGGCGGGTGGTGAAGACCTTGAGGGTGCCTTCGTGGCCGATGCTGGCCTGGTCGTACGGGAACTGTACTTCCATGCCGCGCGACTTGCCGATCCAGTTGCGCTGCATGGTCTTGACCTGCTCAGGCCAGCCCGGCAGCTCGTCGAGGCTTTCCAGCAGCTCGTCGGCGTAGTCGGTGATGCGGAAGTAGTACATCGGGATTTCGCGCTTCTCGATCAGCGCGCCCGAACGCCAGCCACGGCCGTCGATGACCTGCTCGTTGGCCAGTACGGTCTGGTCAGCCGGGTCCCAGTTCACGGTACCGTTCTTGCGGTAGATGATGCCTTTCTCGAACAGGCGGGTGAACAGCCACTGCTCCCAACGGTAGTAGTCGGGTTTGCAGGTGGTCACTTCACGTGCCCAGTCGATGGCAAGGCCCAGGCTCTTGAGCTGGGTCTTCATGTAGTCGATGTTTTCGTAGGTCCACTTGGCCGGGGCGACGTTGTTTTTCATCGCCGCGTTTTCCGCGGGCATGCCGAAAGCGTCCCAGCCCATCGGCTGCAGGACGTTCTTGCCCAGCATGCGCTGGTAGCGGGCAATCACGTCGCCGATGGTGTAGTTGCGCACGTGGCCCATGTGTAGCTTGCCGCTCGGGTACGGGAACATCGATAGGCAATAGTAGGTGTCTTTGCCTGGCTGTTCGGTAACAGCGAACGATTGTTGCTCGTCCCAGAAGTTCTGGGCGGCGGCTTCGATATCACGGGGCGTGTATTGTTCGTGCATGGCTACTTTTGGCTGAGAGAGAAGAGACCTTGTTCCAGGCAGCGGAACCTCGCTGCAACCGGTACTCCGGTGTCGTTTAGAGTGAACGCCGTAGCATACAGCAGCGTTGCGCATCGTGGGAAACCTTCGTTGCGAATGCCCGCTGGTCGCGGCAGGCGGCTGCTTTTCATTGCGCCGCTAAGCTCAGGTGTGGGGGGAGATATTCTTTATCTTCAATGAGGTGAACGGATGGGAGAGACGCAGCTACCCGCAATCAAGCCGGAGCTTTACGAACGTCTGATCGACCGGCTTGGCCTGGCGCTGGAAACCGCCAGGACCTCGGTGCGATTGCGCGACGAGATGCCGGCCGAGCTGGAATTGCGCGGCTTGAGCCACGCAGAGTTCGAAGTGATCAAGGCCTACCTGGAATCGCTCCCGGTGCGCCAGAGTGCCTGTGCCGGCAGTTACCCACAAGCGGAGCCGGCATCGGCCAAGATCATCTGGCTCAAGGACAAGAAACGCCCCGCCAATACGGCGAGATCCAGGACGCTGCCACATCGCTAGCCGTTCAGGATGCCAGCCGCAGGCCATCGCGCGCCGGTTCTTCAATATCACAAAGCTCACGATTGGCGCCGGTCGCACCCTTGTTGACCGGCGCCGATCCTTTTAGGCTGCACCCCTGCCAAGGAGGGGTGGCCGATGCCGATCCGATTCTTCATCAAACAATGGCTGATGCCGCCGGGCATCCTGTTGCTGCTGTTGCTTGCGGCGTGGTGGCTGCGTGCACGGCGGCCACGGCTAGCGGCGCTGTGCTTTGCCATGGGGCTTGGAGGCCTGTGGCTGATGAGCCTGCCGCTGGTAGTGCAGGAAACCGCCCGTGTGCTGGAAAGCGAGCCGCCGTTGGCCGTGAGCGACTGGGCCGGCCTGGCGAGCCGGGCGGATGCGATCGTGGTGCTGGGGGCGGGACGTGAACGGGGCGACCTGGCCTGGGGCGGTAGCGACCAGCCTACGGCCACGGCGCTGGAGCGCATGCGCTTTGCCGCGCGGCTGGCCAAGGCCTCAGGGTTGCCGGTGCTGACCAGCGGTGGGCTGCACTATGGCACGCCGCCGAGCGAGGCGCGGTTGATGGCGGATCGGCTACGCGAGGACTTTGCGGTCGAGGTGAAGTGGCGCGAAGAGGCCAGCCGCACGACCTGGGAAAATGCCCAGCTCACGGCCAAGGTGCTGCAACCGTTGGGGATTCGCCGCGTAGTGGTGGTGACCCAGGCCTGGCACATGCAGCGCTCGCGCTGGAGCTTTGAGCAGGCGGGGTTCGAGGTGGTGTCGGCGCCGGTGGGGTTCCTGGGGCGCGATCATGCGCGGCCGTTTGCCGGGTTGCTGCCGGAGAGCCGGGCGATGTGGCAGAGCGGGCAGTTGCTCAATGAAGTGGTGGGGTTGGTGGGGTATCGGGTGTTCTACTGAATGTTCTGCTGCCTGTGACGGCCTCTTCGCGGGCTTGCCCGCTTCCACAGAATTAGCGCAGCCTTCGAGGCGTGTGCAGTCCCTGTGGGAGCGGGCAAGCCCGCGAAGAGGCCGGCACTGGCAGTATCATCAGACGGTTTTGGCTATGCGCCCTGCCAGCAACGCCCAGCCCAGCAGCAGCGCACACACAATCGCCAGCGGCCACGAGCGCCATTTCAGATAAGGCGTCAATTGCTGCATCGGCACCACTTCGCCATACAGCACCGCCTGCTCGAACTGCGGCACTTGCGTGGTAATGCGGCCAAACGGGTCGATAAGGGCCGTCACGCCGTTGTTGGTGGCGCGGATCATCCAGCGGCCGGCTTCCAGGGCGCGCATCTGTGCCATCTGCAAGTGCTGCAAAGGACCGATCGATTTGCCGAACCAGGTGTCGTTGCTGATGGTCAGCAGCAGGTCGCTGCGTGCGGCCAGGCCTGCGGCAAACTCGGGGTAGACCACTTCGTAGCAGATGTACGGCGCAATCTGATAGCCCTTGGCCTGCAGCAGCGGCTGATCTTCCGGCCCGCGGGCGAAGTCGGACATGGGCAGGTTGAAGAACTCGATCATCCCTCGCAGCATGTCCTGCAGCGGCACGTATTCACCAAACGGCACCAGTTTCTGCTTGAGGTAGGTGCCATCGCCTTCACCGGCGACGGTGATGCCGTTGTAATAGCGGCGCTGATGATGCACCACTTCACGCACCGGCACGCCGGTGATCAGCGCCGAATGCCTCTCGGCAGCGAAGCGCCCCATCACGTCGATGTAGCCCTGTGCCTGGTCCTTGAGCACCGGCACTGCGGTTTCTGGCCAGATCAGCAGGTCCACAGGTTTGGAGCTGAAGCTAAGGTCACGATACAGCGCCAGTTGCGCGTCGATGTGCGCCGGGTCCCATTTCAGGTCCTGCTCGACGTTGCCTTGAATGGCTGCCACTTTCAGCGGGTCACCTGCCGGTTTGGTCCAGGCATGGCCCTTGAGCGCCAGGCCCAGTACCCACGGGGCCAGCAACAGCAAGCAGGCCACGGCAAGGAACGAGGGGCGGGCGCGCAAGCGGTGCAGGTTGCACAGCAGGGCCGCCGTGAGCGCCAGGGTGAAGGAAACCAGCCATACGCCGCCCAGCGGTGCCAGCCCGGCCAATGGGCCATCCAGCTGGCTGTAGCCGGCATAAAGCCAAGGGAAACCGGTCAGGAACCAGCCGCGGAAGGCCTCTTGCAGCAGCCAGAGGGAGGCGAAGCACAAGGCGTCGGCCAGTGGCGCTTCATTGCGCCTCAGCCAGCGTGCCCACAGCCAGGTGGGCAGGGCAAAGAACCAGGCCAGGGCGGCGAAGAACGCCAACAGCAGCAGGATCGCCAGCAGCGGCGAGGCGCCGCCGTAGGTGTTCATGCTGACGTAGATCCACCAGGTGCCGGCGCCATACAGGCCGAAACCGAACCACCAGCCCCGCCACATGGCCTGGCGCGGGCTAAGCTCGCGCAGGCCAAGGTAGAGCACGGCGATGGACAATATGGCCAGCGGCCAGATGTCGAACGGCGCCAGGGCCAGAAGGGTGGAAGCACCGGCCGCCAGGGCCAGCAGGTTACCGGGCCAGCCGGGGCGGGTGATCCAACGCATGTTTGTCCTTAACGGGTGATCGGAGTCAGGCGCAGCAAGTGTATCCGCCGGCTGTCGGCGTTGAGAATACGGAACTTGTAGGACCCGATCTCGGTGGTTTCGTTGCGCTTGGGCAGGTGGCCAAAGGCGCTCATCACCAGCCCGCCAACCGTGTCGAACTCGTCATCGGAGAACTGGCTGTCGAAGAACTCGTTGAAGTTCTCGATCGGGGTAAGCGCCTTGACCAGGAAGTCGCCGCTTGGCAGCGGCTTGATGTAGCTGTCTTCCTCGACGTCGTGCTCGTCTTCGATGTCGCCGACAATCTGTTCCAGCACGTCTTCGATGGTGACCAGGCCCGCCACGCCGCCATATTCGTCGATGACGATGGCCATGTGGTTATGGTTGGCGCGGAACTCGCGCAGTAACACGTTCAGGCGCTTGGACTCGGGCACGAAGGTGGCCGGGCGCAGCAGGTCCTTGATATTGAAGCTGTCGCCGTTCTCCTTGAGGATCAGCGGCAGCAGGTCTTTGGCAAGCAGGATCCCGAGCACATCGTCGTGGCTTTCGCCGATCACCGGGTAGCGCGAGTGCGCGGCGTCTATCACCGCTGGCAGAAACTCGCGAGGCGACTGGCCGGCCTTGATGCTGTTCATCTGCGAGCGCGGCACCATGATGTCCCGCACCTGCAGGTCGGCGACCTGGATGGCGCCTTCGACGATGGTCAGCGCTTCGCTGTCCAGCAGTTTGTTCTGATGGGCTTCGCGTAGCAGCTCAAGGAGCTCCTGGCGGTTTTTCGGCTCATGGGCAAAAGCCTGGGTCAGTTTGCCCAGCCAGGACTTTTGCCCGTTGCTCGATCGATCTTCGCTCATGGCGGTTCTCGTGATCCTTCGTGTTTCAGTGTGTGATTGAGTCGGTTTCATCGTCGGCATACGGGTCGGGGTGACCCAGTTCTGCCAGCAATTCCCGTTCCAGGCTTTCCATTTCTTCGGCTTCCTCATCATCGATGTGGTCGTAGCCGAGCAGGTGCAGGCAACCGTGAATGACCAGGTGCGCCCAGTGGGCTTCGAGCGACTTGCCTTGTTCGGCCGCTTCGCGCTCGACCACCTGGACGCAGATCACCAGGTCCCCCAGCAGCGGAATATCGAGCAGTTCGTCGGGCACATCGGCCGGGAACGACAGCACATTGGTCGCGTAGTCTTTGTGCCGGTAGGTGTGGTTCAGCTCACGGCCTTCGGCTTCGTCGACCAGGCGAATGGTCATTTCCGAGTCGGCGCTGCGCTGGCGGAGGGCCAGCTCGCACCAGCGGCGGAAGGCGGCGTCATCCGGGGCGGCAGCGTCCGTGGCCCGTTGGATATCAAGTTCAAGCATCTTTGCCGGGCGCCTCGGGCTTGGCCTGGCGGGCTTCGAAGCGGTCGTAGGCTTCGACAATACGCTGCACCAGTGGGTGACGAACCACATCTTTGGGTTGGAAGTGGGTAAAACTGATGCCCGGAACGTCCTTCAGCACCTCGATGACGTGTGCCAGGCCTGACTTGGTGCCACGTGGCAGGTCGACCTGGGTGATGTCGCCGGTAATCACCGCGGTGGAGCCGAAACCGATGCGGGTGAGGAACATTTTCATCTGTTCCAGCGTGGTGTTCTGGCTTTCGTCGAGGATGATGAAGCTGTTGTTCAGGGTACGGCCACGCATGTAGGCCAGCGGGGCGATCTCGATCACCTGGCGCTCGATCAGCTTGGCAACGTGTTCGAAGCCGAGCATTTCGTACAGGGCGTCGTACAGCGGGCGCAGGTACGGGTCGATCTTCTGTGCCAGGTCACCGGGCAGGAAACCAAGCTTTTCGCCTGCCTCGACCGCAGGGCGCACCAGCAGGATACGGCGCACCTGTTCGCGCTCCAGCGCATCCACGGCACAGGCCACGGCAAGGTAGGTCTTGCCGGTACCGGCCGGGCCGACGCCGAAGTTGATGTCGTTGGCCAGTATTTCCTTCACGTAGCGCTGCTGGTTGAGCCCGCGCGGGCGGATGTTGCCCTTGCGCGTACGCAGCGACACGCTGACCTCGTTGACGGCCGGGTTGTCGATGTTTTCGACAGCCGACTCCTGCAGGTACAGGTGCACGGTTTCCGGCGACAGGTCGGTGGCCTTGGTCTCGCGGTAGAGACGGCGCAGCAACTGTTCGGCCGCAGAGGTGGTCTTGGGTTCGCCGATCAGTTCGAACTGATTGCCGCGGTTGCGGATTTCGATGGCCAGGCGCTGTTCGATCAGGCGCAAGTGCTCGTCGAACTGCCCGCACAAGTTGGCGAAACGGTGGGCCTCGAAGGGCTCGAGGATGAAACGATGGGGTTCTATGGGTGCGTTCAAGGTCGTTTTTAGCCGCTCGACGGCAATGGGTGTGAACTCAAGAATAACCCTTGAATGCCAGTGGCGAAAGCACTGAAACGTTCAACGGTATGTACTGCCTGTTCTGGCCCTATCGCCGGCAAGCCAGCTCCCACAGGTACTGCACAGGCCTCAGGCTTGCGCAGTACCTGTGGGAGCTGGCTTGCCGGCGATGAGGCCGGTACAGCCGACACAGATCTGCAAACCTGTCTGCTATGATGCGCCCCTTTTCTTACGCATGTGTTATCCCGCCAAACATGAGCAAACGCGAACCTGCCATCTATAAAGTGATCTTCCTCAACCAGGGGCAGGTCTTCGAGATGTATGCCAAGCAGATCTACCAGAGCGACCTGTGGGGCTTCCTGGAAATCGAGGAGTTCGTGTTCGGCGAGCGCTCGCAACTGGTGGTGGATCCGAGCGAGGAGAAGCTGAAGAACCAGTTCGAGGGGGTGATCCGCAGTTTCGTGCCGATGCACTCGATCGTGCGCATCGACGAAGTGGAGCGGCTGGGCACGGCAAAGATCAGCGAAGCCAAGGGCGGCGGCAATGTGATGCCGTTCCCGATGCCAATGCCGGAAAAGTAACCGTCAGGGGAGTGGCGAGAACGGCGTGCGCCCTTCGGCGTTCTGCAGTTCCAGCAGGTATTTGCGGAAGATCTGGCCGAGCACCTGGGTGGCATGCTCCAGTTCGTCGCGGGGCATTTGCTCGGTGACTTCGTCGGCCATGTCCAGTGCATCTTCGGCGCCGTTGACCGCGGCCATCTTCAGCAGGATGTAGGCCTGCACGTTGTTGGCCTTGACCCCTTCGCCATGGAAGAACATGGCACCCAGACGGTACTGGGCGTCGGCCTGGCCTTGCAGCGAAGCCTTCTGGAACCAGTCCAGGGCTTTGTCGAGGTTTTTCGGCGTTTGCGTGTAGTAGTACTCGCCCAGTTCGAATTGCGCCTGGGCATCCCCCGCGGTAGCCGTCTGCTCGCAGGCCTTGAGGGCGTTTGCCAGGTCTTCAGGCTGAACATTCAAGGTGCAGCGGCCCGTCGCCGGAATCAGCAACGAGTTACCGCCCTCCGCCAAGGCCAGCAGGGGCTGAAGAAGCAACAGGCAGCCCAGGGTCAGGGCGCGGCCGGTGCGGTTCATGGGGATCGACTTACCTCTGCAAAGCTGCGGCCAATGTCTCTGGTGGCACATTATGGGATAAGCAGCGCCAACCTTACAAAGTTTTACTCGAATTTCTGCTTGGTTGGGGAAGTCAGCTGATTGTGCATGCGTAATTATTGCCTGTACCGGCCTCTGTGGGAGCGGCCTTGTGTCGCGATAGGGCTGCGCAGCAGCCCCAGAATTCCAGCAGAAATGCATCGATTGCCGGGGCCGCTTTGCGGCCCTATCGCGACACAAGGCCGCTCCCACAAAGGGGAGTAGCTGCTTATTTCAGGGCGGCAAAGGCCTTCTCAGCCGCGTCCAGGGTGATCTGCAGCTCCTTGTCGCCGTGGGCGATGGAGGTGAAGCCGGCCTCGAACGCGCTCGGTGCCAGGTACACGCCGCCTTCCAGCATCAGGTGGAAGAAGCGCTTGAAGCGTTCGGCATCGCTGCTCATCACGTCTTCGAAGGTGACGATGTCGTCGGCGCCGCTGAAGTACAGGCCGAACATGGCACCGGCCTGGGTGGTGACGAACGGTATGCCAGCGGCATCGGCACGTTGCTGCAGGCCATCGAGCATGCGGCTTGTGTAGTCGGTCAGCTCGGCGTGGAAGCCCGGGCGGCTGATCAGCTTCAGGGTGGTCAGGCCAGCGGCCATGGCCAGCGGGTTGCCCGACAGGGTGCCGGCCTGGTAAACCGGGCCGAGCGGGGCGATGCAGCCCATGATTTCGCGCTTGCCGCCGAAGCAACCGACCGGCATGCCGCCACCGACGATCTTGCCGAAGGTGGACAGGTCCGGCTTGATGCCGTAGTGGCCCTGGGCGCCGCCCAGCGAGACGCGGAAGCCGGTCATCACTTCGTCGAAGATCAGCACCACGCCGTGTTTGTCGCACTGCTCGCGCAGGCCTTCAAGGAAGCCCGGCGCCGGTGGGACGCAGTTCATGTTGCCGGCTACGGGCTCGACGATGATGCAGGCCACGGTCTGGCCGACGTCTGCCAGGGTTTTCTCGACCGCGGCGATGTCGTTGAACGGCAGGGTCAGGGTGTGCTTGGCGAAGTCTGCCGGCACGCCGGCCGAGCTTGGCACGCCCTGGGTCAGCAGGCCGGAACCGGCTTTTACCAGCAGGCTGTCGGAGTGGCCGTGGTAGCAGCCTTCGAACTTGATGATGGCGTCACGGCCGGTGTAGCCACGGGCCAGGCGGATGGCGCTCATGGTGGCTTCGGTGCCCGAGCTGACCATGCGCACCATTTCCATGGACGGCACCAGCGAGCAGACCAGGTCGGCCATATCGGTTTCCATGGCGGTCGGTGCGCCGTAGGACAGGCCGTGCTCCAGCTGCTTGCGTACCGAGTCCAGTACGTCCGGGTGGCCGTGGCCGAGGATCATCGGGCCCCAGGAGCCGACGTAGTCGACATAGCGCTTGTCGTCTTCGTCAACGACGTAGGCGCCTTCGGCATGCTTGAAGAACAGCGGCGTGCCGCCCACGCTTTTGAAAGCGCGCACTGGCGAGTTGACGCCGCCGGGGATGTGCTTCTGGGCTTTGGCGAACAGGTCTTCGGAACGGGACATGAAAGGCTCTCTCGAAATCAGGATGCGAACAAGGCATTGAAGGCGCGGGCGCGGCGGGTAACTTCCTGCGCGCTGTCGGCACCGAACAGGCCATGGATCACCGCCAGCAGGTCGGCGCCGTGGGCGACCAGCGGGGCGGCGTTGTCGAGGGTGATGCCGCCGATCACGGCAATCGGCAGTTTCACCTGGGCACGCGCCTGCTCCAGCAGTTCGACGTTGGCGGCGGGCGCGCCCGGCTTGGTAACGGAATTGAAGAAGCGGCCAAAGGCGACGTAGCTGGCGCCTTCGCTGGCGGCCTGGGCGGCCAGGTCGAGGCTGGCGTGGCAGGTGGAACCGATGATCGCCCGGCGGCCGAGCAGGGCGCGGGCCGGGGTTAGCGGGCCGTCGGTCTGGCCCAGGTGTACACCGACGCCCAGGCGTGCGGCCAGTTCGGCGTCGTCGTTGATCAGCAGCTGGGTGCCGTAGCGCTCGCAGAGCTTCATCAGCCCTTCTGCTTCACGCAGGCGGCGCGCCGCGTCGTCACTTTTGTCGCGGTACTGCAGCAGGCACACGCCGCCTTCCAGTGCCGCCTCGACATGGGACAGGAACCGGCCGGCGAGCAGCTGGCTGTCGGTGATTGCATACAGACCGCGTAGCTTCATTGAAAGCCTCGTATCAGGAACAGAAGTCCAGGGGCAGGCGGCGCGGCACGTACTGGCCCCTGCCCAGCTGCTCGGCGTCACGCAGGGTGCGCCAGGTGTAGTCCAGGGCGCTGCGCACGGCGCTTTCCAGCTGCTCGCCGAGGGCCAGGCGGCCAGCCAGGGCGCTGGCCAGGGTGCAGCCCGAGCCATGGTAGCTGCCCGGCAGGCGGTGGCAGGTCCAGGTGTGGAGCTGGCCGTCCTGGGTGTACAGGCGGTTGTGAATTTCGTCTTCGTCGCCGTGACCGCCGGTAATCAGCAGGTGTCTACAGAACGGCAGCAGCTTTTCGGCACATTCGTCGGCGGTGCCTTCGGGCAGTTCGGCGAGGATGCGGGCTTCAGGCAGGTTCGGCGTGGCGATGGTCGCCAGCGGCAGCAGGCGTTCGCGCAGGGCGTAGCCCACTTCGTCCTTGCCCAGGCGGCCACCGCCGCCGGCACGCAGCACCGGGTCGCAGACCAGCGGCAGGTGCGGGTGGGCGGCCAGCAGTTCGGCGACGGTGTCGACCATCTCGATCGAACCGAGCATGCCCAGCTTGACGGCGGCCACCGTGGAGTCGGCCAGCACGGCATTGGCCTGGGCCAGTACCCACTCGCGGTCGAGCACGCGGAAGTCGGAAACGTTGACGGTATCCTGCACGGTCAGGGCGGTCACTGCGGGTGCAGCGTGACAGCCTTGGGCGATCAGGGCTTCGATATCTGCCTGCAGGCCGGCGCCGCCACTGGGGTCGTGGCCGGAGAGACAGAGGACAACGGGGCGGGAGCTGTAGGTATTCATGGTCGGCGAGCTTACCACCAAACCTGTTTGGGCGGATCGTCCGACAAACGAGTTTTACTGATCGATCGGTCAGATTCTAATTGTCTGATCTTCTGAAAGTATTGATTTAGAGCCTTTTCTTTGGTTTTTGATATGGCCGATTGCCAGGTTGCGAAGCTATGCTAGAGTGCTCGGATAACTCGACAAACGGGTTCTGCTGGATCACGTCGTCTCAAACGGATGGGAGGCTACCGCGACGCGACCGGACAGGCCATGCTGGGGCTGTATGCGCTATTTGCTGATTGTGCTTCTGGGCTTGCTGCCCGTGCTGGCCGGAGCGGTCGATTTCGACGACGCTACCCGGCATCTTCCATTGGGCAAGGCCATGCAGGTTTACGAAGACCTCGATGGCAGTGCCAGCATCGCCCAGGTCAGTGCCCCCGGGTTTGCCAAATTCTTCCGCCCCCACCATGAAGACGTGCTGAACGCCGGTTACTCCACCTCGGTGTTCTGGCTCAAGGTCGAGCTGCGCCCCGTTGCCCCGCCCGGCGCTGCCCCGCGGCAGTGGCTGCTGGAGCTGGCCTATCCGCCGCTGGACCACCTCGAGCTGTACTTGCCTGACGGTAGCGGCGTATACCGCCTGGCGCAGCGCACCGGCGATGCCTTGCCCTACGACAGCCGGCAGATACGGCAGAACAACTACCTGTTCAAGTTGCAGTTGCCCCCTGGCAAGGTGACCACCGCCTACCTGCGGCTGCACAGCCAGGGTTCGGTACAAGCGCCGCTGGCGCTGTGGTCCCCTGAAGCCTACCTGGAAGAGCAGCCCACGCGCCTGTATGTGCTGGGGATCATCTACGGCGTGTTACTGGTGATGCTGGTGTACAACCTGTTCATCTACCTCAGCGTGCGCGACGTCAGCTACCTCTACTACATCCTCTATATCGCCTCGTTCGGTTTCTACCAGGTATCGGTGAACGGTGCAGGCGTGGCCTACTTCTGGCCGGACAGCCCCTGGTGGGCGAACGCCTCGACGCCGCTGTTCATCGGTGCGGCGGGCCTGTTCGGCTGCCAGTTCGCCCGGCACTTCCTGCAACTGGGCAACATCAGCCGTGGTTTCGACCGGCTGCTGCAGCTATTGATGCTGGGCGGCGCGCTGGTCATGGTAATGGCGGTGAGCATGCCCTACGGCATTGCCCTGCGCATGGCCACGCTACTGGCGTTGCTGTTCACCGTGAGCATCTTCAGCGCCGGCTTGTACGCCTGGTGGCGTGGCTTGCGCGTGGCGCGCTGGTTCATCATCGCCTGGACGGCGTTCCTGCTTGGCGGGCTGGTCAACACCCTGATGGTGCTGGGCCACCTGCCAAATGTGTTCATCACCATGTATGCCAGCCAGCTCGGTTCGGCGCTGGAGGTAGCATTGCTGTCGCTGGCGCTGGCCGACCGTATCAACAGCCTGCGTGAGCAACAGGCGCAGACCTTGCGCGAGACAGGGCGCACGTTGGAGCAGCTGAACCTGCAACTTGCCAGGAGCAACCGCCTGAAGGACGAGTTTCTGGCCAGCGTGACCCATGAGCTGCGCACCCCGATGAATGGCGTGATCGGCTCGCTGGAGCTGATGCACACCCTGCCGATGGAAGCCGAAATGGCCCAGTACCACCGCACGGCGGTGGGGTCGGCGCAAGGCATGATGGACATGGTCGACGCCATTCTTACCCTGTCCGAGCTGCAGGCAGGCCGCCTGCGCGCGCAGCCGGCGCCGTTCAGCCTGCGCGCGCTGCTGCATGGCTTGCGCGCTGGTTACGCAGGGCAGTCCCTGCGCAAAGGCTTGTACCTCAGCCTGGACATACCGGCCGACCTGCCGGACGGGCTGCTGGGTGACGGGAAGAAGCTGGCCCAGTGCCTGGGCTGCCTGGTGGACAACGGTTTGAAGTTCACCCATCAGGGCGGAGTAATGATCCAGGTGCGCGGCCGCCGGTTGGGGCCGGGCGACCTGGCCTTGACCTTTACCGTCAGTGATAGCGGTATCGGCTTCGATGACCTGGAGCAGTCGACCCTGTACCAGCGGTTCTTCCAGGTCGACGGTTCGATGACCCGGCGGTATGGCGGCCTGGGGATTGGTTTGTCGATCTGCCGGCAGATGGGGGAGTTGCTGGGGGCCAGGTTGGCGCATGAATCGACGCGCGGGTTGGGGAGTCGGTTCGAGTTGAGTTTGAACGTGGCGATTTCGCAGGTGCAGATGACTCCGAATATCCAACAGACGAGGCGTTCGCTGTAGGTTTTTATTGGGGCTGCTTTGCAGCCCTTCGCGGGCTCGCCCGCTCCCACAAGGATCGCGCACAGCTTGGGCTGAGCACAAAACCAGTGGGAGCGGGCGTGCCTGCGAAGGGCCGCAAAGCGGCCCCAAGAGATTCATTGGCTACGATGATTTCAGACTCTTCCTACGGCTCGGGGCTGGTAACTCCACCCTCCTGCGAAATACCCTACAACCTCTGTCGACACGCGTCTGATTGTTCCTGCAAATCCCGCCCTCTAGGCTTTGCCTGTCGCTGACGGTTCAGCGATCGGGTGTGGAAACCTGGCAGTACATATGGTGCTTGTTGTCATGACAGCTGTACGCGGGAGGCTTTCGCCTACCGGGTTTGCCATATGCCTGGATTTCCACTCCGTGTGCAGCTGTCACCCCAATGTGTGGAAACTGACGGGTGGCACATAACGATATGGTGCCCAATCGATGACCGACGAAACCAAAACCACCCCAGGCGTAACCTATTTCTACCAAGGCGAAGGCCAAACCCATCCGCTGTTCCGCATAGCCGAAGGCATCCCCTGCCGCAGCGCCCGCGAGCAGGCCTCCGAGTTGATGGGCTATGCACGGGACTTGTCGCTGACCGGTTTGATGGATGGCGACCAGCAAATGATGTGGGCACCGCATTACTTCGCAGCCATGGCCAAGGCGCTGCTGGATGATGCCGAGCTGGGCTTGATGCGCTGACTTTTGTATTGGCTGTACCGGCCCTTTCGCGGGTGAACCCGCTCCCACAGGAATTGTGCATAGATTGAAAGATGCGGTATCACTGTGGGAATCGGTGCCCCGCGATGAGTCCTCAAGCAAGGCGGCTATATCAAAAAGTAGTTGATGGTCAGCCAGGTGAATCCAATGGTGTTTGCCCAGGATGCGATAACCAATTTCGCTCTCAAGTTTCTGGGTAGTTGATCGTAGTCTCGAGCATCCAGTATGCCTCTGCGGATGCTGGACTTAGGGAATGTAATGGTGCCAGTGATCATGAAAATCACCAAAAGTCTCGAGCGTATATGTTCTTCACCCCAGAGAGCTACGGAATAGGAAAGGCATTTGCTCCGGGAGAGTGATTTGGTCATGCTTGCATATTGGCGAGAGCAGGCTATTTGAATATCTATTGCGAGTGATAGAAGGCCCAGGCAGAATGGTGAGGCCAATATGAGTAGCCGTAATTTGATGTCCAGATGATCAATCATCTTGAATGGCCTCAAAAATGACCTCGCCTAATTTTTCGCCACTTCCCATGCCTAGGAGGCTTCCGGCCAATGCTCCTGCGCCAGTAATCACTACTCCGCACACCAATCCATTGGCTCCGGCTTTCCAGCAAACCTTCGTGGCGGCTTTGCTTCCTATTTTGCCGCCTAGCCAGCCCCCAGCTAGTCCACCAGAAAAATTTCCTGCCTCAGTGACTTTGATCTTTTGGCAGGATTTAACATTGCCTGCTTGGCAAACTTCGGAGATTTTTACCGCCGAACTAGCGCCGCCAACAGTAATGGCAACAGATCCTCCAGCTTTAAGGTATTTAGCCATCTTGGCCAGTTTCTTTAGATGTGTCGAATAACCAGGGATGTGGCTCGGAGCCCCTGCTTTACTCCAGTGGTGTACTAAGCTTCTTGATGATATACCTAAATCCCTGCGGAGGTTTTCATAATTTCCAAGGTTGAGGCGTTTGTTTAAAACGGTTGCTTTTAAGTTTGCACTTAGTTGTGTGAACAGTTTTTGGCGTTCCGCAAAGAACTCAGGGTGCCTAAGATGCCCATGCTTGATGAATTGATCTTTATGCAGGTCTTCAATTTTTCTTAGTATCTCGCTGAGTTCATCCAGCGACCTGCCAACCATCGCCTCACTTACCCCCATCGCCAGGCTCACATCGCTGAGCAAACCGGCAATCTCGGCCTGATGGCGCATCATGAACTCGGCCTCTTCTGGCGTCAGGCTCGCCAACGCTTCCCGCGCCTGCTTCGCCGCACTCATTGCAGTCAGTTCTTCACGCGTGCACACCGGCCGCCGCAAACCGTCGCCGATAACAAAGATCTCACCTGCCTTGAACCCTCGCTGATAGGTCGGGTTCAGTCGTTCCAGAATCGAGCTAGGCAGGTTGGCCTGCGGCGCGCCGAGTTCTGCCAAGACTTCCTGATACGTCACGCAGCGCGGAACAATGTAGAAGCCAGGCTCCATGCCCTGCGCTGTTTTTGAGGGCTGATGTGCCCGAGGTTGATAGCTGCTGCTTACTTGGTTACTCGCTTGGGCCTGTGGTGGTGCCTCATGAACAGGCTCAGGTGCAGGCGCCCTGCGCGACGCCGCAGGGGCGTGTCCACTTGCAACCAGGCGATTGCTGCCCGATGGGCACCCGCATTGCACCAGCGCTCCATCCAGAGCAGTGGGTATGTCGTCCTGCCGCCAGCGGGATTCGCCCTCGATGATGGTGCCCGCTTGTCCACAGAGCGGGCAGGGTGTGGTCGGGTCGCCTTGAAGCAGCCAGTTGCGGCCATGCACGCGGCCCCTGGCCCGGCTGGCAATGCAGATAGCGCCTGTGGTGGTTTGGTCGCCCTCAAGGCCCTGGTATCGGCCAAAGATGTTCATGCGCATGCTCATGGCTTGCCTCTTTTTTGAGGATGAAAGCCAGGAACCTAGCAGCCTCTAGACGGGTATTTTCGGGGCAGGGAGGCTTTAGGAAAGGACCTACAGGGGATAGAGAATTGGACTACAAACCTTCCAGGGTGGCACCGCCTGTCAGCCCTGATGCCTCCCAAGGCATGCGCCGCCCCCACCACACGTTTAGTCATTAATGCCCCTTTGACTCCCCCGCAAGCAGTGCTTCACTGGGTCTCTCAAGCCTACCCGGATCCAGGAGCCCCCCGATGAACCTGCACCAGTACGCTGAAACCCACGAAGTCACCAACCAGCCGCCGCCTCTCGACGGTGCCAACCTGTACCGCCTCGACCTGCCTTTGCAGGAATGGTCACGGCGTTTCGGCGCGGGCTGGGCCGAGTCGCGGATAGATGCCTACGGCGCCCTGGCGGGCGGCCCGCTGATGCAGGCAGGTTTCCTGGCCAACGCGCACAAGCCGGAGTTCATCAGCCACGACCGCTATGGCCATCGCATCGACCTGGTCGAGTTCCACCCGGCCTACCACGAGCTGATGCGTACCGCCGTCGAACACGGCCTGCCTTCTTTGCCATGGGCCGAACCCCGCGCTGGCGCCCATGTGGCACGCGCGTCGATGACTTACATGCACAGCCAGGCCGAAGCCGGTACTGGCTGCCCGCTGACCATGACCTTCGCTGCCGTGCCGGCGCTGCGCCTTCAGCCCGAGCTGGCCGAGTACTGGCTGCCGAAAATCCTTGCCTGCGAGTATGACCCGCGCAACGTCGGCGACCGGCACAAGGCCGGGGTCACCCTGGGCATGGCCATGACCGAGAAGCAGGGCGGCACCGATGTGCGCGCCAATACCACGCGGGCCTACCCGGTAGGGGCACCTGGTCCAGGCCAGCCGTATGAGCTGGTCGGGCACAAGTGGTTCTGCTCGGCACCCATGTGCGATGCCTTCCTCACGCTGGCGCAAACCGAAAAAGGCCTGAGCTGCTTCCTGCTGCCGCGCCATCGCCCGGACGACAACCGCAACCAGTTCTATATCCAGCGCCTGAAGAACAAGCTGGGCAACAGCTCCAACGCCTCCAGCGAGGTGGAGTTCCGTGGTGCGCTGGCATGGATGATTGGGGAGGAAGGGCGGGGTGTGCCGACCATCATCGAGATGGTCGCCATGACCCGTTTCGACTGCATGGTCGGCTCCAGCGCCCTGATGCGCCAGGCGCTGACCCAGGCGGCCCACCACTGCGCGCACCGCAAGGTCGGCGGCCGGTTGCTCAATGAGCAGCCGCTGATGCAGAACGTGCTGGCCGACCTTGCCCTGGAAAGCGAGGCGGCACTGGCCCTGAGCCTGCGTATGGGGCAGGCGCTGGAGCAACCCGACGACCCGCAGCAGGCGCATTTCGCCCGGCTGGTCACGGCGGTTGGCAAGTACTGGATCTGCAAACGGGCGCCGGCCATGATCAACGAGGCCGCCGAATGCCTGGGCGGTGCGGGTTATGTCGAAGACAGCATCCTGCCACGTCTGTACCGCGAGGCACCGGTCAATTCGACCTGGGAAGGCTCTGGCAACGTACAGTGCCTGGATGTGCTGCGGGCCTTGTCCAAGGAGCCGGGCGTGCTCGATGCGCTGTTCGCCGAATTGGGCGACGGGCATGGGGATCCGCGGCTGGCGGCGCATATCGGCAACCTCAAGGGGGCATTTGCCGACACCGGCGACATACAGTACCGCGCGCGGCAGCTGACCGAGGATATCGCCCTGGCGCTTCAGGCCAAGCTGTTGCTGGAGGCGGGCAACGCGGTGGTCAGCGATGCGTTTATCGGTAGCCGCCTGGCGGGTGGTGGACGGGCGTATGGGGCGCTGCCACGGGGTGTGGATGTGCAGGCATTGGTGGTCAGGGCAACACCTGCCTGGCCGAGTTGAGGTGTGTTTGAAGGCCCTATCGCCGGCAAGCCAGCTCCCACAGGTAATGCGCAATGTTCGATACCGGTGGAGGACTTGTGGGAGCTGGCTTGCCGGCGTTGAGGCCGGTACTGACCGCCGGGGATGTAATTGCCATGAAACGCAGGCAAGATGGTTCACATGCATGTCCAGACAGGAAGCACAGTGTGAGCCACGCTTTTGTAGTCGTTGATACCCCCGAACAGGCCGTCGACCGTCTGGCGGCCCTGCATGAACAGGCCACCGGGGCCCTTAGCCAGGCCCTCAAGCGTTACCTGAAGGACCGTACCGAGCCGGGCGCCGATGAGCGCGACCTGTTCCGCTACCCGGCGCTGCGCCTGACCTACTACAGCCACGGTGAGGTCGCCGCCACCACGCGGGCCTATGCCAAGGTGCAGGTGGCCGGCACCTACAGCGTCACCGTCACCCAGCCCGCTGCGTTCCGTGGCTACTTGCTGGAGCAGTTGCGCCCCCTGATGCACGACTACACCGTCACGGTAGAGGTAGGCATCAGCGAGCAGAACATTCCATACCCTTACGTAGTCGACCAGGGCGACGAACTGGCCGGCAGCGGCATTACCGCCGCGCAGCTGGCGCGGGTGTTCCCTAGCACCGACCTGTCGGCCGCCACTGACAACATCGCCGATGGCCTGTACGACTGGGACCGTGCCGAAATTTTCCCACTGGCGCTGTTCGACGCCGCGCGCGTCGACTTTTCGCTGCGCCGCCTGGTGCACTACACCGGCAGCGACTGGCGCCATGTGCAGCCGTGGATCCTGCTGACCAACTACCACCGTTATGTCGACCAGTTCATCAGCCACGGTCTGGAGCAACTTCGCGACGACCCGCGCTTCGTGCGCATGGTGCTGCCAGGCAACGTGGTGATCGAAAAAGCCATGGATCACGGTGAAACCCAGGCCCTGGTCGCCAGCGTGATCTGGCACCGCTACCAGATGCCGGCCTACCATCTGATCGCCGCCGACGGCGACGGCGTGACCTTGGTCAACATTGGTGTCGGCCCTTCCAACGCCAAGAACATCACCGACCACCTGGCCGTGCTGCGCCCGCACTGCTGGCTGATGATCGGCCACTGCGGCGGCTTGCGGCAGTCGCAAACCATCGGCGACTACGTGCTGGCCCACGCCTACATGCGCCGTGACGGCATTCTCGACCGGGTGGTGCCGCCGAACATCCCCATTCCAGCCCTGGCCGAAGTGCAACTGGCCTTGCAGGAAGCGGCTGCGCAGGTTACCGGCGAACGTGGCGAACAGCTGAAGAAACGCCTGCGCACCGGCACCGTGCTGACCTACGACGACCGTAACTGGGAGCTGCGATGGGCCCAGGAACGGCCGTTGATCAACCTGTCGCGTGCCGTGGCCGTGGACATGGAAAGCGGCACTATTGCTGCTCAGGGTTACCGTTTGCGCGTGCCGTACGGCACCTTGCTGTGTGTGTCCGACAAGCCGCTGCACAGCGAGATCAAGCTGCCGGGTTCGGCCAACGCCTTCTACAACCGGGCGGTCAGCCAGCACCTGAAGATCGGCATTGCCGCCCTCGACCTGTTGCGCACCGAGCTCAACTCGCTGCACTCGCGTAAACTGCGCAGCTTCGATGAGCCGCCGTTCCGCTGAGGATCCATGTCACTGCCACCCCGTAACAAGCCGCGCCGCCCCCAGGCGCGGCCTGCCGCCGGCCCGCGTCGCCAGCCCAAGGCGCCGCCGGCCGAGCCGCGCCTGATCCTGTTCAACAAACCGTTCGACGTGCTGACCCAGTTCAGCGACGGCGAAGGGCGCGCGACCCTCAAGGACTTCATCGACATCGCGGGCGTTTACCCGGCCGGGCGCTTGGACCGCGACAGTGAAGGCCTGCTGTTGCTGACCAACGATGGCGGGCTGCAGGCGCGTATTGCCGACCCCAAGCACAAGCTGGCCAAGACTTACTGGGTGCAGGTGGAAGGGGAACCGAGCGACGAGCAATTGCAGCGCTTGCGTGATGGCGTGGAGCTGAACGATGGGCCGACTTTGCCGGCCGAGGCGCGGCGCCTGGAAGAACCCGACCTGTGGCCACGCAACCCGCCGGTACGCTTTCGCAAGAGCGTGCCGACCAGCTGGCTGGAACTGGTGATTCGCGAGGGGCGTAACCGGCAGGTACGGCGGATGACGGCGGCAGTGGGGCTGCCGACCTTGCGTTTGGTGCGGGTGCGGATAGGGGGTTGGGCGCTGGATGGGCTGGAGCAGGGTTGCTGGCGCGAAGTCCCTGCCAAGCTTTAGTTCAGGTCATGAGCCTGTTCGCGGGCACGCCCGCTCCCACAGGGACGGCGCAGTACTCGAAGGCAACGCCAAATCTGTGGGAGCGGGCGTGCCCGCGAATGGGCCCTGAAATTTTTATACGCCTTCGAGAAACCCCACCACCACGCTCTTGATGATAAAGGCCAGCACCCCCAGCCCCAGCACGAAGAACAGGATCAACGTCCCGAACTTGCCTGCCTTGGACTTTTTCGCCAGGTCCCAGACGATGAAACCCATGAAACCGATCAATACGGTGACCAGGATTATCATCATCCACTCTTCGAATACGGCGGGATCCATCTGTGTTCTCCAGGCAGGCTGAGCAGCCGATTATACGCCGGCTACCGTGGGCATTTAACGCAGGTGGGTCAATGGCAGCTCGGTGCTGGCCAACACCTGGTTGAGCACGAAGCTTGAACGCACGCTGGTGACGCCTTCGATACGGGTCAGGCTGCCTAGAAGCAGTTTCTGGTAATGGTCCATGTCCGGCACCACCACTTTGAGCTGGTAGTCGGCATCCATCCCGGTGACCAGGCTGCATTCAAGCACCTGCGGCAGGATACGGATGGCCGCCTCGAAGGTTTCGAAGCGCTCCGGGGTATGGCGGTCCATGCCGATAAGCACGTAGGCGGTGAGGCTCAGGCCCAGCTTTTTGCGGTCGAGCAGCGCCACCTGGCGCGAGATGTAGCCGTCGTCCTCCAGTTGCTTGACCCGACGCGAGCATGGCGAAGGCGACAGGCCTATGCGTTCGGCCAGTTCCTGGTTGGAAATGCGCGCATCGCGCTGCAATTCGGCGAGGATGCTCAGGTCGTAGCGGTCAAGTTTGCTCATGGCATTTGCCCTTTTCTGTTCGTATTGCGGCGAATTATCAATCCAGGGTGAAAAATTGCGCAAGTGCTATTTATCTGAGCAATCTTCGCAATCCTCTGCCGCAACCTGTCCGGTATCTTTATCAACAGAATCACTGCCCGGACATCAGTCCACGGCGACGCGCCCTAGGCGGGCGGTCGCGGCCAGCCATCCAACAGGATGCACTCGGCCCCCGGGCTACACACCTTCCAGAAGACGGTGTGAGGTGAGCCGGCGCCACAAGTGCCGAGCACGGACGACAATTTCAGAAGGGAGGCCCTGTGGCCTCCCTTTTTTCTGTCTGGAAATTTAATTGGCCTGTGGTGCCGTCACGGTAGACTGGCTCTAGTTGCCGTATTTTCTACCGTGAGGAACACCATGAAGTCGCGCATCTGGCAGTTGGCAGGTGTTGTTTTGCTGGGTTTGAGCATCAGCCTGGGGGCCTTGGCCGAAGGGCCGGGTGAGGGGCATGGCGAACGTGGCCAACAGGGGCAGGCAGAAGGTACGCCCGGCCGCTCGCTGAACTCGCGCGACGAAGTGCGCCAGACCCAGCCGCCAAGGCAGGGTTACTATCAGGACATCCCCCGGCGCCACGGCGATAACCATCAATGGGAGGCTGGCGGCCCGGGGCAACGCCCCGGTGGCGACTGGCAGGGGCGCCCGGATGGCCACGGCAATGGTTGGGGGCCTGGGCCGCAGTATCGACCGGGTCACACTGTCGATCATTTCCCCGACCGCTACTGGAAAGTGCCCTACCGGGGGGCGGACTACTTCTACTCCGGTGGCTACTGGTATCGCCCCCATGGTGGCAGTTACATCGTCGTGACCCCGCCTTACGGCGTGCGGGTCAATTACCTGCCGCCCTATGCGCAGGAGGTCTGGCTGGGTGGGGCGATGTTCTTCCTGGTGGCCGACACCTATTACCAGTACCTGGCTGACAGCCAGGAATACGTGGTGGTCAACCCGCCCGTCGGCGCCCCTGCGCCTGTACCGGTGGCACCGGCAAACGGCGGGTATGACGTGGTGGCTTACCCGATGAACGGGCAGGGGCAACAGCAGCAGGAGCAGGACCGCTACCAGTGCCATCGCTGGGCGGTGAGCCAGTCGGGGTTCGACCCGGCGACGGCGACCTACGCACCGGCGGCCAATGTGCTCGACACCTATCGCCGGGCGCTGGGTGCCTGCTTCAGTGGCCGGGGTTACAGCATCAACTAAGCCAGATGTGCTGTCGGTCCCGGCCCTGTCGTCAGCAAGCCAGCTCCCACAGGTATTGCACATGCCGTCAGGCCAGTGCACCCCTGTGGGAGCTGGCTCGCCGGCGATAGGGCCCTTGTTAATTCACACCGGGTCGGCGTGCACCATCACATCCGCCAGAGGATAACGCTGGCGGATCACCCGCGAGGCCTCCACGCACAACCCATGCGCATCATGCAGCGGCAACTGCTCCGGCAGCTCCAGGTGCAGCTGCACGAACCACTGGTTACCCGACACCCGCGTACGCAGGTCATGCACGCCTTTCACCCCGGGTATGGCCAACACCAGTGTGGTCATGTCCTCGCCAACTTCACCGGGCAGCTCCTTGTCCATCAGGATCGCCGTACTCTCGCGGGCAATCTGAAAAGCGCTCCAGAGGATGTAGCAGGCAATGCCCAGGCCGAACAGTGCATCCAGTTGTGGCCAGCCAAAGCGTGCCAGCAACAGGGCCAGCAGAATGCTGCCGTTCAACAGCAGGTCCGAGCGGTAATGCAGGGAGTCGGCCCGCACTGCGGTGGAGCCGGTCAGGCGAATAACCTTGCGTTGCAGTGCCAGCAAGGCAAGGGTCAGCCCCAGCGATAACAGCATCACTGCAATGCCGACGCCGGTATCGCCCAAAGGTTGTGGCGTGTGCAGGCGTTCGGCCGCCTGCACGCCGATCAGCACCGCACTGACGCCGATGAACAGCGCCTGCGCCATACCGGCCAAGGCTTCGGCCTTGCCATGGCCAAAACGATGGTCGTCGTCGGCCGGGCGCAAGGCGTAGTGCACGGCGAGCAGGTTGATGAACGAAGCGACAGCATCCAGTGCCGAGTCGGTCAACCCGGCCAGCAGGCTCACCGAGCCGCTCAGCCACCAGGCCAGCGCCTTGCTCAGCACCAGGATACTGGCCACCGCCAGTGAAGCGCGGGTGGCAAGGCGTAGCAGGCGCTGGTGTTCAGCCGAGGTGATCATCCGTGGTCCAGGTCCGTGAGTGGGTGTCAGGCTGCCGGCACCAGGCCCAGGCTGGCCAGCTGTTCGACACTGCCGCGGTGCTGGATCAGCCGTGGGTCGTTCAGCGGCAGGCGCTGGCCCAGTTCGCTTTCGATGATGGCCTGCAACTTCAGGTTGTCGACCTTGCCGTCGGGGCTGACCGCTTCCTGCAGCTTGGCCGGGTCGACCTGGGCGGTGCGGCCACCCGGGTAGTAGATGGCGCCAGTGGCGAAGTCGATGCCGAAGGCAATCAGCCCCGGGATGACGTAGAACAGAATGCCGATGGCGTCCATTGCGGCTACCACGGGGTCGATCTTGCCGCCGATCTGGCCGCGCCGGTCCGGGTAGAAAATGGTACCGCAGGCCGTCAGCTGGGTCAGCAAGGTGGCGATGAGGGCGCCGCCGATGACGCGGGATGGGATGCGCATGTAAATCTCCGAGAAGGTATTCATCAGGGCAAGCGAAGCGCCTGCGCCTGAAGCTTAAGACCATGATAGAGCAGGCTGGGTTCGCCGTTATACTCGCCAGATTGTTCGAGGACCACCATGATTTCATTACCGATCGATGCCGTGCTGCCTGCTTTGCGCCAAGCCCTGGAAAAACGTGACGAAGCTGTGCTCGAAGCGCCACCCGGCGCCGGCAAGACCACCCGCGTGCCGCTGGCGCTGCTGAACGAGCCGTGGCTTGCCGGGCAGACCATCCTCATGCTCGAACCGCGGCGCCTGGCGGCGCGTGCGGCAGCCGAACGGCTGGCGAGTGAACTGGGCGAGCAGGTGGGTGAAACGGTGGGATACCGCATCCGCCTGGACAGCAAGGTGGGGCCGAAAACCCGTATCGAGGTGGTGACCGAAGGCATTCTGACCCGCCGCCTGCAAGCCGACCCGGCGCTGGAAGGCGTGGGCCTGCTGATCTTTGACGAATTCCACGTTTTGTCACTTTCACTGAAAAACCCCAATATCTTGTCAAAAAGCAGGGCATTCCCCTCCCTCCACTGAGCTCCTTCCAGGACATCTCCCTAGGGGCCCCATCCTCTTTTTCCTTCCTTAAGCAACCTCGGTGCGATTCCAAATCCCACCCCCGGTAGGTGCCACGATCTCAAACCCAACCCACCCAACCACGTCGACCACAGCCACCCCCGACGCCCTCCAGACCCATCCCACCCAACCACACCATCACCCCTCCAACCATCGCAATCCGCTCGATTTCCAAGCATCATCAGCACATCCAAAATTCATCACCAGGACAGTGCATGAGCGGGCCGAAATCCAAGCCAAAAAACAGCGCAAAGAAGAAAGCCAAAGCCGCTCCAAAGCGCGACAACTTCCTAGGAACGACAACACAGAAGCTTCGTGATAGCGCTGGAAACGTGTGTTCTTTCCCGGGCTGCTACGTACATACCCATGGCGCGAAATCGAACGGAGAGGGCACTGTAGGCATTGGTGTCGCATGCCACATTAAAGCTGCTGCACCAGGCGGCCCACGATACGATGAGCACCAGTCCCCAGAAGATCGCAAGCACTTCGACAATGGCATCTGGATGTGCCAAACACATTCGAAGCTCATTGATGCTGACGAGTCCCCCTACAGTGTTAAAACGCTGCTCCAGTGGAAGCGCGATGCCGAGGCTAGATCCAACTCCCTCCTGAACCAAAAGAGCTTCACTGAGAAAGAAGTTAAAGCAGCTGCGGGTAAAGAATCAGCCGATCTGCTCCATCGATTTATTAACAGATCCGATGATCCGCTCCAAACACCGGTTGCGGAAATAATGAAGGGCTACGAATCTAACCTGGCCAACCTCGATCCGCGATTCACCGTCGAAGTGAATAAAATTGGAAGTGCTTTCACGCATTTGATCAGGGCAGTTGATGAAGACGTTAACGTCAACCTCGTCATCGAAGACGTAGATAAAATTGAAGGGTATTTGGCAGCCGAAAAGGCCTTCCTAGAAGAGGGTCGGGAACTGACCATTTCTGGTGCGCATTTTAAAATTGAAGGTTCCAAGCTGTTCGAAGCATTCCATAGCGGCATCAAGGGGATTGAACAAGCAGTGCTGACTATGTCGGCTCCTAGAAAGGAAGCTCGCGCGACTCTTTTTGTCAGAACCCCTGAGGGCCATGAAACCGTATTGGATGTGTTCCCTTGTTACTACTATTCTGGCTCACTTCGGACAGTGTTTGAAGGTAGTGCTTTCGATGGTTTCTTTAAGGTCAAAGCGTACTGCTCTCACGAAGGGCGAGATGCCAAGTTCGACTTGTTGTTCAATCTCGAGGCGTGGGTCGGGAAAAATATTCTTAATCTTCCCCGGTTTCAAAAACTCGCCAATGCTGCCAAGCTTTTAGATACAGGGCGGTTCGTAATTGAAATCGAAATTGCCGAGAATGCGAGCACATTCAGTTCGCAAGCCAACTCGCACAATGAGGTTTTACACGCGCAGGTACAGTTTTTAATTGACTACATCGGTTTTGCCAGGGCAATTGCACAAAGGTGCGCTGAGCCTCTGATAATTAAGAATACCATGCTGAACCCGGCTACATATAAGCTCCTAAGAAATTATGCTCGACTAGGAAGTGGTTCGATTGAACGTGCCCTACAGCCTACGAGGATATGTGTCGGGCCATTCGCGTATCATGAAGGTGCCTCTTTCGAAGAGATTGATAATAATCCTGGCGGGAAGATAATTCGGATTGCCGAAGGAGAAGGTCAGAAGTTTGAGGTTTTCGGTAGCATAATTCAGGTGCCGCGGGTTGTGAGGTTGTATTCGAAAGTTGAATATGTGTTTTATACTGAGATTGATGGCGAGCGAAATTCAAAAGTCGAAGTCCACGCTACATCGGATACCACGCTCTCGACTTTCTTAGAAGATAGTGATGTTTGGAGCGTTTGCCAGGAGGTGGACATTACTCCAGCTAGTCTAGAGCAGCAGGAGTCGCAGAGCTAAGGGCACAAGAGCCAAGCCGGCGTTGCCGGATGAGCGACTGCAAAATATGACGTGGCCCGACACAGCGTGACGGCGGCGACAAGAGAGTTTTTGCCACCAAAGCGCTCAGAGTTTGATCCCCTCTGCTCAACGTGGGGGCTGATCCTGAAGCCACTCGCGTGTAAGTGGGAAGGACACGATTGCTGCTGTAAGTGAGCGGGGCGCGTCGCCTTACGGGGCGGATGAGTGCATGGATGACAGAAACAAGAAAGCCACCTTTCGGTGGCCTTCAAGCAAGCTGCTAGCGCGTCGCAGTGATGGGGTACTGAGCGGCTAGCGGTGCTCGACTACAGTTACCAGGTCGAGCGAGCCGATGCCTTTCTCGACAACGTTCTTCGCCTTCTCCAGCATAGAAGCCCTAAGCTCTTCACGAGACATACGGCTATTGTAAATCTTCGCGAAAGCTTTGTTCTTCCGAGCATTGGAGACCTCAACTGCTACGTCACCTGTAGTCACAGTAACGTCTTCAGTTCTGGCAAGTTCGGTCATTTTAACTAGCCTCCATGTCGTTAGTTTCACGGTATAAGAATATCATATCATGCAAATACGCGCAAATTGGTTGCAATAACTGTACAAATTGTGCGTTACGGCTATCACCCATAAGGATGTTCGCTTTGTTGTTGTAGATATTTAAGCATCCAATTGGGTGTGGGATCCCTTCACCATTATTACGAGAAACTAATGGAATGGAAAGAATGGACGTAGCGTAGCGGTGAGAGTTGTAATAACGGGAGATGGTGGTTTTATAGTGTTCAGTTATATGCGAATTTTGCAGCGCTTCATCATCTAGCCACTGCTTGAAGTGTGTCCGAGAGTCTTCGATATATTGAGATGCCATGGTCGAGACCGCTACAGGCCCGCCGGGTAGGTTCGGGTGCGATTTGGCGTGATCCGACGCATCCATTTTGAACGGGAAGCAAATCGGCACGATATCGGTGTCCGGCTTTGCCAAAACCTGGGCGCCGACCAAGGTTGAGAGCTCAAGGTCTGTGATGTGTAGGATGCCGTCTGCGTTATCCAAGCGAGCATCGATGTTGGAGTTGAACAGGAAGAAGGGGCTGTCGTTTACCTGCTCCGAGTACTCCCTGCGGATGAGATCCTTGTCTTCCTCAATCATCATGATGTTGGCCCTGTACGTTTCGGAGGGCGCACTGTCCCAGTTCTGTGCCAAGACCAGGATCTTCGTGAGCATCATGCGGATGTCGCCTGCGAGACCTTTACGGGTCAACGGCGGCGCACCTTCTTCCAG
The DNA here is from genome assembly GCF_037993085.1 of Pseudomonas sp. YNh. Taxonomy (NCBI): domain Bacteria; kingdom Pseudomonadati; phylum Pseudomonadota; class Gammaproteobacteria; order Pseudomonadales; family Pseudomonadaceae; genus Pseudomonas; species Pseudomonas sp. YNh. The sequence goes on along the minus strand of NZ_JBBMRJ010000002.1, from coordinate 8,438 downwards.
TAGGCCCTCGTAAAGCTGCCGAATGTCGATCATCGCGTCGCTATAGGCGGCGAGAAACTGCTTGGGCGGCATGGTGGTCAGGCGATCCTGTAGCTCTTTTTCCTTCTTCCGGGTTGAGGTGACGACCCCTACCTCACGTAAGAACACCAAGATGACTGCGGCGATGGAGAGCTGAATGGACGGCCACAGGTAGTCTGTTGCGAAGAACTCGGGCCAGGTGTGTACGGCGGTGTACTCGTTTTTGATGTCGCCGCTCATCACCGAGATCATCGCGGCGCTGCCGATAGTGAGGAACGCGATGATCATGGATCCCCAGCTCGTTCCTACGAGCATGCACGTACCCAAGAAGATCTTCTTGATGAAGGCGCCAGTCCAACACAAAAACGTCTTTGCCCGGCCCCACATTTTCCGCAGCATTTCCTGCCAATCGTCCACGATTCAGTCCTACGTTGAGCCGTTGCAAATGGCCGATTAGGCCATATCCCTTTCATTTCCAGCGTCTACACATAGCCGCATGAAGAGCAGCCCTGAAGCCGCGCTCGTGCCGCTATCACAATTTCGGGCACCGGCAGTGATACTCCCAGATCAGCCAATTTCGAACCAATCATCGGATATCTTAAATGGCTGAAACCTGCAGGATAGACAGCTTATTCTAGTTAATCGGTGGCCTGCTGATCGTCGTTCACAGAGCAAGTGAATTGACGATGCAGGCCGCTGTAATACCATGGCGTGATATTTAATTGCCTTCACAAGGAAAAGTACATGGCATCACGTTGCGTAGGGCTGGTCATCACCGCGAGTGACGTAACAGTTGTAGACACCACTATTCCGGACGAGCCGGATGCCCCGCTCATCCTGAACAGGGATGAGACCTGGAAGCTCGCGGGGGGCGATCGTGCGAAAGCCTATGAAACGCTGTTCCACCGCTGTGCGGGCTACATCCAGCAGAACGGTGTAGATCAGATCGTTATCAAGGCCAGTGCTCTTCCTCAGGGTGGCGGCGGGAATGGCATTCTGGACGGTGCAGAATTGCGGGGTGTGATCATGTGCGCCGCTGCGTCCGCATGTGCGACCCGTGTACTGGAAAAGGGCTGGATAAGCAGAACCTACAAGCGAAAGGTTGATGAAGTCCTGAAGGATGACGACTTCTGGGAGGAGCAGCTCGATGGAGCCAAGCTGCGTAAGGGGAGCCGCGAGGCCGCCATGTTGGTAGTCGCCCACAGGAATCGGCCATGAGTAGTGTTGTTCCGGCGCTGCAAATCATTAGGAGGCTGGGCAACGGCCACTTCGGTGAGGTTTTCTTGGGCAAGTGCGGCGTCCATGGGGATGTCGCGGTTAAGGTTCTTTCCCGTAAGCCCGAGCATGACGACGCGACGTGGGTGGTTACAAAGGAGGGGTTCCTGGCCGAAGCCAAACACCTGTCGACCGCTTCGCATCGGAATGTCGTGCAGGTCTACGGCATTGAGGATCTCGGCACCAGCATCCGTTTCACCATGGCGTACTGCTCGGGCGGTTCGCTGCAGACGCCGTATGAGCAAGGGCCGATGACACTGTCCCGTGTTCACAAAGTGGCGACGGACGTGTTGATTGGGCTTGGCGCGTTGCATGGCAAGAGCATGCTGCACCGGGACATCAAGCCGGGGAACATTCTGCTTGATCAGGCAGGTTTGGCGAAGTTGGGTGACTTTGGTCTTGTCACGGATGACCTGCTGCTCGGCTACGGCTCTGCTGCTGGGTATCGGGATCACATTGCCTTTGAGGTCTGGCAGGGAGCGAACACGAGTGTCAAAACTGACATCTGGGCCCTAGGCATGACCTTGTTCCGGCTGTTGCATGGCGAAGCTTGGTACGTTCTTCAAAACGAGGCACCGGGCGACATAGTGCATGAAGGTGGACTCGTTGATCGCTTGCGCTGGCTGCCGCATGTGCCTAAGACTTGGCGCCGCGTCATCCGCAAGATGCTCGCCGATGATCCGTCTGCGCGGTATGCAACGACGGGTGAAGTTCTCAACGCTATATCAGCTCTGCCGACCCAGCCATCCTGGGAGACCACTGTTACGCCGGATTTGGTGCGGTGGGAGCTACCGGCCCCCAAGCGCACAAAGGTCGTAGAGTGGAAGCTGCATTCGGAGCGGCGCCATGAGTGGAAGGCATGGAGCCAGCCACTTGGGGCAGGCCGCGTGATGACCCTCAAGCAATCGCCAGGCGTCATAGGCCGCAAGCAGGTCGACCGAGAGCTGGAAAGCTACTTCAGCGAATAGAGGAATCGCCAGCGGAACTCAGCCAGCGGCAATGCGCGATCGTCGCGGGAGCAGATAACCGTCCACAAAGTCGGCAGCGCTCAGTGGCTTGGTTTGGAAATGAGCTTGAGCAACGGCCCTGCGCTGGTCGGCGCAGTTCGGGCAACACGTGGTGACCGCATCGATGCCTTCTGCCGGGTGCCATATGGCTCCGCAGAATGTGCATCGAGGCGACGTAAGCCTCAGGTTGGGAAGCCGCTTGCTCATTCGAATCCTTACTGTCGCGGTAGCGACGAACGTGGGCATTGTGGGCGTGCTTTTTCGGCGGCAAAGCTTATACGAGATCAATCCATTTGGCCTACGTATTCGCCGAAAGGTCATGCTGAACTGATGGTTCATACCACTACTGTATACATGAACAGTCTTGGTGCCTAGAGGTCATTACAAAATCGGAAACGCACTTTAGTGTCGAATTGCGCGCAGCGTTCACCAAGAGGTTTAGCAGATAAACGGAGGAGCGCACGGTTGAACATATGCTGCTGTCGAGGGAGAGCGATGCCCCGACTTTTCTCACTTGACCGTGGTTTCGCCGACAACGGCTCTACTCAGGGGCGCTGGTCGCTGAGCTATCCGTCCTTCGCATCTATCCCCTGACGAACCTTTGTATACTGCGCGCCTGTCGCAGGAGTCCACATGAGTTCGTTGCCAATCAATGCCGCGCTGCCGGCCCTTCTTGATGCCCTCCAAGAGCGAGATGAAGTGGTGCTCCAAGCACCGCCAGGCGCCGGTAAGACGACTCGCGTCCCGCTCGCTTTACTCGATGAGCCGTGGCTGCAAGGCCAGACGGTCATCATGCTCGAACCACGCCGTCTTGCAGCGCGCGCTGCTGCCGAACGAATGGCTGGAGAACTCGGTGAGAAGGTTGGCGAGACCGTGGGCTACCGCATCCGCCTGGACAGCAAGGTCGGGCCGAAGACGCGAATCGAAGTGGTCACTGAAGGTATCCTCACGCGCCGACTACAAAGCGACCCGGCGCTCGAAGGCGTGGGCTTAGTGATCTTCGACGAGTTCCACTTGAGAAACCTCGATGCCGATCTTGCCTTGGCACTCACGCTCAATGGCCGTGAACTGTTCCGTGACGATGCGCCGCTGAAGGTGTTGCTGATGTCGGCAACACTGGAAGGTGAGCGGCTGTCGCGTTTGCTGAATGACGCTCCGATCGTAACGAGCGAGGGAAGAATGTTCCCGGTCACCACCATCTGGAACAAACCGCAGCAACCGGGTGAGTACATCGAGCCTCGGGTCATCAGCGCATGCCTAGACGCCCTCACCGATCAGGCCGGGAGTCTTCTGGTTTTCCTTCCCGGCCAGGCCGAAATTCGCCGCGTGTTGTCAGGGCTTGAGGAAGCGCTCCATGCCTCACCGTCGTTACAGAAAAACACGCTGCTTTGCCCCCTGCACGGTGAGCTTGATCTGAATCAGCAGCGAGCTGCAATCGATCCGGCACCGCCAGGCATGCGCAAGGTGGTGCTGGCCACGAACATCGCAGAGACCAGTGTGACCATCGACGGTGTGCGTGTGGTCATCGATGCGGGTCTTGAGCGTGTTCCGCGTTTTGACCCTCGCAGTGGCATGACCCGGCTGGATACTCAGCGGATATCCAAGGCCAGTGCCACCCAACGAGCGGGGCGTGCCGGTCGACTGGAGCCTGGTGCCTGCTACCGACTCTGGTCTGAAACTCAGCACGACCAGATGGCGGGTTTCAGCTCGCCCGAAATTCAACAAGCGGATCTCACAGGTCTAGCCCTGCAGCTGGCTAAATGGGGCGTACAGCCGAGCGAGCTGACTTGGCTGGATGCGCCACCTGCTGCTGCATACGCCCAAGCAAACGACTTGCTTCGACGCCTTCGCGCCTTGCAACCAGATGGGCAATTGACTAAGCACGGCCAAGCGATGGCCGAGTTGCCGAGTCATCCACGGATCGCGCATTTGCTGCTGCGTGGTCATGAGCTTGGTCTGGCTGAAACCGCGTGCAACATAGCAGCGTTGCTCGGCGAGCGCGATATTCAGCGTGGCGGTGGGGCAGACCTACATAGTCGTTTGGCCATACTCTCTGGTGAGCAACGTGCGCAACGGGGAGAGCAAGGTGGTGTTCAACGTGTGAAGCAACTCGCCAGGCAATATCGGTCATTCTTGCGCGGCTCAGCATCGCAACCAGTCGCTGATTCAGACCACCCGAGGTGGGTGGGCTGCCTACTTGCTTTGGCCTATCCCGACCGGGTCGCGCAACAACGTCGTGCCGGTGGGGCTGAATACCGATTGGCGAATGGTCGGGCAGCTATGTTCACCGAGACCGATGCCCTGATGAAGCATTCTTGGCTGGTGATCGCCGACCTGGGCAGCCGGCAAGGCCAACGTGAAGAGCGGATTTACCTCGCTGCCGACCTGGATGAAGCTTTGTTTGATACGGTCTTGAAAGACCAGGTCAGCCAGGTGGATGAACTTGATTGGGATGAACGGGAGGGGGCACTCCGCGCTGAGCGACAAGTGAAAGTAGGGGAGTTGGTTCTGTCCCGCGCGCCGCTGACAAACCTTGGTGATGAAGCGCGCGTTCAGGCGTTGCTCAACTACGTACGGCGAAAAGGCCTGGAGCTTTTGCCGTGGACACCTGAGCTCCGTCAGTGGCAGGCGAGGGTCGAATTGCTGCGCGTGCTTGATGAGGAAGCTGGTAGCAAAAGTGAGTGGCCTGACTTACGTGATGAGTCATTGCTGCAGTCGCTGGAGGATTGGTTGGGGCCTTACGTTGGGAAGGTGACCCGCCTCAGTCATTTTGGCCAACTTGACCTGTCCAGCATCATTCGCAACTTGTTGCCCTGGCCTCTGCCACAACAGTTAGACACACAGGCGCCTCAGACGATTGCAGTACCCTCGGGATCGAACATCCGTGTGGACTATGGTGAGCGTCCCCCTGTACTTGCCGTGAGGCTACAGGAACTCTTCGGGCAAGCGGATACGCCGCGCATTGCTAATGGTCGCCAAGTGCTCAAGCTGCACTTGCTATCGCCTGCTCGCCGACCGGTTCAGGTTACTCAAGACTTGGCGAACTTCTGGGCTTCCACTTACGTTGAGGTGAAGAAGGATTTGAAGGGTAGGTACCCCAAGCATTTCTGGCCTGACGATCCCCTTGTCGCACAAGCAACTGCAAGAGCTAAGCCTAGGGGGACATGATCTAGATGTGAGGCATGACCACGTCTCAATGTCGCATACGTTAAGTGGCGGTCGACCTATAGCGTTTCCGCCATCTTACGTCACTGATCTGCAACTGGCATGTGCCAGAACTTGTGGACTGTGGAATATGGCATTTCCAGCTTCACTGAGGTCTCTTTTTGAGTGAGGCCCTCTGCCTTGCAGTCGAGGATTGCTTGAATTCTGTCTGGTGGGATTGGCGGCTTACCTGATTTCGCTGCGATCAATGCTTTACCCGAGAATTGCGCAGGCAGGCTTTCCATCACACGCATCTCACCCAGCTTGCCCAGCTCCGCCCAGAGGTGGGTCATAAACTCTTCGAGTGATTCCTGGCGTTCGTAGGAGGCGGCAGCGGCGAGGAGTGCCACCGAATCGACGTCCAAGCGCTTACTGATGTCTTCGAGCATCTCGAGGCTGATATTGGATTTCGCGTGCTCGATCTTGTGCAAATGACTAGGCTCCACCGTGGAGGCGAGCTGTTCTTGGGATAGGCCACGAGCGGCACGCGTGGTGCGAAGGACTGCTGCCAGAGTGTATCGCGTTGGCATGGGAGAGCTTCCCGCAAAGGGAAGCATAAGGCCACACTGAAAATTCTACATCCACGTACTATAGGCAGTGAATGTGGAATGGTGATATGGTGGTCTCACTAGCTCCCACAGATGACTTGCGTTCTGCATGGACATTTGCTGCTGGGCGAAAAGTTGTCAATATATATGAATTGTTTCTGGGCGAAGTTCTAGCTAGTTGCCCCGATTGATAGGTGGAGTGTGTTGTGCTGGTCACCCAAAGAACCGAACTTCGAGGGCAGTTTTTAGCTCTGGACAGCCTGAATCTGTTTTGGGATTCAGCAAGTCTCAATCCTGATTGCTATTACTTTGTCGTTGAAGGAAGTGGCTTCGTGAATGGATGCCTAGGCCCGACTGTACGCTTGGTGTCGAGCGTTGAGGGGGTTGACTCCCTGTGCAAAGGGGATGCGGTGGATTTCCTGAGTGTCAATCGAGTTCATCTGCTCGCTCCCCCGGCGATGACCAATCAATCAGAGTTTTCGATGAAGCTGCTTTCCGAGATTCGGATCAAGGATGGTACCCAGCCGACCCCGGTTTACGAATTTGTCACGTCTGATGGACACGTCTACTCGAGCGCGAGAGGTTGATTCATGGCGGTCACGTTGGATGAGGTTACAGAGTTTCTTTACGGCGGCGGCGAGGTTGTCCATGGTTGGACTGACGATAGAGGAGAGCTGGTTCAAGCAGCAGAGCAGCGCTTTCCAGGAAAAGCGTTTTGCTTGGTGAAGCGTTGGATCATCGTTGAGATTCCCGCGAATGAGGTTGAGCCGTTGCCGGACGGGATCGCGCCGATGATTGTGCTCGCTCATGAGGTCATTTACGACAGCCAAGGACGGTTCGTACCTGGCAGCTGGGTGCGTTCCACGTACGCGATCTCCCATGAGCATCCATCTATGTTTGAGACTCGCAATACGGTCTATCTGCTTGTCGGCGACGGATACAAGAAGCAAGCCTCGCTCGAGATGGTTCTGTCATTTCGTCCTTGAACATTGCATATTTTGCAGCCCGGTCGTCCTTCGGACTGGCCCGGGAGTAGCGACGCTACCCTATGGAGCGCGGTATGAAGATTGCGGTGTACTCGGATTTGCACAATGAGTTTTCGGCGTTCGATCCAGCTAAGCTGGACGTCGAGCTGGTCGTGCTCGCGGGTGACATCTCTGTGCGCGGTCAAGGCGTCGAGTGGGCGAACGCGGCGTTTGACTGTCCAGTGATCTACGTCCCTGGTAATCACGAGTTCTACCGGGGGCACTTAGACCGCACGCTGACGAAGATGCAACAGGCGGCAGCTGGGCATGTTCATGTTCTGGATAACCAGACACTGATCGTTGGTGATGTGAGATTTTTAGCGGCGACGGGGTGGACAGATTTTACGTCCACAGGGGATTACCGCGTAGCGATGTCGTTGTGCTGGGAGTGGATGAGCGACTTCACCCAGATCCGAATCGGCGAGGGCTTTAGAAAGCTTCGCCCTGTCGATCTCATCGCTCGCAACATTTGTGCGCGGGACTTTCTGGCTACGGAGTTGGCTAAGGACTTCGGTGGCAAGACGGTCGTCGTCACGCATCATTGCCCGATTGAAGAGGTCTCTGGTGATGGTCATGAGGGCCACCTCGGTGCTGCGTACTTCAACCAGTGGGGTGACCTAGTTTCGCAGGCTGATGCCTGGATCTTCGGCCATACCCATTACGCGGTCGACACGGTCGTTTCGGGATGTCGGCTCATATCGAACCCCAGAGGGTATCCAGGTGAAAAGACCGGCTTTGTACCGGACTTCATCATTGAAATCTAAGCACCTCTAGGAGCGAAAGCTCTCAGAGGGGTGTTGAATTGGACGCAGGAGCGCAAGAACTCATGACAGATGAGATCATCAGGTACCCAGGTGAAGAACCATCGATTCTTCAGCTCACGCGCATCATACAAGCGATGGCTCAGCAGTATCCTGTGCCGATCACTGCCTATCTGAGCGACGTTGAAATTTCGAATGATTGCGCAGTGGGGGTCGTGGTTGGTCAAATCGTTTCAGGGCTTATTGAAAAGCGCACAGGGGCATATTTGCTAACGACCACGCCGATCTTCTCGTTGAATAGGGTAGGGCGCTTCTGGGTGGTTCATACAAAGGCAGGAAATTTTGTTCTGACTTCATTCAAGCGCGGAGCGGGCAGGAAAAGTCTTCGAGCATTCATTACAAGCGCAGACCAACCTGACGCTTCGCCAACGAGCGAGCCAGGCGCCTTTGCGGGCGCCTGAAAGATCGAATATACGGATCAGGTGAGCGTCGCGAGGAGAGTACGCAAAAAATCCTGACGGCGATGAATCGAGCTAAGGAAACTCCGAACAAGTTGCCCATCAGCCGGAAATGGGCGGCTTGGGGACGCCGAAAAGACCG